>NZ_JBIAVN010000012.1:0-232839 GCF_042894285.1 Streptomyces sp. NPDC001544 | reverse complement strand
GTTACATTCCGAACCCGGAAGCTAAGCCTCACAGCGCCGATGGTACTGCAGGGGGGACCCTGTGGGAGAGTAGGACACCGCCGAACAAATATTGAGAGGGTTGGTCCCTGAACTTCGGTTCGGGGACCAACCCTTTTTTGGTGTCCGTCACTTGAAGTTAACGTTCCGCAACCAGCATCCATGTCATGGGTACTGCTGCAATGCTCAGGGCCGCCGGCGTCGGAGTCGGTGACGAGGTCGTCGTACCGGCGTTCGGGAACGTCGAGGTCGCCGAGGCCGTGACCCTGGCGGGTGCGCTTCCGGTGTTCGCCGACATAGATCCGGCGACATACTGCCTCGACCCCTCGGCCGTCGAGGCGTCCACAACTCCCCGCACCGCGGCGGTCGTTGTCGTCCATCGCTTCGGACGACGGGCGGATGTCGCAAGGCTGCACGCGCTCGGCCAACGGCACGGACTGCTCGTGCTGGAGCAGGCCGAGTCCGAGGCACCGTACGACGAAGTGGCCCAGCGCAGGGAGCGGGCCGCCTACCTCGACGCGAAGCTCAGGGGCGTACGCACGCCCGACGGCGGTGACGGGCACACCTACCAGCAGTACGTGGTGCGGGTTCCCGGCAACGGCCGGCCGGACCGCGACGCCTTCGCTCGGGCCATACGGGCCAAGGGTGTTGACTGCCGGCTGCCCGTGAAGACGCCCGTGCACCGACTGCCGGAGTTCCGGCGCTGCGTGGCTCTGCCGGAGACCGAGCGGGCCTCGGACGAGACGCTCGCGCTGCCCGTGGACGCCTCGTTGACCAAGCGGGACATGCAGCGGATCGTGTCCGCCTGCAACGCTCTCGGAGGACTGCTTCAGCCTGCCTTCTGAGCGGGCCGTGAGCAGGCGGTGGGCGAGTTTGGGAACTCGGGTCTGTCCGGGGTATGATCTATTTCGTTGCCGCGAGGGAAACCTCGAAAGCGACAGGCCCCTATAGCTCAGTCGGCAGAGCGTCTCCATGGTAAGGAGAAGGTCAACGGTTCGATTCCGTTTGGGGGCTCCACCAGAACATGAAAAAGACCCCGCCCTCTCGGGCGGGGTCTTTTTCATGTCTACTCCGGGTGAATGCCCGGGACCCGCATCGCCAGGATGGCCATGTCGTCCGACGGCGCGTCGGACGCGAAACGCTCCACCGCGCGCATGATCCGTGCGGCCACCGCACCCGCCGTGAGGCCCGTGCACGTGGTGAGGACCTCGGCGAGACCGTCGTCGCCCAACATGCGGGTGCCCTCGCGGCGTTCCGTCACGCCGTCGGTCACGCACAGCAGGACGTCACCGGGATCCAGGGTGAACGTCTGCTCGTACAGGTCGAGTTCCTCGATGACGCCGAGGAGGGGCTGGGGTTCGGCCGCCGCCTCCACCGTGCCGTCCTGGCGCAGGCGCAACGGGAGCGGGTGGCCGGCACAGACCACCTTCAGCTCCGCGCTGCCGTCCTCCCGTGGCCGCAACTCGCCGTACAGCAGCGTCAGGAAGCGGCTGCGGTCGCCCTCGTCGAGGATCGCCGAGTTCAGGCGTTCCAGCACCGCGGGACCGCTCAGCCCCTCGCGCGCCAGCAGGCGCAGCGCGTGCCGGGCCAGGCCCGTGACGGCCGCCGCGTTCGGGCCCGTACCGCAGACGTCGCCGATGGCGAAGCCGTACGTGTCGTCGTCGATGGGGAAGACGTCGTAGAAGTCACCGCCGACCTCGTTGCCCTCGCCGGCCGCGCGGTAGATGACCTCGACCTCGACGCCTTCGATGTGCGGCTGTCCCGGCGGCAGGAGGCTGCGCTGGAGCGCCTGGCTGATGGCCGTGCGCTCCGAGTACAGGCGGGCGTTGTCCAGCGCGAGGGCGGCACGGCGGGACAGGTCCTCGGCGAGTTCCAGGATCTCTTGGCGGAAGTGCTCGTCGGTGGGCTTGCCCAGCGTGAGCATGCCGATGACGCGGTTGCGGGCGACCAGCGGCAGGACGACCGTCTCACCGCCGACCGCGGAGGCCGTGGCCAGGGTCGGGCCGATGCCCGAGGACATGCGGTACGTGGGACCGCCGGTCAGGCCGAGGCTGCGCATGGAGCTGCGCAGCGCCGCCTGGTGGGCCACCTCGCCGGGGGCCGACCAGACACGGGCGCCCGGCGTCGGCACCGGGTCGGGCGGAGAGATCTTCGACAGCAGGGACTTGATGCCGTCGATGAGCTCCTCGTCCTCGTGCAGCACGTACGACAGGTACGGCTCGGAGGCCTGGTCGGCGATGGTGTAGACGGCGCACCAGGTGGCCAGCTTGGGTACCGTCATCTGCGCCATCAGGGCGAGTGTCTGGTCGCGGTCCAGAGTGCCGGCGAGCAGGTCGGAGGCCTCCACCAGGAAGCTCAGGGAACCGCGGCGAAGCCGCTCCAACTCGCCCAGACGGGCCGACTCGACGGCCAGGGCGATCCGGTCCGCGGCGAACTGCAGCCGCAGCGCCTCCTCGTTGGAGTATCTGCCCGCGGCCTCCGCCGCGACGCCCAGGGAGCCGGTGAGGCGGCCCTCGACCTTCAGCGGGACCGTGATGACCGAGCGCATGCCCGTGTGGTTCAGCAGGGGCACGGCGCCGGGTACCGCGGTGAGATCGTCGTGGACGGCCGGCATGCGGGCCGAGCCGTAGCGGCCCGGACCCGCCTCCACGGGGACGCGGGCGAAGCGCTGGCGGGCGGAGGGCAGGCCGGTGGAGGCGCGGACCTCCAGCTCCGTCTCGTCGTCGGTGGCGAGCAGCAGGAAGGCCGCGTCGCCGTCGAGCATGTCGCGGGCTCGTTCCACGGTGCGCTGCAGAAGGCCGTCCAGGTCGTCCGGCGCGGGGGAGCCGATGAACACCTCGAAGGGGTCGGTGCTCTGGCCGTCGGCGGACGGTGCGGGATCGGAGGAGGGCATGCGGGACGGCGTCTGCAGGACGGCGCGCTCGTGGTCCCGCACCAGCAGGCAGACCGTGGAGGGTTCGCCGCCCGTGTCGCGGACCCGGAGATGGGAGGCGTACACCGGGGTCACCCGGCCGTCGGCGCAGCGGATGCCGTAACTGCCCTCCCAGCGTGAGAGCTGGAGGGCCTCGGCGATGCCGGTGCCGGTGCCCGGGGTGTGCGGCCAGGCCGCGAAGTCGGTCAGCGGCCTGCCGGTGACCTGGTCGGCGGGGTGGCCGAAGAGTTCCTCGGCGTCCTCGTTCCAGGCCGCGATGGAGCCCTTGCGGTCGATCTGGACGACCGCGACGCGGACTCTGCCGTCGGCCAGCGGGAGCAGGTCCGCGGGCAGGGGAGGGCCGGCGGCACGGGTGCCGACCGGGCGTTCGGGCAGGTCCAGCTGGAACCAGACGTTCTTGTACGTGGGCGTGTACTCCACGCCCCAGCGGGCGGCGAGGGCCGCGCACAGCTGGAGTCCGCGGCCGCCTTCCCGGTCGGGGCTGCCCATGGTGGCGGCCGGCCCCTGGAGGGGTACCTCGCGCTCCGGATAGCGGTCGGCGACCTCGATGCGCACGCCGTCCTCGGTGCGCAGGCACAGCACGTCCGCGGCGGTACCGGCGTGCACCACCGCGTTGGTCACCAGTTCACTGGTGAGGACCACCGCGTCGTCAACGATGTCGGCGAAACCCCACCCCTGGAGGGTGTCGCGGACGAAGGACCGGGCGGTCGCGACCGATCGCCCGACGGGCTCGAAGCTGGCGGCCGCGCGCGCGGTGATCACAGAACTCCTCGACCTGTTGTCGACGTGCAGGGGTGCGGGACCGTCCGGCTCGCGGCGCTGATGCGGCATCCGCGTGCCCGTCGGCCGGGGGTCCGGGGGCTGCCCCCCAGGGATCAGTCCGGTGGTCATGGTCTGCGGCCGCCCCTCCGATGCCCGCTCGTTCTCGTGCCACCGCCCAGGCCGGACGAAACCGGGGTGGCTGGACAGCCGCATGCAAGGTTACTTACCTTCGCGGTCCGTGCGGATGCCGGTCGGCGGTGATTACGCCCCCAGAGTGTGCGGACGATGTGCGAAGCTGCCGAACTGTTATGGCCTGGTTCGGCCGGGGTGAAACACTGGGCAAGCTTCTGGTGAAGGTCCGGTCAGTCCGAGTGCGTTCCGTGCACGGAGGGCAGCAGCCCTTGGTGCGGACGGATCTCGTCTGGCAGAAACACGCATCAGTAACCGGCGTGCGGTACAGAAGCACCCGAGCACAGCAGTAACGGTCGATCCCTGCGGGAGGGACACAGTGGAGTCTGGCGCAGCGACGCGGAGCACGAACACGCGCGCGAAGAGCGGACCGTCCCAGAGCAGGCGGCGGACTGGGACCACTCAGGTGGACACCGCCGCCCTGGACCGGCTGCTCGTGGCTCTCGTGGCCATGCGGGACGGCAACTTCCGCAAGCGGCTCACGGTGTCCGGGGACGGCGTGATGTCCGAGATCGCGGCCGTGTTCAACGAGGTGGCCGACCGGAACATGCACCTGACGGGGGAGCTGTCCCGGGTGCGGCGCGTGGTGGGCCGTGAGGGCAAGCTCACCGAACGGCTGGAGACGGGGGCCTGCGAGGGCTCCTGGGCGGTCGCCATCGACGCTTCGAACGCGCTGGTGGACGACCTCGTACGGCCTGTCTCCGAGGTGAGCCGGGTGCTGACGGCGGTCGCCGAGGGTGATCTTTCGCCGCGGATGGAGCTCAGGACGCAGGCGCCGGAGGGCACCGGTCATCCGCTGCGGGGTGAGTTCCTGAAGGTCGGGCGGACGGTCAACAACCTGGTCGATCAGCTGTCGACGTTCACCGACGAGGTCACGCGGGTGGCCAGCGAGGTCGGCACCGAGGGCAAGCTGGGCGGTCAGGCCCGGGTCCGCGGTATGTCGGGTTCGTGGAAGGACCTGACGGAGTCCGTCAACACGATGGCGAACCGGCTCACCGCCCAGGTGCGCGACATCGCGCTGGTGACCACGGCCGTCGCGCGCGGTGACCTGTCCCGCAAGGTCACGGTGCACGTGGCCGGCGAGATGCTGGAGCTGAAGAACACCGTCAACACGATGGTGGAGCAGTTGTCCTCCTTCTCCTCCGAGGTGACCCGGGTCGCCCGTGAGGTGGGTACGGAGGGCATCCTGGGCGGGCAGGCGCAGGTGCCCGGGGTCGCCGGTGTGTGGAAGGAGCTCACCGACTCCGTCAACACCATGGCGGGCAGTCTCACCGCCCAGGTGCGTGGGATCTCCCAGGTGACCACGGCCGTGGCCAACGGTGACCTGTCGCAGAAGGTGACCGTCCCCGCGCGCGGCGAGGTCGCGCAGCTGGCCGAGACGATCAACCAGATGACCGAGATGCTGCGGATCTTCGCCGACGAGGTCACCCGGGTGGCCAACGAGGTCGGGGCCGAGGGGCAGCTCGGCGGGCAGGCGAACGTGCCGGGCGCGGCGGGCACCTGGAAGGACCTGACGGACTCCGTCAACACCGTGTTCCGGAATCTGACCACGCAGGTGAGGGACATCGCCGCCGTGACGACGGCGGTGGCCAACGGCGACCTGTCGCAGAAGGTCACCGTGGACGTGGCCGGCGAGATGCTGGAGCTGAAGAACACCGTCAACGGGATGGTCGACCAGCTGTCGGCGTTCGGTGCCGAGGTCACGCGCGTGGCGCGGGAGGTCGGTGTCGAGGGTGAGCTGGGCGGTCAGGCGCAGGTGCCGGGGGCGGCCGGTACCTGGAAGGACCTGACGGACTCCGTCAACACGGCGTTCCGCAACCTCACCGGTCAGGTGCGCAACATCGCCCAGGTGACGACGGCGGTGGCCAACGGTGACCTGTCGCAGAAGGTCACCGTGGACGTCTCCGGCGAGATGCTCCAGCTGAAGAACACCGTGAACACGATGGTGGACCAGCTGTCGAGCTTCGCCGACCAGGTGACGCGGATGGCGCGGGACGTGGGCACCGAGGGCCGTCTGGGCGGTCAGGCGCGGGTGGACGGCGTCTCGGGCACGTGGAAGGAGCTCACCGACTCCGTCAACTCGATGGCCGGGAACCTGACCTCGCAGGTGCGCAACATCGCCCAGGTGACGACGGCGGTGGCCCGGGGTGACCTGTCGCAGAAGATCGACGTCGACGCGCGCGGCGAGATCCTGGAGCTGAAGAACACCATCAACACGATGGTCGACCAGCTCTCCGCCTTCGCGGACCAGGTCACCAAGGTGGCCCGCGAGGTGGGTACGGACGGCCGGCTCGGCGGTCAGGCGCAGGTGCCCGGCGTGGCGGGCGTGTGGCGTGACCTGACCGACTCGGTGAACGGCATGGCCGGCAACCTCACGGCCCAGGTGCGCAACATCGCCCAGGTCGCGACCGCGGTGGCCCGGGGTGACCTGTCGCAGAAGATCACGGTGGACGCGCGCGGGGAGATCCTGGAGCTGAAGAACACCCTGAACACGATGGTGGACCAGCTGTCGTCGTTCGCCCAGGAGGTCACGCGCGTGGCCCGTGAGGTGGGCACCGAGGGCATGCTCGGCGGCCAGGCGGAGGTGCAGGGGGTCGCGGGCACCTGGAAGGACCTCACGCAGTCCGTGAACTTCATGGCGAACAACCTGACCATCCAGGTGCGCAACATCGCCGAGGTCACGACGGCGGTCGCCAAGGGCGACCTGTCGAAGAAGATCACCGTTGACGCCAAGGGTGAGATCCTCGAGCTGGTCACGACCGTCAACACCATGGTCGACCAGCTGTCCAGCTTCGCCGAGCAGGTGACCCGGGTGGCCCGTGAGGTGGGTACGGAGGGCATCCTCGGCGGTCAGGCGCGGGTGCCGGGCGTGACGGGCATCTGGAAGGACCTCAGCGACAACGTCAACCTGATGGCCAACAACCTGACCATGCAGGTCCGCAACATCTCGCAGGTGTCGGCCGCGGTGGCCAACGGCGACCTGACCCGGCAGGTCACGATCGAGGCGAGCGGTGAGGTCGCGCAGCTCGCCGACACGATCAACACGATGGTCAAGACGCTGAGCTCGTTCGCCGACCAGGTCACCAAGGTGGCCCGCGAGGTGGGCACGGACGGCATCCTCGGCGGTCAGGCGCGGGTGCCGGGTGTGGCCGGTACGTGGAAGGACCTGACCGAGTCGGTGAACCAGATGGCGTCCAACCTGACCGGTCAGGTCCGCAACATCGCCATGGTCACCACGGCCATCGCCAAGGGTGACCTGACCAAGAA
Organism: Streptomyces sp. NPDC001544; assembly: GCF_042894285.1. Taxonomy (NCBI): domain Bacteria; kingdom Bacillati; phylum Actinomycetota; class Actinomycetes; order Kitasatosporales; family Streptomycetaceae; genus Streptomyces; species Streptomyces sp. NPDC001544. The sequence continues at coordinate 225,671 of NZ_JBIAVN010000012.1, read as the reverse complement.
GATCGACATCGATGCCCGGGGCGAGATCCTCGAGCTCAAGACGACGATCAACACCATGGTGGACCAGCTGTCCAGCTTCGCCGAGGAGGTCACCCGGGTGGCCCGTGAGGTGGGTACGGAGGGTCAGCTCGGCGGCCAGGCACGCGTGCGTGACGTCGACGGCACCTGGCGGGACCTGACGGAGTCCGTGAACGAGATGGCCGGGAACCTGACCCGGCAGGTGCGTGCCATCGCGCGCGTGGCGACGGCGGTGACCCGGGGCGACCTGAACCTGAAGATCGACGTCGACGCCTCCGGCGAGATCCAGGAGCTGCAGGACTACATCAACAAGATGATCGCCAACCTGCGCGACACCACCATCGCCAACAAGGAGCAGGACTGGCTCAAGGGCAATCTGGCCCGCATCTCGGCGCTGATGCAGGGGCGCCGCGATCTGGAGGACGTGGCCTCGTTGATCATGAGCGAGCTGACGCCGGTGGTCTCCGCGCAGCACGGCGCGTTCTTCGTCGCCATGCCGCTCCTGGACGGCAAGGACCTCGCCGCCGACAGCGACGACCAGTACGAGCTGCGGATGCTCGGTTCGTACGGCTACTCGATGGGGTCCATGCCGACGTCGTTCAAGCCCGGTGAGGCGCTCATCGGGACGGCCGCCGAGGAGAAGCGCACGATCCTGGTGGAGAACGCCCCCAGCGGCTACCTGAAGATCTCCTCCGGGCTCGGTGAGGCGCCGCCCGCACAGGTGATCGTGCTGCCGGTGCTGTTCGAGGGCAAGGTGCTCGGTGTGATCGAGCTGGCCTCCTTCACGCCGTTCACACAGATCCAGCGGGACTTCCTCAACCAGATCGCCGAGATGATCGCGACCAGCGTCAACACCATCTCCGTCAACACCAAGACGGAGGTGCTGCTGCGGCAGTCGCAGGAGCTGACCGAGCAACTCCGGCTGCGGTCGGAGGAGCTGGAGCAGCGTCAGAAGGCGCTGCAGGCCTCCAACGCCGAACTCGAGGAGAAGGCCGAGCTGCTGGCCCAGCAGAACCGCGACATCGAGGTGAAGAACACCGAGATCGAGGAGGCGCGGCAGGTCCTGGAGGAGCGGGCCGAGCAGCTCGCGGTGTCCATGCGCTACAAGAGCGAGTTCCTGGCCAACATGTCGCACGAGCTGCGCACGCCGCTGAACTCGCTGCTGATCCTGGCCAAGCTGCTCGCCGACAACGCCGAGGGGAACCTCTCGCCGAAGCAGGTGGAGTTCGCCGAGACCATCCACGGGGCCGGTTCCGACCTGCTCCAGCTGATCAACGACATCCTCGACCTGTCGAAGGTCGAGGCGGGCAAGATGGACGTCTCCCCGACGCGTATCGCGCTGGTCCAGCTCGTGGACTACGTGGAGGCCACCTTCCGGCCGCTGACCGCCGAGAAGGGCCTCGACCTGTCCGTGCGGGTCTCGCCGGAGCTGCCCGCCACCCTGCACACCGACGAGCAGCGGCTGCTCCAGGTGCTGCGGAACCTGCTGTCCAACGCGGTGAAGTTCACCGACTCCGGCTCGGTCGAGCTGGTGATCCGGCCGGCCGGCGCGGACGTGCCGCTGGGGATCCGGGAGCAGCTGCTGGAGGCCGGGTCGCTGACCGACCCGGCCGGGCCGCTGATCGCGTTCTCCGTGACCGACACCGGCATCGGCATCGCGGCCAGCAAGATGCGGGTGATCTTCGAGGCGTTCAAGCAGGCGGACGGCACGACCAGCCGCAAGTACGGCGGTACGGGCCTCGGGCTGTCGATCTCGCGGGAGATCGCGCAGCTGCTCGGCGGTGAGATCCACGCACAGAGCGAACCGGGACGCGGCTCGACGTTCACGCTGTATCTGCCGCTGCACCCGAGCGAACTGCCGCCGCAGGGCTACCAGCAGTCCCTGCCCGCGCTGGAGGCGGGCGACCTGGTCGCCTCCCAGAACCACTCCCTGGAGCTGTCCGCGGTGGAGGTCGAGACGCCGGCCGAGGTGAAGTCGTACCACGAGACCCAGAACGGCGCCGCCGCGCTCTTCCGGCGCCGTCGCCGGGGCGCTCCGGCGACCGAGCAGCGCACCGAGCACTGGCCCGTGGCGGAGCAGCAGGAGGCCTCGCACCCGGTGCACCGGCCGGTACGGTTCGGCGGTGAGAAGGTGCTGATCGTCGACGACGACATCCGGAACGTGTTCGCGCTCACCAGCGTCCTGGAGCAGCACGGCCTGTCGGTGCTGTACGCCGAGAACGGCCGCGAGGGCATCGAGGTCCTGGAGCAGCACGACGACGTGGCCGTGGTGCTGATGGACATCATGATGCCCGAGATGGACGGGTACGCGACCACCACGGCGATCCGGCGGATGCCCCAGTTCGCCGGGCTGCCGATCGTCGCGCTGACCGCCAAGGCGATGAAGGGCGACCGTGAGAAGGCGATCGAGTCGGGCGCGTCCGACTACGTGACGAAGCCGGTCGACCCCGATCACCTGCTGGCCGTGATGGAGCAGTGGATGCGCACGGAATGAGCGAGGGGCCGTCGCCGGGTGGCCGGGACGGCCCGGTTCGGGTGAAAGTCGGGTGAAGGTGCCGGGAACCTTCGACGTGGATCGGGAGTTGGTGTCGCAGGGTGGCGGCAGGGGTGTGGAAGTGCGGGAATCGGGGAACCTTCTGGTCTCCCGCCGCGTTTCTGCTACGTGCACAGTGACATCGCGGTGACAGGGTGTGGCGACAGGCGGGGTGCGGCTACCATGACCGGCACAAGGACGGGCGGCGAAAGGGAGTCGTCCCCTGGGGCGGCGCCCGGTGTACCGCCGGGGCGAGGAGGGCGGGCCATGGTGCAGAAGGCCAAGATCCTCCTGGTCGATGACCGGCCGGAGAATCTGCTGGCGCTGGAGGCCATCCTCTCTGCGCTCGATCAGACGCTGGTGCGGGCATCGTCCGGGGAGGAAGCGCTCAAAGCACTGCTCACGGACGATTTCGCGGTCATTCTGCTGGACGTCCAGATGCCAGGAATGGACGGTTTCGAAACCGCGGCGCACATCAAGCGGCGAGAGCGGACCCGGGACATCCCGATCATCTTCCTCACCGCCATCAACCACGGCCCGCACCACACCTTCCGGGGGTACGCGGCCGGCGCGGTGGACTACATCTCGAAGCCGTTCGATCCCTGGGTGCTGCGCGCGAAGGTCTCCGTTTTCGTCGAGCTGTACATGAAGAACTGCCAGCTCCGGGAACAGGCGGCGCTGCTGCGGCTCCAGTTGGAGGGCGGCAACGGCAAGAGCGTCGTCGGCGGCGGCAAGGAGTCGGCCGGGCTCCTCGCCGAACTGTCCGCCCGGCTGGCGGCCGTCGAGGAGCAGGCCGAGGCCCTGTCCAAGCAGCTCGACGACGAGTCGGCGGACGCGGCCGCGGTGGCCACCGCGGCCCATCTCGAACGGAAACTGACGGGGTTGCGCCGCGCACTCGACGCTCTCGAGCCGGGCACGGGCGGCGGCAGCGCCTCCATGCCGTCGCAGAACTGACCCTGCGGCGGGCGCGGTCACCGATGAGCGAGCGTCAGTTCCGGGTTGACCCAAGGACGACACGAACGGGTGAAGCTGTGGGCACACGTGTCCGCTGTCGTCTCCCCCGGTAATCTCACATCCATGGCCTCACGTCCCTCCGCAGCCAAGAAGCAGCCCGCCAGGAAGGCGGCCGCTCCGGCGAAGGCACCGGCGAAGAAGGCCGCCGCGAAGAAGGCCCCGGCCAAGAAGGCGCCCGCCAGGAAGGCCGTGGCGAGGAAGGCCGTGCCCGCGCCGAAGCCGGCCCCCAGTCCCACCGGGGGCGTCTACCGGCTGGTGCGCGCCCTCTGGCTCGGCCTGGCGCACGCCGTCGGCGCCGTCTTCCGCGGCATAGGGCAGGGCGCCAGGAACCTCGACCCGGCCCACCGCAAGGACGGCGTCGCGCTGCTGCTGCTCGCCCTGGCGCTGATCGTCGCCGCCGGCACCTGGGCCGATCTGCGCGGCCCTGTAGGGGACCTCGTGGAGATCCTGGTGACCGGCGCCTTCGGCCGCCTCGATCTGCTCGTGCCGATACTGCTCGCGGTCATCGCCGTGCGGTTCATCCGGCACCCGGAGCAGCCGGAGGCCAACGGACGGATCGTCATCGGCCTGTCCGCGCTCGTCATCGGCGTGCTGGGCCAGGTCCACATCGCCTGCGGCTCTCCCGCGCGCAGCGCCGGCATGCAGGCCATACGGGACGCCGGCGGCCTCATCGGCTGGGGCGCGGCGACCCCGCTGACCTACGCCATGACCGACGTCCTGGCCGTTCCGCTGCTCGTGCTGCTCACGGTCTTCGGGCTGCTCGTGGTCACCGCCACCCCGGTCAACGCCATCCCGCAGCGGCTGCGCGCGCTCGGCGTACGCCTGGGGCTGGTGTCCGATCCGGCCGGCGGCGAGTTCGGCGAGTTCGACGAGTTCACCGACGACGACCAGCGGTACGACGACCAGTGGCGCGAGGCGCTGCCCGCGCGCCCCCGCGGGCGCCGGAGCGCCCCGCAGGGGTACGACCCCGGCAGCGCCGAGGAGGAGGCCATCGCCAAGCGCCGGAGCCGCCCCAGGCGCTCCGCGGTGCCGCAGCCCGCCATGGACCGGCAGCTGGACGCCGTGGACATCGCGGCCGCCGCCGCGGCCGACCTCGACGGCGCCGTCCTGCACGGCATGCCGCCCTCCCGGATCGTCGCCGACCTCACCCAGGGCGTCAGCGTGGGCGACCGGGAGGACACGGCGCCCACGCCCGTACCGGCCCCCACGCCGCCCCCGGAACCGGCCACGGCTCCCGTCCCGGCCCCCGCCGCACGCCCCGGGCAGGACAAGCGCGCCGACGGCGCGGTCCCCGACCTCACCAAGGCGGCCCCCGAGCGGCCCCGCGACCTGCCGGCGCGCGCCGAGCAGCTCCGGCTCTCCGGCGACATCACCTACGCGCTGCCCTCCCTCGACCTGCTCACCCGCGGCGGCCCCGGCAAGGCGCGCAGCGCCGCCAACGACGCGATCGTCGCCTCGCTCACCACCGTCTTCACCGAGTTCAAGGTCGACGCGGCCGTCACCGGCTTCACCCGCGGCCCGACGGTCACCCGCTACGAGGTCGAGCTCGGCCCCGCCGTGAAGGTCGAGCGGATCACCGCGCTGACGAAGAACATCGCGTACGCCGTCGCCAGCCCCGACGTGCGGATCATCAGCCCCATCCCCGGCAAGTCCGCGGTCGGCATCGAGATCCCCAACACCGACCGCGAGATGGTCAACCTCGGCGACGTGCTGCGCCTGGCGGAGTCCGCGGAGGACGACGACCCGATGCTGGTCGCCTTCGGCAAGGACGTCGAAGGCGGCTACGTGATGCACTCCCTGGCGAAGATGCCGCACATGCTGGTCGCCGGCGCCACCGGCTCCGGCAAGTCGTCCTGCATCAACTGCCTGATCACCTCGATCATGATGCGGGCGACCCCGGAGGACGTCCGGATGATCCTCGTCGACCCCAAACGCGTCGAGCTGACCGCCTACGAGGGCATCCCGCACCTGATCACGCCGATCATCACCAACCCCAAGCGGGCGGCCGAGGCGCTGCAGTGGGTCGTACGCGAGATGGACCTGCGCTACGACGACCTGGCCGCGTACGGCTACCGGCACATCGACGACTTCAACCGCGCCGTGCGCGAGGGGAAGGCCAAGCCGCCGGAGGGCAGCGAGCGGGAGCTCCAGCCCTACCCGTACCTGCTGGTGATCGTCGACGAGCTGGCCGACCTTATGATGGTCGCGCCGCGCGACGTCGAGGACGCCATCGTGCGCATCACACAGCTCGCGCGCGCGGCCGGCATCCACCTGGTGCTCGCCACCCAGCGCCCGTCGGTCGACGTCGTCACAGGCCTCATCAAGGCGAACGTGCCTTCGCGGCTCGCCTTCGCCACCTCCTCGCTCGCCGACTCACGGGTCATCCTCGACCAGCCGGGCGCCGAGAAGCTGATCGGCAAGGGCGACGGCCTCTTCCTCCCCATGGGGGCGAACAAGCCGACCCGTATGCAGGGCGCCTTCGTCACCGAGGCCGAGGTCGCCGCCGTCGTCCAGCACTGCAAGGACCAGATGGCGCCCGTCTTCCGGGACGACGTCACGGTGGGCACCAAGCAGAAGAAGGAGATCGACGAGGACATCGGCGACGACCTCGACCTGCTGTGCCAGGCGGCCGAACTGGTCGTCTCCACGCAGTTCGGCTCGACCTCCATGCTCCAGCGCAAGCTGCGCGTCGGCTTCGCCAAGGCCGGCCGGCTGATGGACCTCATGGAGTCCCGGAACATCGTCGGGCCGAGCGAGGGTTCCAAGGCGCGTGACGTTCTGGTGAAACCCGATGAGCTGGACGGTGTGCTCGCGGTGATACGCGGCGAGTCTGAGGGGTAGGGATTCCTCCTACAAAAGGAACGCGGGTCGTCCGGCGGCCGGGAAGTGACCGGACGGCTGCATCGCCGTGATCCAGCCGTTAGAGACCGGCGGGCAACCGTTTCCCTTTGTCGCACGTCAAGTTGAGCGAGAGGACAGGTGGGGGCTCCAGACTGGGGTCCGCGTCTGGCCCGTCGTCGGTGTGTCGGGCCATACCGATGGCGTAAATGGCCCTACCGCCCGGTTGCCCCACCCTTTCTGACCCGCCCTAGACTGAATCTCCAGCACAGGTGGCTAAACGCTCGAAAGGCGCCCCCGTGTCCATCGGCAACTCCCCTGAAGACGAGCGTCCGTTCTCCGACGTCTCCGCGGAAGCCCACACCTCCATCGGCCGCGCACTGCGGCAGGCGCGCGTCGCCGCCGGGCTCACCGTCGACGACGTCAGCAGTGCCACCCGGGTCCGCATCGCCATCGTGCACGCCATCGAGGCGGACGACTTCACCCCCTGCGGCGGCGACGTGTACGCCCGCGGGCACATCCGTACTCTGGCCAGGGCCGTCCGCCTCGATCCCGCCCCCCTGCTGGCCCGGTTCGACGCGGAGCACGGCGGGCGCCCCGCCCCGACCCCGGCCGCCCCGCTGTTCGAGGCGGAACGTATCCGCCCCGAGCGGCGCGGACCGAACTGGACCGCGGCCATGGTCGCCGCGATCGTCGTGGTGATCGGCTTCGTCGGGTTCACGGCGTTCAGGGGCAGCGACTCCCGCAACGACGCCAAGGCCCAGGTCGCCGACGGGGCCACGACCGCCACCGGCAAGGCCGAGTCGCCCACCCCGAAGAAGGACACGCACACCGCCCACAAGCCCTTGCCGTCCGACAGCGCGATCGCGGCCGCCCCCCAGGACAAGGTGACCGTCCAGGTCAGCGCCGTGGACGGACGCAGCTGGATCTCGGCCAAGGACCACAACGGCCGCATGCTCTTCGACGGGCTCCTGAAGAAGGGCGAGTCCAAGACCTTCCAGGACAGCTCCAAGGTCAACCTCATTCTGGGTGACGCCGGCGCCATCCAGCTCTACGTCAACGGCAAGAAGATCGAGGACGACTTCCAGCCCGGCGCGGTGGAGCGGCTGACGTACACCAAGGGCGACCCCGAGGTCGGCTAGGCGCGGGGCGCGAGGGGCCCGAAGAAGAGTTCGCGTACGGGGTTGGCCGGGATCGGCCAACCCCGTCGACGTGGGGTGTCAGCGGGACGAAGTACTCTTGAGCCCATGCCTGAACGCCGTACCGTCGCACTAGTCACTCTCGGCTGCGCCCGTAACGAGGTGGACTCGGAGGAGCTCGCAGGCCGTTTGGAGGCGGACGGCTGGCAGCTCGTCGAGGACGCCGCGGACGCGGATGTCGCCGTGGTCAACACCTGTGGCTTCGTCGAGGCCGCCAAGAAGGACTCCGTCGACGCCCTCCTGGAGGCCAACGACCTCAAGGACCACGGCAGAACCCAGGCCGTCGTGGCGGTGGGCTGCATGGCCGAGCGGTACGGCAAGGAGCTCGCCGAGGCCCTCCCCGAGGCCGACGGTGTGCTCGGCTTCGACGACTACGCGGACATCTCCGGCCGCCTGCAGACCATCCTGTCCGGCGGCATCCACGCCGCCCACACCCCGCGCGACCGGCGCAAGCTGCTGCCGATCAGCCCGGCCGAGCGGCAGTCGGCGACCGACGTGGCCCTGCCCGGGCACGGCGCCCCCGCCGACCTGCCGGAGGGACTGGCCCCGCAGTCGGGGCCCCGCGCGCCCCTGCGCCGCCGTCTGGACGGCTCCCCGGTCGCCTCGGTGAAGCTCGCCTCCGGCTGCGACCGGCGCTGCTCCTTCTGCGCCATCCCGTCCTTCCGCGGCTCCTTCGTCTCCCGGCGCCCGAGCGATGTGCTGAACGAGACGCGGTGGCTGGCCGAGCAGGGCGTCAAGGAGATCATGCTGGTCTCCGAGAACAACACCTCTTACGGCAAGGACCTGGGCGACATCCGTCTGCTGGAGTCCCTCCTGCCCGAGCTGGCGGATGTCGCCGGAATCGAACGGGTGCGCGTCAGCTACCTGCAGCCGGCCGAGATGCGCCCGGGCCTGATCGACGTGCTGACCTCCACCCCCAAGGTCGCCCCCTACTTCGACCTCTCCTTCCAGCACTCCGCGCCCGTCGTGCTCCGCGCGATGCGGCGCTTCGGTGACACGGACCGCTTCCTGGAGCTGCTCGACACCATCCGGAGCAAGGCCCCCGAGGCCGGCGTGCGCTCGAACTTCATCGTGGGCTTCCCCGGCGAGTCCGAGGCGGACCTGGCCGAGCTGGAGCGTTTCCTGAACTGCGCGCGGCTGGACGCCATCGGCGTCTTCGGCTACTCCGACGAGGAGGGCACGGAAGCGGCCGGCTACGAGCACAAGCTCGACGAGGACGTCGTCGCCGAGCGGCTGGCGCACATCTCCCGGCTGGCCGAGGAACTGGTCTCGCAGCGGGCCGAGGAGCGCGTCGGCGAGACGGTGCGGGTCCTCGTGGAGTCCGTGGACGAGGAGGAGGGCGTGTACGGGCGTGCGGCCCACCAGGCCCCGGAGACGGACGGCCAGGTGCTGCTCACGAACGGCGCGGGTCTGAGCGTCGGCCGTATGGTCGAGGCGAAGGTGGTCGGTACGGAAGGTGTCGACCTGGTGGCCGAGCCGCTGGACGGCTCGCTCGCGTGTACCGAGGAGGCGGGGAGATGACCGGAGTCCCGGCGTCCGCCGCGGGCGGCTCCTCCGGCGCGCAGGGCGCCGCGGGCTCCGCCGGCACTCCCGGTGCGGCGGCCGGCCCGGGCTCCGGAACGGCTGCTTCCGGCAGCGTGGGCGGTGCGCAGGGCGGGGCCAAGTCGGCCCGGGGCGGGAAGCTGGCGGCCGCGGCCGTCAACCAGGCCAGCGTCTGGAACGTCGCCAATCTGCTGACGATGCTCCGGCTGCTGCTCGTGCCCGGCTTCGTGGCCCTGATGCTGGCCGACGGGGGGTACGACCCGGCATGGCGCTCGCTGGCCTGGGCGGCCTTCGCCATCGCCATGATCACCGACCTGTTCGACGGTCACCTGGCGCGCACGTACAACCTCGTCACCGACTTCGGGAAGATCGCCGACCCCATCGCCGACAAGGCGATCATGGGGGCGGCGCTGATCTGTCTCTCGGGGCTGGGTGATCTGCCGTGGTGGGTGACGGCGGTCATCCTCGGCCGGGAACTCGGCATCACGCTGCTGCGTTTTCTGGTCATTCGCTACGGCGTCATTCCGGCGAGCCGGGGCGGCAAGCTGAAGACCCTCACCCAGGGCGTGGCCGTGGGCATGTACGTGCTGGCGCTGACGGGGTGGCTGGCCACCATGAGGTTCTGGGTGATGGCCGTGGCGGTCGTTCTGACCGTTGTGACCGGTCTCGACTATGTGAGACAGGCCATTGTGCTGCGTCGGCGGGGAATCGCCGAGCGACGGGCGGCGTTGGAGGAGTCGGAAGCGTGAGTTCGCCGGCCACTGAAGTGGTGCGACTACTGACGGTGAGGGGCGAGACGGTCGCCGTCGCCGAGTCGCTGACCGGTGGCCTGGTCGCGGCGGAGATCACGACCGTCCCCGGGGCGTCCAAGGTGTTCCGCGGTTCGATCACCGCCTACGCCACCGACCTGAAGCACGGGCTGCTGGGTGTCGACGCCACTCTGCTGGCCCACCGAGGGGCGGTGGACGCGCAGGTCGCGGCCCAGATGGCGGCCGGAGTGCGGAAGGCACTGGGCGCCGACTGGGGGCTGGCGACGACCGGAGTCGCCGGCCCGGACCCGCAGGACGGGCAACCTGTCGGCACGGTCTTCGTGGCCGTGGAGGGGCCGTTCGGCACCGGTTCCGGTTCTGCCGGTGGCGGAAAAGTCGCGGCTCTGAGGTTGAACGGCAACCGTGCGGAAATCCGTATGGAGAGTGTACGGAGCGTACTCGCACTGCTCCTGGAGCGGCTTGCGGGCGAACACAATGGGAATGAGCGGGCACAGGATACGGAACGGAACGGGGGGTTTTGATGTTTGCAGCCCTGAGTGAACACGACATCGCTCCCCGCACGGCCGCGGCGCGAGGCGGTACGGTGGGGCGAGAAGGATGCGGCTACGCGGTCCGAGGAGGGAGCCACCGATGATTCTGCTCCGTCGCCTGCTGGGTGACGTGCTGCGTCGGCAGCGCCAGCGCCAGGGCCGTACTCTGCGCGAAGTCTCCTCGTCCGCCCGAGTCTCGCTCGGCTATCTCTCCGAGGTGGAGCGGGGGCAGAAGGAGGCTTCCTCCGAACTGCTCTCCGCCATCTGCGACGCGCTGGACGTACGGATGTCCGAGCTCATGCGGGAAGTGAGCGACGAGCTCGCCCTCGCCGAGCTTGCCCGGTCTGCCGCGGCCACCGAGCACGTGCCCACGCCGGTTCGTCCGATGCTGGGTTCCGTGTCGGTGACCGGTGTGCCACCGGAACGGGTGACGATCAAGGCGCCCGCCGAGGCGGTGGATGTCGTCGCCGCCTGACGCGACACGTGCGAGGCCCCGGCCGGGGCTGTCTCCGAGGTGACCCGGAGGGACCCGGCCGGGGTCTTCGTGCGCCTGACTCCGTTTGCCGGTACCCGCCGACGCGTTCATCGTGGAGGGACGTGACAGGGCCGAGGCATCGGAGGGTGCGCATGTCCGTCGTAAAGAGCCCGCTGTCCGACGCGGACCTGAAGACCGTGGCGGAGGCGTTGCAGGGCGCACTCGTGGATCTGGTGGACCTGGCGCTGATCGCCAAGCAGGTCCACTGGAACATCGTCGGTCCCAGGTTCCGTTCCGTCCATCTGCAGCTCGACGAGGTCGTCGACTCCGCCCGGATCCACTCCGACACCGTGGCGGAACGGGCGTCGACACTGGGCGTCCCGCCCGACGGGCGCGCGGCGACCGTGGCCGCCGGCAGCGGCATCGAGGCGGCGCCCTCGGGCTGGGTCAAGGACGCGGACGCGGTGCGGACGCTCGTGGACGCGCTCGGCGCGGTGATCACGCGCATGCGGGGCCGGGTGGCGGCGACCGGGGACCCGGATCCGGTGTCTCAGGACATCTTCATCGCCATCACCGCGGACCTCGAGAAGCACCACTGGATGTTCCAGGCCGAGAACGCGTGAGCGGTCGGTGAGCCGTTGGTACGCGCGCCGGGCGGTCCTCCTGGGCTCCGGAGCGGTGTTGTGGTGGTGGGCCGTGGTGCGGCTCACCCTGGGAGACGGGGGCGTGGCCGAGGGGACGGTCGTCACCGGGGGATGGGGGCTGAGCCTGCTGCCGGTGCACTGTGCCCCCAGGGCGGGACACCTCACCAGGGCATCGCGACCCCGCCGTTCGGACGCAGGATCTGGCCCGTCGTGAAGGAAGAGGCGTCGGACGCCAGGTACAGCACGGCGTGGGCGACGTCATCGGCCTTGCCGACCCGGCGCAGCGGCGACATGTGGCTCATCAGCGACTCGGGGTGCCGCTGTGTCGGGTCGTCGTGCGGGATGGTCATGGGCGTGCGGATCCAGCCCGGGGCGACCGCGTTGACGCGGATGCCGTACGGACCGATCTCGGTCGCCAGCGTCTTGGTCAGCTGGACCACGGCCGCCTTCGCCGCGCCGTAGCAGAGCAGTTCCTTCCCGCCGGTGTCGATGGCACCCGAGGCCATGGTGATGATGCTGCCCCGGATCTTCCGGGCGAGCATCAGCCGGCCCGCCGCCTGGCAGGCGTACAGCACACCCTTGAAGTTGACGTCCAGCACCCGGTCGAGGTCCTCGTCCCGGGTGTCGAGGACCAGGCTCCTGTGCATGATTCCGGCGATGGCCGCCATCACGTCCAGCCGATCGCAGGAGGCAACCGCCTCCCCGAGCGCGGCGCGGTCGGTGACGTCGACGAGGTGGGTACGGACGCTGCCGCCGCGGTCCTCGATGAGGGCCGCCGTCCCCTGCAGGCCCTGCGCGTCCCGGTCGGCGCAGTGCACCGTCGCCCCCGCCTCGGCGAGCAGGACGGCCGAGGCCCGGCCGATGCCACTGGCGGCGCCGGTGACGAATGCGGTGCGTCCCGTGAGGTCGTACGCCTTGACTGGCATGCGTCGACGGTACGAGCGTATCTGACGGGTCGTCAATTGGGTGTGCGGCGATAGCGGTCCCGCCACTTCTGCGGTGCTCCCGGCGCGGGGGCCGGGCCCCGCTGGCAGGTGGGGCACCAGTAGGTGGGGCGTTCCTGGGAGCCGTCCCCCTGGTCGGCCACACGGACCGGTGTGCGGCAGCGCAGGCAGGGACGGGGGGCTCGGCCGTACACGAACAGGTCGTACCGGTGGAGGTCGGTGGTCTGCCGGACCGGGCGGTCGCGGTTGGTCTCGAGGAGCTTCTTGGCGAGGACGGGCAGCCGGGCCGCACGGTCCGCGGGGAGCGCCCCGACGGGCAGCCACGGGGTGACGCCCAGCAGAAAGCAGAGCTCGCTCTTGTAGACGTTGCCGATGCCGGCGAGATTGCGCTGGTCGAGCAGGGCCTCGCCGAGCGGCCGGGCGGGGTCCGTGAGCAGGTTGGTCAGGGCGCGTTCGCCGTCCCAGTCCGGGCCGAGCAGATCGGGGCCGAGGTGGCCGACCACGCGCTCCTCCTCCGAGGTGCGCAGGAACTCCAGGACCGGGAGGCGGTAGCCGACGGCCGCGTGATCGGCGGTGCCCAGGACGGCCCGGATCTGGTGCGCGGGGCCGCCCCGCCAGCGCTCGTCCGGACCGTACACCTTCCAGGCGCCCTCCATACGCAGATGCGTGTGAAGCGTCAGACCGCCCTCGAACCGGGTGAGCAGGTGCTTGCCTCGCGGCACCGTGCTCAGGACGGTCCGGCCGACGAGATCGACCGTGGCGTACTTCGGCACCCGGAAGTCGCTGCGGGTCAGCACCTTGCCCGCCAGCGCGCCGTGCAGCCGCTGCGCGGCCTGCCAGACCGTGTCACCTTCGGGCATGCGTCAAGGGTGCCACGGTGGGGTGATGCGCGGCGGGGTGCGCGGCCGCCTTGCGGATCACGCTCTGAGCCGCAGGCCGCGCGGGGTGGCGATGAATCCGGCCCCTTCCAGGAGGGCGCCTATGGGGGAGGTGAGGGCCGAGGCGCCGTTGACGCGCTCCACCGTGACCGTGCCGAGGGTGCCTGCTCGGGCGGCTGCCGCCAGGGCGTCCGCGGCCGCGCGCAGGCGCGGGTCGTCGGCCGCCTCCGTGTCCGGTGCGCACGGCCAGGCCAGCAACGTCTTGCCGCCGCGCTCCATGTACAGCGTCAGCTCACCGTCGACGAGCACCACCAGGGAGCCCGCCTTGCGCCCCGGCTTGTGCCCCGCGCCGTCCGGCGGCTCGGGCCAGGACAGGGCCGCGCCGTAGGCGTTCGCCGGATCGGCGGCGGCCAGGACGACCGCGCGGGAGTCGGGGACGGGAGCGGTACGGGCACGGGGCGCGCCGTGGCCGGAGCCGTACGGGGAGGCGGGAGGTGCGGCAGGGCCGCCGCGGGGGCCTCCGTAGCCGGGCGAGGAGAAGCCGGCGGCGATGTCCCGGGGGGAGACGTAGTCACCCGGTGCGGTGCGGTGGTCGGCCGGCCAGTCGAAGTCGTCGGTGAAGTCGGCTGTGCCGTGCTCGCTCTCGCCCTGGTCGAACGGGTTCGGGGAGGTCTGGTCGGCGGTTCCGAAGCCCGCCGCGGGCAGGGTGTCACCGCGGTCGCGCGCGTTGGACACCGCTCGCAGACGGTCCACCGATCCGTCCATCGCGAACTGCGCGGCGCCGAGTCCCTCCACCACGTAACCGCGCCGTGCCTGACCGCTCTCCTCGAAGGCGGAAAGGATCCGGTACACGGCCGAGAAGCCGCCCTCGACGCCCTCCGCGGCGACCGCGCCCCGGGTGACCACACCGTGCCGGTCGAGGAGGGCGCGGGCCAGGGCGTGGGCGCGCACGGTCGGGTCGGGCTCCCGCTGGGGGAGCAGGGACCAGCGGCCGGCGACGGTCGGCGGCCCGCTGCGGGAGACGGGGCGGGCGGCGGCCGTCAGCGAGCCGTAGCGCCCGCGGGGGACGGCACGCTTCGCCCGGTGCGCGGTGGAGCCCGCGGTACGGCCGGAGCCCAGCAGCGAGCGCATCGGGGCGAGAGTGTCGTTGGTGAGCCGCCCGGACCAGGCCAGGTCCCAGACGGCGTCGGCCAGCTGCGGGTCGGTGGCCTCCGGGTGGGTGGTGGCGCGGACCTGGTCGGCGATCTGACGGAAGAACAGACCGTAGCCCCCCGACAAGGCGTCCAGCACGGACTGGTGCAGGGCGGTCAGCTCCAACGGGTGGGGTGGTGGCAGCAGCAGCGGGGCCGCGTCGGCCAGGTACAGGGACACCCAGCCGTCCTTGCCGGGCAACGCGCCCGCGCCCGCCCACACCACCTCGCCGGCGGCGGTCAGCTCGTCGAGCATCGAAGGGGCGTAGTTCGCCACGCGGGACGGAAGGACCAGCTTCTCCAGGGCGGAGGCCGGTACGGACGCGCCCTGCAACTGCTCCACGGCGCGCACCAGTCCGTCGACGCCACGCAGGCCATGGCCCTTGCCGATGTGCTGCCACTGCGGCAGGAACTGCGCGAGCGCGGCCGGCGGGACCGGCTCCAGCTCGTGCCGCAGGGCCGCCAGGGACCGGCGGCGCAGACGACGCAGCACGGCCGCGTCGCACCACTCCTGGCCGATGCCCGCGGGATGGAACTCGCCCTGGACGACACGGCCGTTCCCGGCCAGGCGCTGCAGCGCGCCCTCCGTGACCGCCACGCCCAGACCGAAGCGGGCCGCAGCCGTGGCCGACGTGAACGGGCCGTGGGTGCGGGCGTAGCGGGCCAGCAGATCGCCGAGGGGGTCCTTGACCGGTTCGGTGAAGGCCTCGGGCACGCCGACCGGCAGCGCCGTGCCGAGGGCGTCGCGCAGGCGGCCCGCGTCCTCGATCGCCGCCCAGTGATCGGCGCCGGCGACGCGGACCCGGATCGCTCGGCGGGCGCCGGCCAGCTCCCGCGCCCAGTGCGGCTCGGCACCCCGCTCGGCCAACTCGGCGTCGGTGAGCGGCCCGAGCACCCTCAGTATGTCCGCGACGCCTTCCACGTCCTTGACGCGGCGGTCCTCGGTTAGCCACTGCAGCTCCCGCTCCAGCTCGGTCAGCACCTCCGCGTCGAGCAGCTCGCGCAGCTCCGCCTGGCCCAGCAGCTCGGCCAGCAGCCGCGAGTCCAGCGACAGCGCGGCGGCACGGCGCTCGGCGAGGGGGGAGTCGCCCTCGTACAGGAACTGGGCGACGTACCCGAAGAGGAGGGAGCGGGCGAAGGGGGACGGCTCCGGTGTGGTGACCTCGACCAGACGGACCCTGCGGGACTCGATGTCACCCATCAGCTCGACCAGCCCGGGGACGTCGAAGACGTCCTGGAGGCACTCGCGGACCGCCTCCAGGACGATCGGGAACGAGCCGAACTCACTGGCGACCTGCAGGAGCTGGGCGGCACGCTGACGCTGCTGCCACAGCGGCGTGCGCTTTCCGGGGTTGCGGCGGGGCAGCAGCAGGGCGCGGGCGGCGCACTCGCGGAAGCGGGACGCGAACAGCGCCGAGCCGCCGACCTGGTCGGTGACGACCTGGTCGACCTCGCCCTTGTCGAAGGCCACGTCCGCCGCGCCCACGGGGGCCTGCTCGGCGTCGTACTCCGTGCCCGGGGAGGTGCCGGTCTTCGTCGGCTCCTGGTCGAGCAGGTCCAGGCCCATGAGGTCGGCGTCCGGCAGGCGCAGCACGATGCCGTCGTCGGCGTGCATGACCTGGGCGTCCATGCCGTACCGCTCGGACAAACGGGCGCCGAGCGCCAGCGCCCAGGGGGCGTGCACCTGGGCGCCGAAGGGGGAGTGCACGACCACGCGCCAGTCGCCGAGCTCGTCACGGAAGCGCTCCACGACGATCGTGCGGTCGTCCGGGACGTGGCCGCAGGCCTCACGCTGCTCGTCCAGGTACGACAGGACGTTGTCCGCCGCCCATGCGTCGAGGCCGGCCGAAAGGAGCCGGAGCCGGGCGTCGTCCTTCGGCAGCGAGCCGACCTCGCGCAGAAACGCGCCCACCGCGCGGCCCAGTTCCAGCGGGCGGCCCAGTTGGTCGCCCTTCCAGAAGGGCAGCCTGCCGGGCACGCCCGGCGCGGGGGAGACCAGCACACGGTCGCGCGTGATGTCCTCGATGCGCCAGGAGCTCGTGCCGAGCGTGAAGACGTCGCCGACCCGGGACTCGTAGACCATCTCCTCGTCGAGTTCACCGACCCGGCCGCCGCCCTTCTTGGGGTCGGCCCCGGCGAGGAAGACCCCGAAGAGCCCGCGGTCGGGGATCGTGCCCCCGGAGGTGACGGCGAGGCGCTGGGCGCCCGGCCGGCCGGTGACCGTGCCCGTCACCCGGTCCCACACCACGCGCGGGCGCAGTTCGGCGAAGGCGTCGGAGGGGTAGCGGCCCGCGAGCATGTCCAGGACGGCCGTGAACGCCGACTCGGGGAGCGACGCGAAGGGGGCGGCGCGGCGGACCATGGCCAGCAAATCGTCGAACCGCCAGCTGTCCAGCGCCGTCATCGCGACCAGTTGCTGCGCGAGGACGTCCAGGGGGTTGGCGGGCACCCTCAGGGACTCGATGGACCCGGAGCGCATCCGCTCGGTCACCACGGCGGCCTGGACCAGGTCGCCACGGTACTTGGGGAAGACCACGCCGGTGGAGACCGCGCCCACCTGGTGTCCCGCGCGACCGACGCGCTGGAGGCCGGAGGCCACCGAGGGCGGGGACTCGACCTGGACGACGAGATCGACGGCGCCCATGTCGATGCCCAGCTCCAGACTCGAGGTGGCGACCACGGCCGGGAGCCGGCCGGCCTTGAGGTCCTCCTCGACGAGGGCCCGCTGTTCCTTGGACACCGAACCGTGGTGGGCGCGGGCGATGACCGGGGGCGCGCCGTGGGCCGCGCCGGAGCCGCCCATGAGCTCGGCCGGCGAGTGGTGCTCGTCCAGGGACTCACCGGTCGCCCGCTCGTACGCGATCTCGTTGAGCCGGTTGCACAGGCGCTCCGCGAGCCGCCGGGAGTTGGCGAACACGATCGTGGAGCGGTGGGCCTGCACCAGGTCGGTGATCCGCTCCTCGACGTGCGGCCAGATGGACGGCCGCTCCGCGCCCTCGCTGCCGTCGGCGACCGGGGAGCCGCCCAGCTCGCCCAGGTCCTCGACCGGGACGACGACGGAGAGGTCGAACTCCTTGCCGGACTCCGGCTGGACGATCTCCACCTTGCGGCGGGGCGAGAGATAGCGGGCCACCTCGTCCACCGGGCGGACCGTCGCGGACAGGCCGATGCGGCGGGCCGGCCTCGGCAACAGCTCGTCGAGACGCTCCAGGGAAAGCGCGAGATGCGCGCCGCGCTTGGTGCCCGCGACCGCGTGCACCTCGTCAAGGATCACCGTCTCCACGCCGGTCAGCGCGTCCCGCGTGGCCGACGTCAGCATCAGGAACAGGGACTCCGGGGTGGTGATCAGGATGTCCGGCGGCCGCGTGGACAGGGCGCGGCGCTCGGCGGCCGGGGTGTCGCCGGAGCGGATGCCGACCTTGACCTCGGGCTCGGGCAGGCCCAGACGCACCGACTCCTGGCGGATGCCGGTCAGGGGGCTGCGGAGGTTGCGCTCCACGTCGACCGCGAGGGCCTTCAGCGGAGACACGTACAACACGCGGCAGCGCTTCCTGGGGTCGGCCGGAGGAGGTGTCGAGGCGAGCTGGTCCAGGGCGGCGAGGAACGCGGCCAGCGTCTTGCCGGAGCCCGTCGGCGCGACCACCAGCACGTCCGAGCCCGCCCCGATGGCCTGCCACGCCCCCGCCTGGGCCGCGGTGGGCGTGGAGAAGGCCCCCGTGAACCAGCCGCGGGTCGCGGGGGAGAAGCCGTCGAGGGCCCGATGTGCGGAGCTGACCATGCGTCCATCCTGCACCCCGCCTCTGACAATCGCCCTGACCTGGGCGA
This sequence comes from Streptomyces sp. NPDC001544, assembly GCF_042894285.1. Lineage (NCBI taxonomy): Bacteria > Bacillati > Actinomycetota > Actinomycetes > Kitasatosporales > Streptomycetaceae > Streptomyces > Streptomyces sp. NPDC001544. Next base: position 207,271 of record NZ_JBIAVN010000012.1, on the reverse strand, counting down.
ACGCCCCGGCATCGAGCCCGGCCCGCGGTGGCCGCCGTGGGCCGGGCGGAAAATGGACGTATGGCGGGATCGGGTGAGTCGGCGCGGCACTGGCGGTATCCGGAGCTGCCCGGAGTGGATCTGTTGCGGGCGCGCTACATACGCAAGAACTTCGTACGGCATACGCACGAGAACTTCGTCATCGCGGCCATCGCCGACGGCGTCGAGGTCTTCCACCACCGCGGGGCCGACCAGTACGCCGGAGCGGGGGCGCTGGCCCTGGTCAATCCGGACACGCCGCACACGGGGCGGGCGGGTGTTCCGGAAGGGTGGCGCTACGGGGCGGTCTATCCGGCACCCGAAGTGGTCGCGGGTATCGCTGCCGAGACGACGGCGATCCGGGGCACGCCCGGTTTCGTCAGCCCCGTGCTGGACGATCCGTACACCGTCCGACTGGTGCACCAGGTGCTGCGCGCCGCCGAGGAGGGCAACGCGCTGGCCGCCGGCACACTGCTGCGGGTCGCGGTGACGCGACTGCTGCGGTTGAACGGCGGGCCGATGCCGCGCCGCCGGGTGCGGACCGCAGGGGGCCGGGTCGCGGCACGGGCGCGTGCCGTGCTGGAGGAGCGGATGGCCGACCCGCCGACCCTGGAGCGGCTGGCCACCGAGCTCGGCACCAGCCCCTTCGCCTTGCTACGGGCGTTCCGTGACGCCTACGGCATGCCGCCGCACGCCTGGCTGACCGACGCCCGGGTGCGCCGGGCCCGGCACCTCCTCGATGCGGGGACGGCGCCCGCGGAGGCCGCCCTCGTCGTCGGGTTCACCGACCAGCCGCACCTCAACCGCCACTTCGCCCGGATCGTCGGCGTGCCACCGGGGGCGTACCAGCGGGAGCGCAAGAACGTACAAGACCCTTCGCCGCCGCCGCCCGTACCGTCGGACGTGTGGAAGAACAGACAGCTCTCTCGGACAGGGGCGTCGACGGCGGGGCGAAACCGGACATCGCCGTCGTCCGGGACGCCCTCGGGGTCGGAGTCGCCGTCGGACTGTCCGGTTTCGCCTTCGGGGCGACCTCGGCCGGCGGCGGGCTCGGACTGATGCAGACGTGTGCCCTCAGCCTCCTGGTGTTCACCGGCGCCTCCCAGTTCGCCCTGGTCGGGGCGCTCTCGGCCGGCGGTAATCCGCTGACGGCCGCCGCGGGCGCCTTCTTCCTCGGGGTGCGCAACGCCTTCTACGGACTGCGGCTGTCGCAGGTACTGGCCCTCCCGCGCGCGGTGCGGCCGTTCGCCGCTCAGTGGGTGATCGACGAGACCACGGCGGTGTCGCTGGCACAGCCGACGCGGCGCGGCGCCCGCCTCGGGTTCACCGTCACCGGGCTCAGCCTCTACCTGCTGTGGAACCTCACCACGCTGCTCGGCGCGCTGGGCGCCAAGGCCATCGGGGACACCGACGCATGGGGCCTCGACGCCGCCGGACCCGCGGTCTTCCTGGCGCTGCTCGCCCCCATGGTGCGGAGCACCACCGAGCGGGCGGTCGCCGCCCTGGCGGTGCTGCTGGGGCTCGGTCTGCTGCCCGTCCTGCCCGCCGGTGCGCCCGTGCTGGTGGCCGCGCTCGCCGCACCGGCCGTTCTGTGGGCCCAGGGCCGCCGCAGGGGACGTACCCGCGACGACGCACCGGGGGAAGACCGTTGAACACCTGGATGGCCATCGGTGCCACCGCACTCGGCTGCTACGCCGTCAAGCTGGCCGGGCTCCTCGTACCCGCCGGCACCCTTGAGCGGCCAGTGGTGAGGCGGCTCGCCGCGCTGTTGCCCGTCGCCCTCCTGGCCGCCCTCACGGCCCAGCAGACCTTCGCGGACGGGCGGGCGCTCGTGCTGGACGCCCGGGCCGCAGGGCTGGCGGCGGCCGCCGCGGCGCTGCTGCTGCGTGCTCCGTTCCTGGTGGTCGTCGCGGCCGCCGTGGTGGTGACGGCCGGTGTGCGGGCCATGGGCGGGTGACAGGCACGCGGATCAGCCGACGTAACGGCCGTAAGCCCTCAGCGTCCGCAGGGCGTCGATGGTCACCATCGGGCGGGCCTCCAGGGCGGTCCCGGGTGCCCACTGGCGCCACCGGACGGGCCAGCCGCCGTCGTCCTGCTGGGCGGTGGCGAGGAAGTCCAGCGACCGGGTCATCTCGTCGTCGGTGAACCACGCGCGGGCGAGGGAGTGCGGGGTCCGGGCGAAGTCGTGCGGGAAGTGGTGCTCGCCCGGGGCGTAGCCGGGCGCGACCGGGTAAGCCCCGAGGTGCTCCGGGTCGAGCACGGCGAGCCGCTGCTCGCGCACCAGACGGCCGAGGCGGTCGGCGGCCGCCTCCGCGCGCGGACGGTCGGGTGCCGAGTCCAGGAAGGCCACGGCGGCCTCGATCTCGTACGGGTGGGACTTCTCCAGGGACTCCACGGCCTGCCAGCAGAAGTCGGTGGCCCGGAACAGCCAGGCGTGCCACACCGCATTGCGGTGCAGCAGGCCCACCACCGGCCCGGTGGCCAGCAGCTCGCTGGGCGGGTCGTCGACGATCGGGATGAACGGGGCCGCCGGATAGCCGCGCTGGTCGGGGTGGACGGCGGGCAGGGCGCCGTCCGCGGTGGAGACGGAGGTCAGATAGCGGCACACACGCTCCGCCCGCTGCCCGCCGCACCGCCCGATGGCGTCCAGGACGCGCAGTGCGTGGCCGGTGTGCAGGGGCTGGCTGACCGGTCCGCGCAGGTCGGGTTCCAGCGCGTGGCCGTACCCGCCGTCGTCGTTGCGGTACGCGTCCAGTGCCGTATCCACCGGATCGGCGCCGCCGTTCAGGAAGTGGTACGCGAAGAGATGCTGTTCGAGTACGCGCGCGGTGAGCCAGACGAAGTGTTCGGCGCGGAAGAGCGGGGAGCGCGCCGAGGGCGTGGGAGGGAGTGGGGAAGCTCCTGTTTCGGGCATGCGTCAGACCGTAGGGCGGAAAGCGGTCTCGGCGAGTGGTCCCGGTCAGGGCCCACCCTCGGGGGCGGGATACTGGAGTCATGCGGTTGACGGTCTTCTGGGAACGGATGGCGGAATACTTCGGTGCGGGATACGCCGACACCTTCGCGCGCGACCACGTGATGTCGGAGCTCGGCGGGCGCACCGTGCACGAGGCGCTGGCGGAGGGCTGGGAGGCCAAGGACGTGTGGCGCGTGGTCTGCTCCGTCATGAACGTTCCGGGGGAGAAGCGCTGATCCGGTACGAAGATCGCGGGGGGATGCCGGGTTGTCGGCGCCGTGGGCGAGACTTGCACCGTGGCACCCACTGACGACACAGGGCAGACCGCCCAGCAGGCACCCCCGTCCGGTATGACGACCCCCGCCCCCCGGTCCCCGGCCGACGACACCGCCGGGCCGGGTGCCCGCATGCCGCGCTGGCTGCCGCGCGCCATGGTGCTCGCTCTGGCCCTGATCGCCGCCTTCCAGCTGGGCAGCTGGGCCTTCCACCAGCTGACCGGCCTGCTGATCAACATCCTCATCGCGTTCTTCCTGGCCCTCGCCATAGAGCCCGCGGTGAGCCGGATGGCCGCCCGCGGCATGCGCCGGGGGCTGGCCACCTTTCTGGTATTCCTCGGTCTGATGATCCTGACCGCGGGGTTCGTCACCCTGCTCGGCTCGATGCTCGCGGGTCAGATCATCAAGATGGTCGAGGGGTTCCCGCAGTACCTCGACTCGGTCATCCACTGGGTCAACCAGACGTTCCACACCAAGCTCAGACGGGTCGACGTCCAGGAGGGCCTGCTGCACTCCGACTGGCTGCGCAAGTACGCGCAGAACAGTGCCGCCGGGGTGCTCGACGTGTCCGCCCAGGTGCTCGGAGGCCTGTTCCAGCTGCTGACGATCACCCTGTTCTCGTTCTACTTCGCCGCCGACGGTCCGCGACTGCGCCGGGCGATCTGCTCCGTACTGCCGCCCGCCCGCCAGACCGAGGTGCTGCGCGCCTGGGAGATAGCCGTCGACAAGACCGGCGGCTATCTGTACTCGCGCGGCCTGATGGCGCTCATCTCGGGGATCGCGCACTACATCCTGCTCGAAGCCCTGGGCGTGCCGTACGCGCCCGTGCTGGGCGTCTGGGTGGGCCTGGTCTCCCAGTTCATCCCCACCATCGGCACCTACCTGGCGGGCGCGCTGCCCATGCTGATCGCGTTCACCGTCAACCCCTGGTACGCGGTGTGGGTGCTGGTGTTCGTCGTGATCTACCAGCAGTTCGAGAACTACATGCTGCAGCCGAAGCTGACCTCGAAGACCGTCGACATCCACCCGGCGGTGGCCTTCGGCTCGGTCATCGCGGGCACGGCGCTGCTCGGTGCCGTCGGCGCGCTGATCGCCATCCCCGCCGTCGCCACGCTCCAGGCCTTCCTGGGCGCGTACGTGAAGCGGTACGCGGTCACGGACGATCCACGGGTCCACGGGCATCGCAGACGGGGATCAGGCGGGCCGGGGCTGCTCACCCGGGCGCGGCGGCTGTGGTCGCGCCGGCCGGAAGAGGCGGGGACACCGGGGACCGGGGAACCGGGGACGGACGGCTCCGGCGAAGGCAGCGGCTCGTCGGTCAGTACGTGAGAACCGCCCACACCCCCGCGGCGGCCACGGCCGCCGCGTAGCAGCCCACCGCCGCCGTCACGATCCGCCGCCGGGTCGGCTCGCTCCAGGAGGTGCGGGACAGCAGCCAGGCCAGTGCCGGCAGCACCAGGACGGCGTGCAGGCTCACGCCGTGCAGCGGCTTGAGCGGGGCCGTCGAGTGGTAGGCCGCCTCCTGGTGCCCGGTCCGGGTGAGCACCACGCCGCGCGCGATCATCGCGGCACCCGAGGCCAGCGCCACGAGCAGGATCGCGAACCCGGACCGCACCGCGAGCGCCATCCCGGCCGGGCCCGTCGGCCGGTGCCGGAAGGACACGACGGCGAAGACGGTGAGCAGCGCCACCAGGACCGCGCCGCCGACGGCGAGCGTCATCGACACCGCCGTGTCGAAGGGCGTTTCCATGTTCAGGTGCGAGGGCACCCGGCGCCACGCCTGAAGGGTGATGCCGCCGACCTCCACCACGCAGTCGGCGGCGAACACGGTGAGCAGGGCGGTACGCAGCCGCGGATCGACGCGCAGGTACGACGTGACCCGGGTGACCGCGACCAGCGTCACCCCGAAGGACAGCCCGAAGGTGACGGGCTTGCGCCAGGAGACCGGTCCGTCCCAGGGCCCGCCGTCGACCGCGAACACCACCAGGTGCGCGAGACCGGAGAGGACGAGGAGCACACCGGTCGCGTGCCAGAGGCGCTCGGCTGGACGGGGGTTCTTCATGGCCCAAGGCTCCCCGGGCGCGCGGTGCGCGGTCGTCGTCCGGCCGGAGGCACCCCCGGTACGCCTCACGGAGTAGGGGGATGGGGCGCTTGACACAAAAATCGAACATCCATTCTTATGGGGGCTCAGGCGAGGCTCCGGGTGAGGGATTTCGACCCGTTTCGGGTTGAGATGTTCCCTGGTTATCCACAGGCCGGACCGGCGTCGGGGCGCATTGTCAGTGGCAGGCGTTAGCGTCTTTGACGTGAAGCGATCGACTCAAGCAAACCGGGTGGAACCCATGGCAGGAACCGACCGCGAGAAGGCGCTCGACGCCGCGCTCGCGCAGATTGAACGGCAATTCGGCAAGGGCGCGGTCATGCGCATGGGCGAGCGGTCGAAGGAGCCCATCGAGGTCATCCCGACCGGGTCGACCGCGCTCGACGTCGCCCTGGGCGTCGGTGGCCTGCCGCGCGGCCGTGTGGTGGAGATCTACGGTCCGGAGTCCTCCGGTAAGACCACCCTGACCCTGCACGCGGTGGCGAACGCGCAGAAGGCCGGCGGCCAGGTCGCCTTCGTGGACGCGGAGCACGCCCTCGACCCGGAGTACGCGAAGAAGCTCGGCGTCGACATCGACAACCTGATCCTCTCCCAGCCGGACAACGGCGAGCAGGCCCTGGAGATCGTGGACATGCTGGTCCGCTCCGGCGCCCTCGACCTCATCGTCATCGACTCGGTCGCCGCGCTCGTCCCGCGCGCGGAGATCGAGGGCGAGATGGGCGACAGCCACGTCGGTCTGCAGGCCCGGCTGATGAGCCAGGCCCTGCGGAAGATCACCAGCGCGCTCAACCAGTCCAAGACCACGGCGATCTTCATCAACCAGCTCCGCGAGAAGATCGGCGTGATGTTCGGCTCCCCGGAGACCACGACCGGTGGCCGGGCGCTGAAGTTCTACGCCTCGGTGCGCATCGACATCCGCCGTATCGAGACCCTGAAGGACGGCACGGAGGCGGTCGGCAACCGCACCCGCTGCAAGGTCGTCAAGAACAAGGTCGCGCCGCCCTTCAAGCAGGCGGAGTTCGACATCCTCTACGGTCAGGGCATCAGCCGCGAGGGCGGCCTGATCGACATGGGCGTGGAGCACGGCTTCGTCCGCAAGGCAGGTGCCTGGTACACCTACGAGGGCGACCAGCTCGGCCAGGGCAAGGAGAACGCGCGCAACTTCCTGAAGGACAACCCCGACCTGGCCAACGAGATCGAGAAGAAGATCAAGGTGAAGCTGGGCGTGGGCGTGCGGCCGGAGGAACCCGCCGCCGAGCCGGGCACGGACGCCGCGGCCGGTGCCGCCACGGACGACGCCGCCAAGACGGTGCCCGCCCCGGCGGCCACCAAGGCCACCAAGCCCAAGGCCGCCGCCGCCAAGAGCTGACCCGTGACACGACGAACCGACTGGGCGGAGTACGAGTACGCCTCCCCTGGTGCCCCACGGGGGAGGGGCACCAGGGGTGACACGGGCGCCGCCCCGGACGGTGACGGCGGGTACGCGGACGACCTGGCCCACGAGAACGACGGCCCGCCCGGTGCCGGGTCCCGTGGTGGTCGTGGGCGCCGTCGGCGTGGCTTCGGCGAGTCGTCGGCGCCCCGGGAAGACGAAGGCACCCCTTCCTCGTCGAGGGCCGAGCGGGGGGAGTCTTCAGGGGACCCGGTCGAGCGGGCACGGGCGATCTGCCTGCGCCTGCTCACCGGGACCCCGCGCACCCGCAAGCAGCTCGCGGACGCCCTGCGCAAGCGGGAGATCCCCGAGGACGTGGCGGAGGAGGTGCTGTCGCGGTTCGAGGAGGTCGGGCTGATCGACGACGGGGCGTTCGCGGACGCCTGGGTGGAGTCCCGGCACCACGGCCGGGGGCTGGCACGGCGCGCGCTCGCCCGGGAGCTGAGGACCAAGGGCGTCGACTCCGCCCTGATCGACGACGCGGTCGCTCAGCTCGACTCCGAGCAGGAGGAGGCGACGGCCCGCGAACTCGTCGCACGCAAGCTGCGTGCCACCCGCGGCCTCGACCGGGACAAGCGCATCCGCCGACTCGCCGACATGCTCGCCCGCAAGGGATACCCCGAAGGCATGGCCCTGAGAGTGGTCCGGCAGGCCTTGGAGGAGGAGGGCGAGGACACGGAGTTCCTCGAGGGCGACGGCTACTGAGGGGCGTTCGGCGGGTGGCGCCGTACACCCGCGCCGTACCTCCTCGGACAGCGCGGGCCGTCGCCGACCTCGTCGATGACGGCCCGGCTCCCCGGCAACGTCAGGGGGTGGGGTTAGCCCCCTTGGAAGACGCCGGAGCACCGCAGTGCGCGGACACCGGTGCGTCGACGACCGTGTAGGCATGATGCTGCGTTACGCCTTACGAACAGTCCGTGCCCGCAAGGCGGGATTCCTCGGGTCCTTCCTCGCCCTGATGTGCGCGGCCGCCCTCATCACCGCCTGCGGCACCCTGCTGGAGACCGGGTTGCGCGGCACGATCCAAACCGAGCGTTACGCGGCGGCCCCCGTCGTGGTCTCCGCCGACCAGAACGTGCACCGGACCACCGTCAAGCGCAAGAAGGGCAGGACGAAGGTCAAGCACAAGGCGAAACCCATCGCCGAGCGCGCCTGGCTGCCGGCGGACCTGCAGCACACCCTGGCCCACACCCCCGGAGTGGCCCGCGTCGTCCCCGAACTCACCTTCGTCGCCGAGCCGCTGACACCGTCCGGCACAGGCGGCCGTACCGCGTACGGGCACGCCTGGGACTCCGCCGCGCTGACGCCGTACCGACTGACCACCGGCACCGCACCGAAGGCCGGGACCGACCTCGTCATCGACACCTACCTCGCCGCACGCGCCCGTCTGAAGCCCGGCGACCACCTCACCGTCCAGTCGACCCGGGCCCCGCGCAGCTACCGGATCACCGGTATCGCCGCCCCGGCCGCGGACGAACGCCACCAGACGTCCCTGTTCTTCTCCACCCATGAGGCCCGCCGCCTGGCCGCACACCCGGGACAGGTCACCGCGTTCGGCGTGCTCCCGGCCCACGGCACCGACGCGGGCCGGCTCCGGCAGGCCGTGGCGGACGCGCTGCACGGCACCACCGCGCAGGTCAGCGCCGGTGACGCCCGGGGCCCCGTCGAGTTCCTGGACGCGGCCGCGGCCCGCGTCCGGCTGGTCAGCATGGGCGGCGCCATGGGCGGCACCTCGCTGCTGGTGGCGGTCCTCGTGGTCGTCGGGACCTTCGCCCTCGGCGTGCAGCAGCGCCACCGGGAGCTCGCCCTGCTCCGCGCCATCGCCGCCACACCCGGGCAGATCCGCAAGCTGCTGGGCCGGGAGGCCCTGATCGTCGGTGCCGCCGCCGGCACGGTGGGCGCGCTGCTCGGACTGCCGCTCGGCGGTTGGTTGCACGCCAGGTTCGTCGCCAAGGGCGCCGTTCCCGCCACGCTCCAGCACACCGCCGGTGTCTTCCCCCCGCTGGCCGCCCTCGCCGCGACGCTGCTCGGCGCATGGGCCGCCGCCCGGGTCGCGTCCCGCCGGATCACCCGGATCCGTCCGGCCGAGGCGCTGACCGAGGCCAAGGCCGAGCGCGCCCGCCCCGCCTGGGGAAGGATCGTCGCGGGCCTGCTGCTGCTCGCCGGTGGTGTGGTCCTCGTGGCCGTGCTCACCGGACTGCGCACCGAGCCCGCCTCGACGCCCGTGACGTTCCTGGCCGTTGTGGTGCTGTCCACCTCCGTTGCCCTGCTCGGCCCGCTGCTGGTGCGGGCGGCCACGCTGCTGCTGTCCCGTCCGCTGCGGCTCAGCGGCCCCGGCGGCCGGCTCGCCACCGCCAACCTGCGCGGCAACGCCGCCCGGATGGCCTCCGTCGTCACCCCTCTCACCCTGCTCATCGGCATGACCTGCACCGTCCTGTTCGTCCAGTCGACCCTCGACGACGCCACCCGCGCCCAGGCCCGCGAAGGCGTCCGCGCCGACTGGGTGGTGGCGGCCCAGGGGCCGGGTGTCCCGGCGGAGGCCGCACGGCGGCTGCGCACGCACCACGACGCGGTCACCGAGGTGGTCCGCACCACCGTCCGCGTCGGCCTGGACAAATACGCCGCCCAGGGCGTCACCCCGGCGGGCCTCACGCGCACCTGGGACCCGGACGTCACCGCCGGCTCGCTCGACGGGCTCACCGCGCGCACGGTCGCCATCAGCCAACTCGCCGCGGACCAACTGCACCTGAAGCCCGGCAGCACCCTGAAGCTCACGCTCGGCGACGGCACACCCGCCACGCTCACCGTGGCCGCCGTCTACCGCCGGTGCCTCGGATTCGGCGATCTGACCTTCGCGCACGACCTCGTCGCCCACCACGTCGACAACCCGCTCGCCTCCTCCGTCCTCGTCGCCACGGACCGTACACAGAATCAACTCGCGAGCACGCTCCGTGAGTTCCCGGGGCTCCGGGTGCTCTCCCCGGCCGCCGCGGACTCCCTGCAGGCCGAACGCCGGCAGGCCAACGCCGAGGTCAACTACCTGGCCATGGGGCTGGTCCTCGCCTTCACCGCCATCGCCATGGTCAACACGCTCGCCATGTCGGTGTCCGAGCGGGTCAGGGAGTTCGCTCTGCTCCGGCTCGCCGGGGCGACCCGCCGGCAGGTTCTGCGCATGCTGCGGACGGAGGCGCTGTCGGTGCTGCTCCTCGCCACCTCGCTCGGCAGCGGCATCGCCCTCGCCGTCCTGACCGCGTTCAGCGTCGGCATGACGGGCCACGCCGCGCCCGCGGTCATGCCCCTGCTGTACGTGACCGTCGTCGCGACCGCAGCCGTCCTCGCCCTTGTGGGGTCCTCCCTGCCGGGACGGGTGGCGCTCAGGGTTCCGGCGGTGACGGTGGCGACGGCGAAGGAATAGCCCGCCGCGCTCCGTTCCGTCACGCGGTGCCGGACACCACCGGCAGTCCCGCCGCCCGCCACGCCTGGAACCCGCCGACCAGGTCGGTGGCCCGGTGCAGCCCCAGCTGGTGGAGGGAGGCGGCGGCCAGGCTGGACGCGTAGCCCTCGTTGCAGATCACCACGATGTCCAGATCGTGCCCGGTCGCCTCCGGGACGCGGTGACTGCCCTGGGGGTCGAGGCGCCACTCGAGTTCGTTGCGCTCGATGACCAGGGCGCCGGGAATGAGGCCGTCCCGGTCGCGCAGGGCGGCGTACCGGATGTCGACCAGCAGCGCCGCGCCCGACCGCGCCGCCTCGTACGCCTCCCGTGCCTCGACGCGCCGGTAGCCCGCGCGCACCCGCTCCAGCACCTCGTCGATGCCGGACGGCCGCTCTCCCGCACTGCTCACTGCCAGTCCTCCGGGCGTTCCACCTGCTCCAGCCGCAGCAGCTGTCCGGTTCGACTGTAGCGACGGATCTGCGGCAGCGGCGGGTAGTAGGCGTGCACGGAGATCGCGTGCCGCTCGGTCGACTCGTTGAGCACCTCGTGGACGTGGTGGCGGCCGAAGGCGCGGCCCTGGCCGGCCGGCAACCGCCGCTCACGGTCCACGTCGTCGGTGAGCTCCAGGGTCTTCCAGCCGTCGCCGGGCAGCCGGGCGGCGAGCGAGTTCTCCTTCAGCTCGCCCGACGCGGTGAGGAACGCGCCGACCGAGTCGGCGTGGTCGTGCCAGCCGGTGCCGGTGCCCGGCGGCCAGCCGATCAGCCAGGCCTCGCTCCCGCCGGGACCCTCCAGACGCACCCAGGTGCGGCCCTCGGGGTCGAGCGGAAGCGAGGCGATGAGTTCGGCGTCGGCAGCCGTACGCCGTACGAAGTCGAGGAGGTCCGCCTGCGTGGGTGCCGAAACGGCCGCGGACACGGGGGAGGAGACAGACACGTGCACCGTCCTGAGAAGCGTTCGCCGAAGGGGCGCCCGACGGCGCCCGGAGAGAGAAAGGAGAGCGAATTCAGCAGGACGGACGACACACGCAGCCCGCGTAGCGGACGAGGTCCATATGGACCCTCCGCCACAGGCGCACATCGGTGTCGGTCATGGTTCGGAGTACACCATCGGTGCCACCCACCGGTCAACTCACAGTCACTATGTGGACCGGAGTGTGACTATACGTACGCTCAAGGCGCGCTCAACGCACGCCGGAGCCCGCCCTGGCCTGCGCTTTCGCGCCGGTGTCCGCCTCCGCCTCGGCCTCCGCCTGCGCCGGGCCGCCCACCGCCGTCTCCGCCGCCGAGTACAGATCGGCCGGCCGGACCCCGCTCAGCGCGGTCACCAGATGGCCGTCGGGACGCACGAGCAGCACGCTGTGCGCGGGGGCGCCCGGATAGCTCTCGGCGACCAGCAGTTCGGCGGGATGTGGCAGCGCGGTCACCGCGGCCGCGAGACGGGGCATGACGCCGGCGCTCACCCAGTGCTTGCGGTCCCACACCCCGGTGCCGGGAGCGATCAGCACGACCAGCAGCACACCGCGGCCGAGCCGGTCCCGGAGCCGTACGAAGGTGCCGTCCTCCGCCGTCACCCGCACGTCGCTCACCTGTTCGCCGGGTGCGGTTCCGACGGCGATCTCGCCCTCGAGGTGGCGGGGGGCGAGCGGCGAGTCGGTGTACGCCCCCGGCGCACCGAGCGCTCCACGCCCCAGGTGGCCGTCCGCGAGCAGTACGTCGTGCCCCCGGGCCGTGCCCGGGACGTACGCGCGCAGCCCACCGCCACCGCGCAGCACGGGCAGCGTCTGGTCGGCGGCGCGCAGCCGGGCGGCGATCACGGCGCGCCGCTCCGTCTGGTAGCTGTCGAGCAGCGGCTCGTGCGGGCCGTGGTGCCAGACCCGTCCCAGCTTCCATGCGAGGTTGTCGGCGTCCCGGAGGCCTTCGTCCAGCCCGTGGGTGCCCAGCGCGCCGAGCAGGTGCGCCGCGTCCCCCGCGAGGAAGACCCGGCCGGCGCGCCACCGGCGGGCCAGCCGGTGGTGCACCGTGTGGACTCCGGTGTCGAGGAGTTCGTACGGCGGCGTGGCGCCGTCCGTCCAGCCCGCGAGGGTCTCGCGGACGCGGGTCACCAGCAGCTCGGGCGTGACCAGGTCCTTGCCCGGTGGCAGCAGCCAGTCCACACGCCACACGCCGTCCGGGAGGGGGCGGGCGGTCACCTCCCCGGCCGACGGCCCGGAAGTCCGCCACGGCGGCATCCGGTGCAGCACCGCCCGGCCGGGCCACGGAAGTTCCGCGCGCAGGGCGGCGACGGCGTGCCGCTCCACCGCCGTACGGCCCGGGAAGCGGATGTCCTGGAGCTTGCGCACGGTCGAGCGCGGGCCGTCGCAGCCGACCAGGTAACTGCCGCGCCACCAGGTGCCCTGCGGACCCCGGGTGCGCGCGGTCACGCCCGAGCGCTCCTGCTCGATCGCGTCGAGGCGGCTGTCCACGGCGACCTGCACGAGCGGCTCGCGCGCGAGGGCGGCACGCAGTGCGCCGGTCAGCTCGTGCTGGGCGATGTGCAGCGGGGCGGGGCCGGCGCCCTCGGCGCGGGCGGCTCCCTCTTCGGTCTCCTCGGCATCGTCGGCCCTCTCGGCCGGGAGGTCGAAGACGACCTCACGCATCACCTGCTTGCGCCGCAACGACCGCCATCCGGCCCAGTGGACACCCCGCTCGCCGAGCCGGACGCCGGTCAGCCGCTCCATCAGCGCGGTGGTGTCCTCCCGCAGCACGACCGTGCGCGCGAGGCGTGGTTCCTCCTTGCCCGGCCCCTCGTCGAGGACCACGCACGGCACCTCCTGGCGTGCCAGCGCCAGGGCGAGCGTGAGCCCGACGGGCCCCGCTCCGACGACGATCACCGGATCCACGACGCGGCGCCCCCTGCCCGTGGCTGTGCCCTGTCGGGCGTAGGTGAACAGGAAGGTGGAGCGGGGTGCACGATCACAGAACGTATGCAACCCATTGGCGGTGTTTGCGTCAAGCGACCGGAGGCAGTGGCGATCATGCCACTGCCTCCGATGGGCCAAGCCGGTGACCTGTGGTCAGATCCCGCCGCCACCGGCTCCGGTCCCGGCTGTGCCCGCGATGTCCGCCACGGCGGACGGCGGAACCACCGCACCCGTGGACTTCTTGCCGCGCCGGAGCCGGCGCTCCAGCCAGGTCGCGAAGCTCGTGAGCGAGAAGTTGAGCGCCAGGAAGATCACGGCCACGACGGTTAGGGAGGCGATGGTGTTGGCTCCGTAGTAGCCGCTCATGGTGTTGGCCGCGGAGAGAAGCTCGGGGAAGGTGAGCACCGCGCCACCCAGGGCCGTGTCCTTCACGATCACCACGAGCTGGCTGACGATCGCCGGGAGCATAGCGGTGACCGCCTGCGGCAACAGGATGAGCCGCATCACCTGGTTCTTGCGCAGACCGATCGCCATGGCGGCCTCGGACTGGCCCTTGGGCAGCGAGAGAATGCCGGCCCGGACGACCTCCGCGAGCACCGACGCGTTGTACAGCACGAGGCCCGTGACGACCGCGTACAGCGGACGGTCGTCCGAAGTGATGTCGGTGTAGTCGGCGTACAAGGCGTTCCCGAAGATCATCAGGATCAGCACGGGGATGGCCCGGAAGAATTCGACCACGATCGAGGCCGGTACACGGATCCAGACGTGGTCCGAGAGCCGGGCGATGCCGAAGACGGCGCCCAGCGGCAACGCGATGACCATGGCCAGTGCGGCAGCCTTCAGCGTGTTCTGCAGGCCGGGCCAGATGTACGTGGAATAGGCCTCGGTGCTGCCGCCGAGATAGGGCTTCCACAGCACCCACTCCAACTGGCCCTTGTCGGAGAGGGCACTGTAGACCCACCATGCGACGGCGGCGAAGGCCACGAGGAAGCCCACCGTGTACAGGATGTTGCGCCGTTTGGCGCCTGGGCCCGGGGCGTCGTACAGGACCGAGCTCATCGTTTCACCGCCACCTTCTTGCCCACCCAGCCGAGGATCAGACCGGTCGGAAGCGTCAGACAGCAGAAACCGAAGGCGATGACCGCGGAGATCGCCATCAACTGCGCCTCTTTGTCCAGCATTTCCTTCATCAGGTACGCCGCCTCCGCCACGCCGATCGCGGCGGCCACCGTCGTGTTCTTCGTCAGGGCGATCAAGACGTTGGTCAGCGGACCGACCGCGGCCCGGAAGGCCTGCGGCAGGACGATCAGGCCCAGTACCTGGGTGAAGCTCAGGCCGATGGCCCTGGCCGCCTCTGCCTGCCCGACCGGGACGGTGTTGATGCCCGAGCGCAGCGCCTCGCACACGAAGGCCGCGGTGTAGGCGATCAGACCGAGGACGGCCAGCCGGAAATTGATGATCTTGAAGTCGTCTCCGCCGCCGAGGGTGATGTTCAGCGTCTGGTTGAGGCCCAGCGAGGTGAAGATGATGATCACCGTGAGGGGGATGTTCCGCACGATGTTCACGTAAGCGGTCCCGAAACCGCGCATCAGCGGCACCGGGCTCACTCTCATGGCGGCCAGCAAGGTGCCCCAGACCAAGGAGCCGACGGCGGACAGCAGAGCCAGCTGCACCGTCGTCCAGAAGGCTCCCAGCACGTCGTAATTGTCAACGAAGTCGAACACGATCTCCCGCGCTTCCGCGTGTAGGGATGCCCCGGTGCGCCGCCGCCGGACGGCGCACCGGCGGGCACTGCCTCAGCTCTTGATGTCGCCGATCTTCGGGGCGGGCTCGTTCTTGTAGTTGGCGGGACCGAAGTTCTTGTCCACGGCCTTCTGCCACTCACCGCTGGAGACCATCTCCTCCAGCGCCTTGTTGATCTTGGCCTTGAGGTCGCTGCCCTTCTTGACGCCGATGCCGTAGTTCTCGTTGGTCATCTTGAAACCGCCGAGCTTGAACTTGCCCTTGAACTGGGACTGGGCGGCGTAACCGGCGAGGATCGAGTCGTCGGTGGTCAGGGCGTCGATGGCCTTGTTCTGCAGACCGGTCAGGCACGCGGAGTAGGTCGGGTACTCCTGGAGCTTCGCCTTGGGGGCGAGCTTGTCGTGGACGTTCTGCGCCGAGGTGGAGCCGACCACCGAGCAGAGCTTCTTCTTGTTCAGGTCCGAGGGCGACTTGATGCTGTTGTCGTCCGCGCGGACCAGCACGTCCTGATGGGCCAGCAGGTACGGGCCGGCGAAGTCGACCAGCTTCTGGCGCTCCGGCGTGATCGAGTACGAGGCGGCGATGAAGTCGACGTCACCGCGCTGCAGCATGGTCTCGCGGTCGGCGCTCTTCGACTCCTTCCACTCGATCTTGTCCGCGCTGTATCCGAGCTTCTTGGCCACGTACGTCGCCACGTCGACGTCGAAGCCCGAGTAACCCTGCGGGGTCTTCTGGCCGATGCCGGGCTGGTCGAACTTGATGCCGATGGTGATCTTGCCGCCGCCACCGGAGGAACCGCCGCCCTCCTTGTCCTTCTTGTTCTCGCCACACGCCGTGGCGGACACGGCGAGAGCGAGCACGACGGCCGTGGCGGCGGTGACCTTGCGGAGCTTCATGGTGAACTTCCTTTACGTGGTGAGGAGATGCGGGCCTCGGCCCGGTGACGCGGTTCGTGGGGCGCGGTTCGTGGGGCGCGAAGGGCGCCGTCAGTGGTGCAGGATCTTCGACAGGAAGTCCTTGGCACGGTCGCTGCGCGGAGCGCTGAAGAACTGCTCGGGCGCAGCCTCTTCGACGATGCGGCCGTCCGCCATGAAGACCACTCGGTTTGCAGCCGATCGTGCGAAGCCCATCTCGTGGGTGACGACGATCATCGTCATGCCGTCCCGGGCGAGCTGCTGCATGACCTCCAGCACCTCGTTGATCATCTCCGGGTCGAGCGCGGAGGTCGGCTCGTCGAACAGCATGACCTTCGGGTCCATCGCCAGCGCCCGGGCGATCGCGACGCGCTGCTGCTGACCGCCGGAGAGCTGCGCGGGGTACTTGTCGGCCTGGGTGCCCACACCGACCCGGTCGAGCAGGGCGCGGGCCTTCTCCTCGGCCTGCTTCTTGTCCGCCTTGCGGACCTTGACCTGGCCCAGCATCACGTTCTCGAGCACCGTCTTGTGCGCGAAGAGGTTGAAGGACTGGAAGACCATCCCGACGTCCGCACGCAGCCGGGCGAGCTCCTTGCCCTCCTGGGGCAGGGGCTTGCCGTCGATCGTGATGGTGCCCGAGTCGACGGTCTCCAGCCGGTTGATGGTGCGGCAGAGGGTGGACTTGCCGGACCCGGAGGGCCCGATGACCACGACGACCTCGCCGCGGGTGATCGTCAGATCGATGTCCTGGAGCACGTGCAACGCGCCGAAGTGCTTGTTGACGCTCTTCAGGACGACCAGTTCGCCGGTCGCGGCCGTGTCTTGCTTGGCCACCGATACTTCGGTCATCGCTTTCAGGCTCCGTCCTCCTCGGTTTCGGAGGACAGTAGTGACGCCGAGTGACCTGCGTCATTACATCTGAGGGGAATCTGAGCATCACGATCCGATAGCAATCGGACACGTGTCGTAGCAGTTCCACGGGGGTGCGTATCGGCCGGGTAACGGAAGTCGCGGGCAACCGGAACCCTCTTGACGCCGTTGTCGTCCATCAGCGTGACTGCCTTGATGCACGCGCGCGTGCGCGATTTCTACAGACCGAGACTACGACCGATCGAACCGGAGGGGGCCGGGATGAGACTGCTGCTCGTCGAGGACGACAACCACGTCGCCGCCGCGCTGTCCGCGGTCCTCAAACGACACGGTTTCGACGTCACCCATGCGCGCAACGGTGAGGAGGCCCTCCAGGCCCTCGTCCCCGAATGTGCCGGCTTCGGCGTCGTCCTGCTCGACCTGGGCCTGCCCGACCAGGACGGATACGAGGTCTGCGGCAAGATCCGAAAGCGCACCAGCACACCGGTGATCATGGTGACCGCCCGTTCCGACGTGCGCTCCCGCATCCACGGGCTCAACCTCGGCGCCGACGACTACGTGGTGAAGCCGTACGACACCGGGGAACTGCTCGCCCGGATCCACGCCGTCAGCCGGCGCACCGTCCACGAGGACGCCGAGCCGGGCGGCGAGAGCACGCTGCGCCTGGGCCCGGTGCACATCGAACTGCCCACCCGCCAGGTCAGCGTGGACGGTTCCGTCGTCCAACTGACCCGCAAGGAGTTCGACCTTCTCGCCCTGCTCGCCCAGCGCCCTGGAGTGGTCTTCCGGCGGGAGCAGATCATCAGCGAGGTGTGGCAGACCAGTTGGGAAGGCACGGGACGCACCCTGGAGGTGCACGTGGCCTCCCTGCGCGCCAAGCTGCGCATGCCCGCGCTGATCGAGACCGTACGCGGCGTCGGCTACCGCCTCGTCGCACCGGCCGCCTAGCGGGGACGGGTTGCGCACCAGGCTTCTACCGCTGCTCATCGTCCTGATGGCGGCCGTACTGCTCGCCCTCGGGTTCCCGCTCGCCCTCAGCGTGGCCGCGGCCGAGCAGCAGCGCGTGGTCGTCGACCGGATCGACGACACGGCCCGCTTCGCGGCGCTCGCCCAGTACGTCGCCGACGGACCCAGCACATCCCTGCGCACCAGCGTCGACGAGCGCGGGGAGACCCTGCGCCGGGAACTCGTGAGCTACTACGGCGTCTACGGCATTCGCGCGGGCGTCTTCTACCGCAACGGCTCCGCCATGGCCAACGCGCCCGTCGACTGGATCCTGCCCGACCGGGGCGAGACGCGCGAGGCCTTCCAGGAGGCCCTGCTCAGCCGGCGCAGCCACGACCCGAAGCAGGTGTGGCCCTGGCAGCGCACCCGCCTCGTCGTCGCCTCGCCGGTCATCCGGGACGGAGACGTCGTGGCCGTGGTGGTCACCGACTCGCCCACCGGGGCGATGCGTTCACGGACCCTGCACGGCTGGCTGGTCATCGCCGTGGGCGAGGCCGCCGCGATGCTGCTGGCCGTCGGCGCCGCGCTGCGACTGACCGGCTGGGTGCTCCTGCCCGTACGGATCCTCGACGCCACCACCCACGACATCGCCACCGGGCGCCTGAAGTCACGGGTGGCGGTGGGCGGCGGCCCGCCGGAACTCAGGCGGCTCGCCCGGTCGTTCAACGAGATGGCCGACAACGTCGAGGACGTGCTGGAGCAGCAGCGCGCCTTCGTCGCGGACGCCTCGCACCAGTTGCGCAACCCGCTCGCGGCGCTGCTGCTGCGCATCGAACTGCTCGCCCTCGAACTGCCCGAGGACAACGAGGAGATCGCCTCGGTACGGACCGAGGGCAAGCGCCTCGCACAGGTCCTCGACGACCTGCTCGACCTGGCGCTGGCCGAGCACGTCGAGGCGGACATCCGGCTGACGGACATCGGCCAGCTGGCCGCCGAGCGGGTGGCGGCCTGGGCGCCGGCCGCCGAGGCCAAGGGCGTCCGGCTGGCCGGCGACTGCCCGCCCACCACCGGCTGGGCCGACCCGGTCACGCTGTCCAGCGCGCTGGACGCGGTGATCGACAACGCGGTGAAGTTCACCCCCGAGGGAGGCACGGTCGAGGTGACCGTCTCCTCCACCGGGGACATCTCGGCCGTGCGGGTCGACGACACCGGCCCCGGCCTCACCGACGAGGAACTCGCCCGGGTCGGCGACCGCTTCTGGCGCAGCGGCCGTCACCAGAACGTCAAGGGCTCCGGCCTCGGCCTGTCCATCACCCGCGCCCTGCTCACGGCGGCCGGCGGCTCGATCGCGTACGCCCACCACGAGCCGCGGGGCCTCACGGTCACGGTGACGGTGCCCAGAACCCGGCCGGGACTCTGAGCGGCGGCTGCGCCGGCGGTCACGGCTTCATCGACCGGTAGTAACGCCGCGCACCCTCGTGCAGGTCCAGGGGGTCGGTGTAGATGGCCGTCCGCAGATCGACGAGCTGGGCCGAGTGGACGTGGTTCCCTATGCGGTCACGGCTCCTGATCACGACACGGGTGATCCACTCGGTGAGCCGGGGATCCATGTCCTCACGGGTCATCAGGACGTTGGACACCGCGATGGTCGGCACCGTGGAACTCTGCCCGAGGGACCGGTAGGCCGACTCGGGCATGTTGGTCGTCCGGTAGTAGCGGGCGGCGTCCCCCTGGGCGTGCAGCCTGGTGACCACCGCGCCCTCGATCGGAACGAACCGGAAGGGGAACTTCCCGGCCAGCTTGACCAGCCCGTCGGTGGGCAGCCCACCGGACCAGAAGAACGCGTCGATCTTGTGGTGCCGCAGCCGGTCGGGCCCGGTGTCGATGCCGTCGGACATCGGGGTGATGCCCTTGCCCGGGTCGATCCCCGCCGCCTTCAGGACCCGTTCGGCGATCAGCCGGACCCCCGATTTGGGCAGCCCGATGGCCACCCGCTTGTGCCGCAGGTCCGCGAGGGTCCTGATGCCCGAGTCGCGCGGCACGATCAGCTGCACGTAGTCGTCGTACAGCCGCGCCACCCCCCGCAGATGCCCGGCGCCGTTGCCGTGGTGCAGCTCGTACGTCTCCACCGCGTCGGCCGCCGCGATGGTGAAGTCGGCCCTCCCCGTGGCCACGCGCTGCACGTTCTGCTGCGAACCGGCGCTGTTCAGCAGGTTCACCTTCAGTCCCGGCATGTCTTTGCGGAACTCGGTGCGCAGTTGTTCCCCGTACTCCTGGTACACGCCCCGGGGCGTGCCGGTGCTGAAGACGATCGTCCCGCTCGGCGGGTCCTCGCCCAGGGGCAGCAGCCACCACAGCAGCAGCCCGAAGACCACGAAGCCGGCTGCCGCGCCCTGCAGGGCCCGGCGCCTGCCGATACGGGGGAACACCTTGGACATGCGCGCGATCCTGCCAGCCCGCTCACCGTCCTGACCAGGGCGGGGCGGGTGGCGGGGACCATCGTCGGCGGCCGTTAGGGTCGCCGTATGAGCTCTTCGCCCGCCGACCTCGTCCGTCAGTTCCATCACGCCTTCGGCCTCGACACCCGCGCCACGCCGACGGAGGTGTCCCCCGAACTGGCCGCGCACCGCGGGGAACTGCTCGCGGAGGAGGCCGCGGAGGTCGCCGAGGTGGCGGTCACCGGACCGCTCGACCGGCTCGCGCACGAACTGGCCGACGTGGTCTACGTGGCGTACGGGACGGCGCTGGTGCACGGCATCGACCTCGACGAGGTGATCGCCGAGATCCACCGCGCCAACATGAGCAAGCTGGGCCCCGGCGGGCAGGTGGCCCGCCGTGCCGACGGCAAGGTCCTCAAGGGCGAGCACTACCGGGCGCCGGACGTGACGGCCGTTCTGCGCCGCCAGGGCTGGTCCGCCGAGAGCGTCTGACGAGGCTCGCCGCGATCCGGCGCCATGGCTCCGGGAGATCCGGCGGCCATGGCTTCGGGCGGCGTCGCGTTTCACCTGCGCAACCGGTCGAAGCGGAACGGAAGGAGGGTCTCCGGGCGGCGGCCGGTGAGGATGTACCCGGTGAGCCTGTGCCCGGTGACGGGGCCGAGGGTGACGCCGAGCATGCCGTGGCCCGGGACGCGGTCGATGACCGGGAGCCAGCCCGTCGGGCAGGAAGGGCCGCCCCCCGACCCACGGGTCGCGGATCGGACCGACCGCCACCACGGCGGAGTTCACCGACGGACTGCTCGGACTGCTGTGGCCCGTCGGCCCACGGAGCGCGGGGCCGAGGCGCTCCGGGGACCGCCTACCCTTGACGCATGACCAGCAGCAGCGACCGGAGCCCGGCAGTGGATGTTCGATCACCCAAGACGTACGAGGTCCGCACCTACGGGTGCCAGATGAACGTCCACGACTCCGAACGGTTGTCCGGGCTGCTCGAAGAGGCCGGGTACGTGCGCGCACCCGAGGGGTCGGACGGGGACGCGGACGTCGTCGTCTTCAACACCTGCGCGGTCCGTGAGAACGCCGACAACCGGCTGTATGGCAACCTGGGCCGGCTCGCCCCGCGGAAGGCGAAGCGGCCCGGGATGCAGATCGCGGTCGGCGGCTGTCTGGCGCAGAAGGACCGGGACACCATCGTGAAGAAGGCGCCCTGGGTGGACGTCGTCTTCGGCACGCACAACATCGGAAAGCTGCCGGTCCTGCTGGAACGCGCGCGCGTGCAGGAAGAGGCGCAGGTCGAGATCGCCGAGTCGCTGGAGGCGTTCCCGTCCACGCTGCCCACGCGGCGCGAGAGCGCCTACGCGGCCTGGGTGTCGATCTCCGTCGGCTGCAACAACACCTGCACCTTCTGCATCGTCCCGGCGCTGCGCGGCAAGGAGAAGGACCGCCGTCCCGGCGACATCCTGGCCGAGGTCGAGGCCCTGGTCGCGGAAGGTGTCTCCGAGATCACGCTGCTCGGGCAGAACGTCAACGCCTACGGCTCCGACATCGGCGACCGCGAGGCCTTCAGCAAGCTGCTGCGGGCCTGCGGCACGATCGAGGGCCTGGAGCGCGTGCGCTTCACCTCCCCGCACCCGCGTGACTTCACCGACGACGTCATCGCCGCCATGGCCGAGACGCCGAACGTGATGCCGCAGCTGCACATGCCGCTGCAGTCCGGCTCGGACACGGTCCTGAAGGCGATGCGCCGCTCCTACCGCCAGGAGCGCTACCTGGGGATCATCGAGAAGGTCCGCGCCGCCATCCCGCACGCCGCGATCACCACCGACATCATCGTGGGCTTCCCCGGCGAGACCGAGGAGGACTTCGAGCAGACCCTGCACGTGGTGCGCGAGGCCCGCTTCGCCCAGGCCTTCACCTTCCAGTACTCCAAGCGCCCCGGCACCCCGGCCGCGACCATGGACGGCCAGATCCCCAAGGAGGTCGTGCAGGCGCGCTACGAGCGTCTCGTCGCCCTCCAGGAGGAGATCTCCTGGGCGGAGAACAGGAAGCAGGTCGGACGCACCCTGGAGCTCATGGTCGCCGAGGGCGAGGGCCGCAAGGACGGCGCCACCCACCGCCTCTCCGGCAGGGCCCCCGACAACCGCCTGGTCCACTTCACCAAGCCGGAGCAGGAGGTGCGCCCCGGTGACGTGGTCACGGTCGAGGTGACGTACGCCGCTCCGCACCACCTCCTCGCCGAGGGCCCCGTCCTCGCCGTGCGCCCCACGCGCGCGGGCGACGCCTGGGAGAAGCGCAACGCCGCCGAGGCCGCGGGGCCGGCCGGGGTGATGCTGGGACTGCCGAAGATCGGCGTGCCGGCACCGCTGCCCGCCGCGACCGGCGGCTGCGGCTGCGACTGACGGCCCGACCGGCGTTACCCTGCCGGTCATGCTTGTCGCCGCCGCCGTATGCCCCTGTCCGCCGCTGCTCGTGCCCGAGGTCGCCGCGGGCGCCGCACCCGAGCTGGACGCGGCGCGCGCCGCCTGCACGGAGGCGCTCGGTGTGCTCGCCGCCGCCCGTCCCGGTCTGCTGGTGGTCGTCGGGCCCGCCGAGCAGGACGGGCGCGGAGCGCATCCGCAGGGAACCCCGGGTTCCTTCCGTGGTTTCGGCGTGGACCTGGACGTACGGCTCGGTCCCGGCGCGGGGACGGCGTACGACCGTACGCTGCCGCCGTCGCTCGCCGTCGCCGCCTGGCTGCTGGAGCACGCGGACTGGGCGGCCGCGCCGATCGAGGGACTCGGCGTGGGGGAACCCCTCACGCCCGAGCGGTGTTTCGAGGCCGGCCGGGAGATCGGTGCGCGGGCCGCCCGGGTGGGGCTGCTGGTGATGGGTGACGCCAGCGCCTGCCGCACGCTCAAGGCGCCGGGCTACCTCGACGAGCGTGCCGAGCCCTTCGACGCCGGGATCACGCGGGCGCTCGGGGCGGCGGACGTACCGGCACTGAAGGCGCTGGACAGGGAGCTGGCGTACGAGCTCAAGGTCTCGGGCCGTGCCCCGTGGCAGGTGCTGGCGGGTGCGGCCGAGGACGTGGAGCTGACGGGCACGCTGCTGTACGAGGACGCGCCGTACGGCGTGGGATACGTGGTCGCGGCCTGGTCCTAGGCACCGGGCCGG
This sequence comes from Streptomyces sp. NPDC001544, assembly GCF_042894285.1. NCBI lineage: Bacteria > Bacillati > Actinomycetota > Actinomycetes > Kitasatosporales > Streptomycetaceae > Streptomyces > Streptomyces sp. NPDC001544. The sequence goes on along the minus strand of NZ_JBIAVN010000012.1, from coordinate 184,094 downwards.
CGCCGGCGGATCCGGGCCCGCCCGGCCGTCGCGCGCTGCGGACGGCGGACGGCGGGCGGCCGGGAGCCGTCCTGCTCCGCGGCCGTCCGCCGATCGATGGCCGTTGCCGGTCAGGAAGCCGGCGGCGGCACGTCCGGACGTGTGCCGGCCTCGCCGTCGCCCGTCTCGGTACCGCCCATGTGGGCGAGCCGGTCCATGGCGTGCTTGGCCTTCCCGGTGCCGGTGTGGATCCTGTCGCTGTACTTGCCCTTGGTCCGCTCGTCGACGACCTTCGCGGCCCTGTCGATGCCGTGCTCGATCCGATGCTCGATCCGGTCGATCGTGTCCCCGTGCTGGTGCGCGAAGTGCGTGACCTTGTCCCTGGCCGGCGCAAGCCTGACCTTCAGAGTGTGCAGAAGACCCATCGGTCCACCTTCCCTCGCGGAGGCGGTCACGTGCGGGCGCCGTCACCGGCCTCGTTGTCGGCGGCCTCCTCGGCGGACTGCTGCTTGGGGATCTCGGTGGCCTCGGCGGTGTCCGGCCGGTCGGTCTCACCGCCTTCGGGGGCCTCCGCCTCCGCCGTCGCCGCCCCGCTCCCGGCCGCCGGCACCGCCGTCACCACCGGTTCCTCCGCCTCGCACCCGCCGGACTCCGTCTCCGTACGCGGCTCGGCGGCCGACGCGTCCTCCGTCGCCTTCGACCTCCGCAAAAGTCGCGCAAAAAAACCCATATCCACTCCATACGTTACTAGTGCGGGAGAATCCCGCGCAGCCCGGTGCGCCCGTTTGCGCGACCCGGCTCACCGCCTCCGGACGCAGGCGGCAGGTCCCTCGCAACGGGCAACGACCCCGGACCCGGGTCGTCACGTAACTCGTTCGAGGCGCGGGGGTGACGTTTGCGAGACTGGTGCGGTGAGCAGTGCACCCCCCACCCCCCGCGTCATCGCCGTCGTCGGTCCCACCGCGGCCGGAAAGTCCGATCTGGGCGTCTTCCTGGCCCGGGAGCTCGGCGGCGAGGTCGTCAACGCCGACTCCATGCAGCTCTACCGAGGGATGGACATCGGCACCGCCAAGCTGACGCCCCAGGAGCGCGGCGGCGTCCCGCACCACCTGCTGGACATCTGGGACGTGACCGTCACGGCATCCGTCGCCGAGTACCAGAAACTGGCCCGCGCGCGCATCGACGCACTGCTCGCCGAAGACCGCTGGCCCATCCTGGTCGGCGGCTCCGGCCTGTACGTGCGGGGAGCCGTCGACAACCTGGAGTTCCCCGGCACCGACCCCGAGGTCCGCGCCCGCCTGGAGGAGGAGCTCGCGCTGCGCGGCTCCGGCGCGCTGCACGCCCGGCTGACCGCCGCCGATCCCGAGGCCGCGCGCGCGATCCTGCCCAGCAACGGACGCCGTATCGTCCGGGCCCTGGAGGTCATCGAGATCACCGGCCGCCCCTTCACCGCCAACCTCCCCGGCCATGACTCCGTCTACGACACCCTGCAGATCGGCGTCGACGTGACGCGTCCCGAGCTGGACGAACGCATCGCACGCCGGGTCGACCGGATGTGGGAGGAAGGCCTCGTGGACGAAGTGCGCGCACTCCAGGCGCAGGGCCTGCGCGAGGGGCGTACGGCGTCGCGCGCGCTCGGCTATCAGCAGATCCTCGCGGCGCTCGCCGGAGAGTGCACCGAGGACGAGGCCAGGGCCGAGACCGTACGCGCCACCAAACGCTTCGCGCGCCGCCAGGATTCGTGGTTCAGGCGCGATCCCCGGGTGCACTGGTTGAGTGGGGCCGCCGCGGACCGCACGGAGCTCCCGCAGCTCGCCCTGGCATTGGTCGAACGACCGGTCACAGCCTGATCACGTCATGGCATCGGGATGCGCCGCCGGTCATCCCGGCCTCAGGTGCCGTGCCATCATCGAGCTTCGATCGACCAAGTGGAGTCCTAGTTGGGAGGGCGCGTGGCGATGGAGGCCGGCCCTCGTGACACCGCACGAAGCACCGAGTACGTCACCACCGACGGCGGCGAACCGGAACTGGGCGAGCACCTGCTCAGCCCCGACGGTCCGGACGAGACGCCGGACGGTGTGACCGCCGACGGCCCCGAGCCCGAGGAGATGTACACCAGCGGCCCGGAGGTCGAGGTCGAGCTGCGCCCGCAGCGCCGGCTGCGCATCTGGCAGCTCGCGCCCATCGTGGGGCTGGCCGCGGTGGGCTCCCTGATGTTCGCCTTCCCGCTGGCCTTCGACTTCGGGGACAGCGGTGCCGTCATCGCCATGCTGGGCCTGCTGATCTGCTCCTGCGCCGCGGGCTGGGGCATGATGGCCGCCCGCCGCGTCGGCCACACCTGGCCCGGCCTGCCGCCCCGGGGCTCCGGCCGTCGGCCCGACTGGCGGGTCGTACTCGGGTACGTGCTCCTGGTGGCTGTTGTGGCGGTACTCGCCGTATGGCGTGTGGCAAGGCTTCGCTGAGGCGCCCCGAAAGGGGCGCGGGCCGCGTCGATGTGCGGCTCCGCCGCGTGGGCGCGATCAGCCGCACACGGCCTGCACCGTTCCTCCCGGCGCACCACTCCATCGGCCCGCCGGCGGAGCGCTCCCGTACGATCGAGGAATGAGCACGCGGATCGCCTTCCTCAAGGGTCACGGCACGGAGAACGACTTCGTGATCGTTCCGGACCCCGAGAACGTCGTCGACCTGACCCCGGCCGCCGTCGCCGCCCTGTGCGACCGCCGCGCCGGCATCGGCGGTGACGGCGTGCTGCACGTCGTGCGGTCCGCCGCCCATCCGGAGGCCGGGGACATGGCGGCCGAGGCCGAGTGGTTCATGGACTACCGCAACGGCGACGGCTCCATCGCCGAGATGTGCGGCAACGGGGTGCGGGTGTTCGCGCGCTACCTGCAGCACGCCGGGCATGTGGCCGAAGGGGACATCGCGGTCGCCACGCGCGGGGGCGTGAAGACCGTCCACATCGCGAAGGACGGAGACGTCACCGTCGGCATGGGCAGCGCGCGCCTCCCCGAGGGGGACGTCACGGTGAGCGTCGGCGAGCGCAGCTGGCCCGCGCGCAACGTGAACATGGGCAACCCGCACGCCGTCGCCTTCGTCGACGACCTCGCGCACGCCGGGGACCTGCTCGCCCCGCCGCCCTTCAGTCCGGCCGCCGCCTACCCCGAAGGGGTCAACGTCGAGTTCGTGGTCGACCGCGGCCCCCGCCACGTCGCGATGCGCGTGCACGAGCGGGGTTCCGGCGAGACCCGCTCCTGCGGCACGGGCGCGTGCGCCGTCGCCGTGGCGGCCGCGCGCCGGGACGGCGCCGACCCGGCCGTCACCGGCACCCCGGTGACGTACACCGTCGACGTGCCCGGCGGACGACTGGTGATCACCGAGCGGCCGGACGGCGAGGTCGAGATGACCGGCCCCGCCGTGATCGTCGCCGAGGGCGAGATCGACGCCGAGTGGCTGGAAAACGCGGTCCGTTGACCACATGAACCGGGGGCTCAAGCCGATCCGGGCGCTCGGATCCGCGAAATCCGGCGCCTGAGGCGGCACGAAACAAAGGCCGACCCCGGAACGCATGGCGCAAAACCGTAAACCTCTTTTTCATCGCTCGAATGGGTGATCCGTTTCACGCTCGGCGAGAGGCGGTCAGTCGGGCGTGGTGGGCTCGGTAGCATCAAGCACCGGCACGGACGGGGGGACGTCGCCATCCCTGAGCCGTGTATGCCCTGGGGCCCGTCCGCCGGTCAACGAGCCGGAGGTGCCCATGAGTACGGAGGCCACGAACCCTGCGACCCCTGGTCCTGTAGTCCCTACAGCGGCCCGCAGGAAGGCCCGCCCCCGGATCGACCTGCGCCGACTCGGTCGGGCCGCGCTGCTCGGACCCGGCGCCCGCGACAAGCTGCCCGACGCCATCGGCCACGTCGCCGAGGCGCACCGCGCCCACTATCCCGACGCCGACCTCGAACCGCTGCGGCGTGCCTACGTCCTGGCCGAGTCCTCGCACCGCGGCCAGATGCGCAAGAGCGGCGAGCCGTACATCACCCACCCCCTGGCCGTGACCCTGATCCTGGCCGAACTGGGCGCCGAGACCACGACCCTGACGGCTTCCCTGCTCCACGACACCGTCGAGGACACCGACGTGACCCTGGATCAGGTGCGGGAGCAGTTCGGCGAGGAGGTCCGTTACCTCGTCGACGGCGTCACGAAGCTGGAGAAGGTCGAGTACGGAGCGGCCGCCGAGTCCGAGACCTTCCGCAAGATGCTGGTCGCCACCGGCAACGACGTGCGTGTGATGTCGATCAAACTGGCCGACCGGCTGCACAACATGCGCACCCTCGGCGTCATGCGGCCGGAGAAGCAGGCCCGCATCGCCAAGGTCACCATGGACGTCCTGATCCCGCTCGCCGAACGGCTCGGCGTCCAGGCGCTCAAGACCGAGATGGAGGACCTCGTCTTCGCGATCCTCCACCCCGCGGAGTACGAACACACGCGCGAGCTGATCGCCGACAACGCACGCCGTCCGGGCGACCCCCTCGCGGAGGTCTCCGACGAGGCCCGCGCGGTCCTGCGCGAAGCCGGCATCCAGGCGGAAGTCCTCATCCGACCCCGGCACTTCGTCTCCGTCCACCGCGTCGCACGCAAACGCGGGCAGTTGCGCGGCGCCGACTTCGGCCGCCTGCTCGTGCTGGTCAACGAGGACGCGGACTGCTACGGCGTCCTGGGCGAGCTGCACACCTGCATGACCCCCGTCGTGTCCGAGTTCAAGGACTTCATCGCCGTACCGAAGTTCAACCTGTACCAGTCGCTGCACACCGCCGTCGCACGCGCCGACGGGCAGGTCGTCGAAGTTCTCATCCGCACCCACCAGATGCACAAGGTCGCCGAGGCCGGAGTCATCGCACTCGGCAACCCGTACGCGCCTCCCGCGGAGGAGCAGGCCGCGCGGGACGGCGAGCGGGTCGACCCCACCCGCCCCGGCTGGCTCTCCCGCCTCCTCGACTGGCAGCGGGCGGCACCCGACCCCGACACCTTCTGGTCCACCCTGCGCGAGGACCTCGCCCAGGACCGCGAGATCACCGTCTTCCGGCCCGACGGCGGCACGCTCGGCCTGCCCGAGGGCGCCACCTGCGTGGACGCCGCGTACGCGCAGTACGGCGAGGACGCGCACGCCTGCATCGGCGCCCGCGTCAACGGCCGTCTGGCGACCCTCAGCACCGTCCTGAAGGACGGCGACACCGTCCAGCTCCTCATGGGCCAGGACCCCGCCTCCGAGCCCTCCCGGGAGTGGCTCGACCACGCCCACACCCCGGCCGCCCGCATCGCCATCCAGCGGTGGCTCGCGGCCCACCCCGACGCCGGTGAAGCGACGGCGGGGGAGGCCGGGGAGGAGGGCCGGCGCGGTGCGGAGGCACCCGGCGGGGACGGCGCCCAGGGACCGACCGAAGCGGTGGCCGGCAACACCTTCCGCTCGGGGAACGGCCCCTTCACCGAGGCCTCGCCCGCCCGCCCCTCCGCGGCCAACGCCGTCGTCGACCGGCCGGGGGCGGCCGTGCGGCTCGCCGGGTGCTGTACGCCCGTACCGCCCGACGAGGTCACCGGTTTCGCGGTACGCGGCGGGGCGGTGACCGTGCACCGCGTGGAGTGCGCCGCAGTGGCGCGTATGAAGAGCACGGGGCGCGCCGAGGTGGACGTGCGCTGGGGCGACACCACCGAGTGCCGGGTCACGCTGGTCGCCGAATCGTTCGGCCGCCCCCATCTGCTCGCCGACCTCACCGAGGCGATCGCCCTCGAAGGAGCCGAGATCGTCTCCGCCACCGTCGCCCCGCCGACCCAGCAGCGCGTCCGCCACACCTACACCCTCCAGCTCCCCGACGCGGCCCACCTCCCGGCCCTGATGCGGGCGATGCGGAACGTACCGGGCGTGTACGACGTCGCCCGGGCGCACCACCAGGGCCCCGAAGCCTGAGCAACCCGGCCGCGGGGGACCCCATTCGAGTGGGCCGGTCGCGCGCCGTCACGGCGGGGCGGGTGGGTGCTGGTAGCCGTGGTCCATGCTGCCCACGCCCCGCATGCCGGACCGTCGCTCCGGTGTTCACCGTGCCCGCCCCCGCCGGCGGACCACCGCCCTCCTCGGCTCCGCCGTCTGCGTCGGTCTCCTCGCCGCGAGCGCCCCGGCCGCCCCGCTGGGCGTCGGCGACCGGCTCTTCCCGTACCTGGGCAACCCCGGATACGACGTGGTGTCGTACGACCTGTCCTTCACCTATCCCGGCCGCAACGACAGACCCCTCGAGGCCGTCACCACGATCGACGCCCTGACGACCGCCCCGCTGGAGCGGGTCAACCTCGACTTCGCCCACGGCACGGTCGAATCCGTCCAGGTCGACGGCAGGCCCGCGGCCTTCGCCGGGGTCGGCGAGGACCTGGTGGTCACGCCCGAGAGACCGCTGGCCGAGCGCAGCTGGACCCGGATCACCGTGCGGCACACCAGCGACCCCAGGGCCGTCCAGGGCCGGGACGGCGGCTGGCTGCGGACCGCCGACGGGCTCGCCATGGCCAACCAGGCCGACGCCGCCCACCTGGTGTTCCCGTGCAACGACCACCCTTCCGACAAGGCGATGTTCACCATCCGGATCACCGCGCCCAGCGACTACACGGCCGTCGCCAACGGTGTGCCGACCGGCGTGGACCGGGCCGGCGGCTCCACCACCTGGACGTACCGGACCCGGCACCCCATGGCCACCGAGCTCGCGCAGGTGTCCATCGGCCGTTCAGCGGTGCTGCACCGCATCGGCCCGCACGGCCTGCCGGTGCGCGACGTGGTGCCCGCCGCGGACCGCAAGGCGCTCGAACCCTGGCTCGCGAAGACCCCGGACCAGATCGCCTGGCTGGAGAGCAAGGTCGGGCCCTACCCCTTCGAGACGTACGGCGTTCTCATGGCCCAGGCCGCCACCGGCTTCGAACTCGAGACGCAGACGCTCTCCCTCTTCGAGAAGAGCCTGTTCACCGGGTCCGCCTACCCCAGGTGGTACATCGAGTCGATCATGGTGCACGAGCTGTCCCACCAGTGGTTCGGTGACAGCGTGAGCCCGCGCACCTGGTCCGACGTGTGGCTCAACGAGGGGCACGCCACCTGGTACGAGGCCCTGTACGCGCAGGAGAAGGCGCACCAGTCCATGGCCGACCGGATGAAGGCCGCCTACCGCTCCTCGGACCGCTGGCGGGCGGCCGGCGGACCGCCGGCGCTGCCCAAGCCGCCCGCGCCGGGCCAGAAGATCAGCATCTTCCGGCCCAACGTGTACGACGGTGCCGCGCTGGTCCTCTACGCCCTGCGCCAGGAGATCGGCCGCCCCGCCTTCGAGCGCCTGGAGCGGATGTGGGTGCGCGGGCACCGTGACGGCACGGCGACCACGGCCGACTTCGTCCGCCTCGCCTCGGCCGTCGCCGGCCGCGACCTGACCGGCTTCTTCCAGGCCTGGCTGTACGGCGAGAAGACACCCCCCATGCCGGGCCACCCGGACTGGAAGGCGACGACGCGGAAGCGGTAGCGGCACACCCGGGCGCCGTGCCCGGCCGGCTCGGCCGGGTTCGGCGCCCCAGGCACCGGGAACCAGGTGTCCCGGCACCAAGGAATAAGGCGGTGACGAGACAGGGCGTGCCGTGCGACCATCTTCGGGTCGGCGCGGCACGGGGCACGGGAATCTCCCGGGGTACTCGTGCGTTGTGAACATCGGCGGGCCGAGACCGCCACGGCCACCGGCGCCGCCAACCGGATTCCTCAGGACGTAAGGATCAAATGACCTCCTCTTCTTCCGCTTCCCAGGACACCAAGCGCTTCGCGCAGAGTTACCCCGAAGGTCTTCGGGCCGATGCCCTGATGGAAGAGGACGTCGCCTGGAGCCACGAGATCGACGGAGAGCGGGACGGCGACCAGTTCGACCGCTCCGAGCGCGCGGCGCTGCGCCGTGTGGTGGGCCTGTCCACCGAACTCGAGGACGTCACCGAGGTCGAGTACCGCCAGCTCCGGCTGGAGCGGGTCGTCCTCGTCGGCGTCTGGACCTCGGGGACCGCGCAGGACGCGGAGAACTCCCTCGCGGAGCTCGCCGCCCTCGCCGAGACCGCCGGTGCGCTCGTCCTCGACGGCGTGATCCAGCGCCGCAACGAGCCCGACGCGGCGACCTACATCGGTTCCGGCAAGGCCGTGGAGCTGCGCGACATCGTCGTCGAGACGGGCGCCGACACCGTCATCTGTGACGGTGAGCTCAGCCCGGGCCAGCTGATCCACCTCGAGGACGTCGTCAAGGTCAAGGTCATCGACCGTACGGCCCTGATCCTCGACATCTTCGCCCAGCACGCGAAGTCCCGAGAGGGCAAGGCGCAGGTCGCGCTCGCCCAGATGCAGTACATGCTGCCGCGGCTGCGCGGCTGGGGTCAGTCCCTGTCCCGCCAGATGGGCGGCGGCAAGGGCGGCGGCCTCGCCACCCGCGGTCCCGGTGAGACCAAGATCGAGACGGACCGGCGCCGGATCCGCGAGAAGATGGCGAAGATGCGCCGGGAGATCGCGGAGATGAAGACGGGGCGCGAGATCAAGCGTCAGGAGCGCCGCCGCAACAAGGTGCCCTCCGTCGCCATCGCTGGCTACACCAACGCCGGCAAGTCCTCCCTGCTCAACCGTCTGACGGGCGCGGGCGTCCTGGTCGAGAACGCCCTGTTCGCGACCCTCGACCCGACCGTGCGCCGGGCCGAGACCCCGAGCGGCCGCCTCTACACCCTGGCCGACACGGTCGGCTTCGTCCGGCACCTGCCGCACCACCTGGTCGAGGCGTTCCGCTCCACCATGGAGGAGGTCGGCGACTCCGACCTGATCCTGCACGTCGTGGACGGTTCGCACCCGAACCCGGAGGAGCAGCTGGCCGCCGTGCGCGAGGTGATCCGGGACGTCGGCGCCACCGACGTGCCCGAGATCGTCGTGATCAACAAGGCGGACGCGGCCGACCCGCTGGTGCTCCAGCGGCTCATGCGGATCGAGAAGCGCTCCATCGCCGTCTCGGCCCGCACCGGCTGGGGCATCACCGAGCTGCTGGCCCTCATCGACAACGAGCTGCCGAGGCCGTCCGTCGAGATCGAGGCCCTGGTGCCGTACACGCACGGCAAGCTCGTCGCCCGTGCCCACACCGAGGGCGAGGTGATCTCCGAGGAGCACACCGCGGAGGGCACCCTGCTCAAGGCGCGGGTGCACGAGGAGCTGGCCGCGGACCTCGCACCGTACGTGCCCGCTCCCGCGCTCTGACGCACAACTGCGAAGGCCCGTCCCCGCTTGCCGCGGGGGCGGGCCTTCGCACACCGGCGTCAGGCCGGTTCACAGATCCGTGCCGGTCGACGCACCGAGCCTCTACCGGCCGGCGAACTGCTTGCTGACCTTGTCGTACACGCCCTTGGCCACGTCACCCAGCCGCGGACCCGCCAGCCAGCCCGCGGACACCGGGCCGATGGACGTGTTGGAAACCAGCGCCGACTTGCCGTCCGAGCCGGTCTCCACCCAGCCGCCGCCGGACGAACCACCCGTCATCGTGCACCCGATGCGGTACATCGTCGGGTCCGACTTCTGGATCGACAGCCGTCCCGGCTTGTCCTGGCACTGGTACGCCAGCTGGCCGTCGTACGGCGGCGCGGCCGGGTAGCCGGTCGCCGTGATGCTCTGGACCTTCGGCACGGCCGGCGCGTCGAAGTTCACCGGAAGCGCCGAACCGACCGTCTCCTCCAGGGACTTGCCGCCGTTGCCCTGCTCCGGCGTGACGTGGATGACGGCGAAGTCGTACGACGCGCCGTTCCCGCCGGTCTCACCGCCCTGCGCGATCCACTGCTGGGAGGTCTGCGCCGCGTCGGCCCACCAGACGCCGTACGGGGCGACCTGGTCCCTGGTGGCGCTCTCCAACTGCCGGGCCGTCATGGCCTTGTCGTTGTACGACGGCACGAAGGCGATGTTGCGGTACCAGCCGCCCTTCTTGCCGGCGTGCACGCAGTGGCCCGCCGTCCAGATGAGGTTGGACTTGCCCGGATGCGCCGGATCCTCCACGACCGTCGCCGAGCAGACCATCGTGCCCCCGGGGGCGTCGAAGAGCACCTTTCCGGCCGTGGCCGCGTTGGTGTGGTACGGCGCCCGCACCGCCTGTGCCCTGACCGGCGCCGGCGTCGGGTCCGTCACGCCCTGGTCACCGGAGATGTCGTTGTCGTCGACACCCTTGTCCGGGTCGTCGGCGCCCCGCATGCGATCCGGGTTCCACAGGCCCTTGATGATGGGGTTGATGAAGTCGTTGGCCTCGCGCAGCCAGTCGTCCCGGTTCCAGTTCTTCCAGGCGCCGTGCTTCCACTTGTCGATGTCGATGCCGTGCTCTTTGAGCTTGTTCCTGATGTCGTCCGGAATCCTGATCTTGCCGTCACCGGACACGGAAGCGGACGCGGACGGCTTGGCGTCGGCCGTGTCGTCACCATTGCAGGCGGTGGCGGTGAGCGCCAGCGCCGAGGCCAGGGCGACGGCCGCCAGTGCGGAGGAGGAGGTCCTGCGGGACCCGGTCCCCCTTCGGTGAACGGTGAACGGCGGCCGTATGGATCGCATGCTCTTGACTCCCCGTGACGTGACGGAACTCGGCGCTGCGCCCGTGCGATCCGGCGGAACTCACGCGGAGTTCACGCCGCTCTCACGGACGTCTGGGAACGGCATCACACCCTATGCGTTCGCAGTGGGGGACTTCTGCCGGAACGGCTACGGTTCCGTCACGGCAAGGATCTTGAAGCAACCCGTAACCCGTCGGCCGGTCCGCGGTTGGTAGCGGTGAGGGGGCCTGCTGCCTGTGCCGGGTCCTCCTGAGGGAGCAAGTCGCCTCTGGACAGCGGGAGGACAATGCCGTGACCGTGACGGAACCGGTGTCCGGGGGAGCGCGCGGCGCACACGAGGGCATCCTGCGGCGCCAGTCGGCGCGCGAGTCCGCGGCGCGCACCTACGCACGCGCCCTTCCCATCGTGCCGGTCCGGGCCCGCGGACTGACCATCGAGGGCGCCGACGGCCGCCGTTACCTCGACTGTCTCTCCGGCGCGGGCACCCTCGCCCTCGGCCACAACCATCCCGTCGTGCTGGACGCCATCCGCAAGGTCCTCGACTCCGGCGCCCCCCTGTCCGTCCTCGACCTGGCGACCCCGGTCAAGGACGCCTTCGTCACCGAGCTGTTCCGGACCCTGCCGCCGGGCCTCGCCGACCGGGCTCGCGTGCAGTTCTGCGGGCCGGCCGGCACGGACGCGGTGGAGGCAGCTTTCAAGCTGGTGCGCGCCGCGACCGGGCGTTCCGGCATCCTCGCCTTCACCGGCGCCTACCACGGGATGACCACCGGCGCCCTGGCAGCGTCCGGCGGAGCCTGCGACGTACGGGTCGCCCGCCTGCCGTATCCGCAGGACTACCGCTGCCCGTTCGGCGTCGGAGGACCGCGCGGTGCCGAACTGGCCGCCCGCTGGACCGAGTACGTCCTCGACGACCCCAAGTCGGGTGTGCCGCTGCCTGCCGGGATGATCCTCGAACCCGTCCAGGGCGAGGGCGGAGTGATCCCCGCCCCGGACGACTGGATGCGACGCATGCGGCAGATCACCGCCGCCCGGTCCATCCCGCTGATCGCCGACGAGGTGCAGACGGGAGTGGGGCGAACCGGCACCTTCTGGGCCGTGGAGCACAGCGGCGTCACCCCTGATGTGATGGTCCTGTCCAAGGCCATCGGCGGCAGCCTTCCGCTGGCCGTCGTCGTCTACCGCGACGACCTCGACGTGTGGGAACCCGGCGCGCACGCGGGCACCTTCCGCGGCAACCAACTGGCCATGGCCGCGGGTGCGGCCACCCTCGCCCACGTCCGGGAGAACGGCCTCGCCGCACACGCCGCCCGGGTCGGCGCCCGCATGCTGTCCCAACTGAAAGCGCTCAAGGGGGAGTTCGCGTGTGTCGGCGATGTGCGGGGCCGGGGCCTCATGATCGGCGTCGAGGTGGTGGATCCGGAGCGTGACGGGGGAACGGCCCCGGACGGACCGGGGGAGGCCCTTGCCGCGGTGCCGGGACCGGCTGCCGGTCCGGAAGGTGACCCGGCAACGCCTAAGGCCGCACCCCGCGGTCCCCGCACCCCACGGCCCGCCGCACCCGAACGGGCCGCGGCCGTCCAGCGTGAGTGCCTGCGCCGTGGCCTGATCGTCGAACTCGGCGGACGCCACGCCAGCGTCGTACGGCTCCTCCCGCCCCTGACGATCAGCGACGAGCAGGCCACCGCCGTACTCGACCGTCTCGCCGACGCGGTCGCGGCCGTGGACCGCGGTGTCTCCCCGGCCCAAGAGGCCAGGACACCCCGGGGCTGAGGCAGGCCCTCTTCGCCCACCGCGCCGCCGAGCGCCCCCGCCGAGCGCCCCGCACGAACCCGGAGGACCAGACTTGAACGCCATTCCGGCACCAGACGGCCGTTTCCACGTCCCGCACCTCCCCGCCCAGCACCTCCCTTCCCCGCCCGCACCCGCCGTCGAGCCGGCGCCCCGGCACACACCGCTGCCCCGGGAAACCGCCCCGGCGAGGGCAGCCACGGCCGGTCTCCTGGAGCACCCGGAACCACACCTCGCCGCCCAGACCGCCGCCGTGGACAACCTGCTCCGCTGCTGGGTACGGGAGACGGACCTCCGCGAACCGCGCACCGGTGTCCTGCGCATCCCGCTGCCCGCCAGCGGCACGGCGCTGATCGCCCCCGTTCACCACTGGTCCCCGGCCGGCTGGCACCGCTTCGGACCGCCCCGGTTCGCCGACGCCCCCGAGGGCACCCCACCGCTCGACGCCGTGACGCTCACCGCCCTGATCAGCAGGGAGGCACACGCCAAGGCCGACGGCACCGGCCCGAGCCCGGACGCCGTCGCCGCCGACGGAGGTGACCTCGTGGCCCGCGTGGCCGACTCCCTCCGCCGCACCGCCACCTTCATCAGCGACCGGCGCGCCAACCCCGCCGACGGTCCCGACCACTTCCTCGCCGCCGAACAGGCGCTGCTGCTCGGCCATCCCTTCCACCCGGCCCCCAAGAGCCGCGAGGGACTCACCGACTCCGAAGCCCGCCTGTACTCACCCGAACTGCGGGGCTCCTTCCCCCTGCGCTGGATCGCCGTAGCCCCCTCACTGCTCGCCACCGACTCGGCCTGGACCGAGCGCGGCCGTGCCGTCCCGGCCGACCGGCTCACGCTCCGGCTCGCCGGCCCGGGGCTGTCCCTGCCCGACGGTTACGCCGCCCTGCCCCTGCACCCCTGGCAGTGGCGCGAGATCCAGCACCGCGACCCGACCGCCGCCCTCCTCGACGCCGGGCTGCTCAGGGCACTCGGCAGCCACGGCTCCCCGTGGCACCCCACCTCCTCCGTACGGACCGTCCACCGGTCCGGCGCGCCCGCCATGCTCAAACTGTCCCTCGGCCTGCGGATCACCAACTCCCGCCGCGAGAACCTCCGCAAGGAACTCCACCGCGGCGTCGAGGTCCACCGCCTGCTGCGCGGCGGCCTGTCCCGGCAGTGGCGGGCCGCGCACCCGTCCTTCGACGTCGTCCGCGACCCGGCCTGGCTGGCCGTCGACGACCCGGACGGCCGACCCGTACCCGGACTCGACGTGATGATCCGGCACAACCCGTTCACCCCGTCCGACGACGTCTCGTGCGTCGCCGGACTCGTCTCGCCCCGGCCCCACGGCGACGGTGACGGCGGCCGCCCGCTCGCCGGGGTGCCGCCCGTGCGCTCCCGGCTGGCCGTGGTCGTCGCCCGGCTCGCCGAGCGAACCCGCCGACCACGCGGCGCCGTCGCCACCGAGTGGTTCCTGCGCTACCTGGAACAGGTCGTACGGCCCGTCCTCTGGCTGGACGGCGAGGCGGGCATCGCCCTCGAGGCACACCAGCAGAACACCCTGCTCCTGCTGGACGGCGACGGCTGGCCCGCGGGCGGCCGCTACCGCGACAACCAGGGCTACTACTTCCGCGCATCCCGCCGTGCCGAACTGCAGGCACGTCTGCCCGGGATCGGCGTGCACAGCGACACCTTCGTGTCCGACGAGGTCACGGACGAGCGCTTCGCGTACTACCTCGCCGTCAACAACGTGCTCGGTCTCATCGGCGCGTTCGGATCCCAGGGCCTGGCCGACGAGCACCTGCTGCTCGCCGCCTTCCGCCGCTTCCTGCGCGACGTGGCCTCGGGGCCCACCCCGCTGCGCACCTCCCTGCCCGCGCTCCTGCTCGACTCACCCGTGCTGCGCTGCAAGGCCAATCTGCTGACCCGGCTGCACGGCCTCGACGAACTCGTCGGCCCGGTCGACACCCAGTCCGTCTACGTCACCATCGCCAACCCCCTCCACTCCTGATCCCGCGCTTCCGGCCGTTCCGGCAGCGCCACCACACCGACCTCATCCACCTCCGAGGAACATGCCCCACCCCGCCTCCTGAGAGGAGCGCCCGTGCCTCCCATCGACGCGAGCACCGACGCCGGCCGTGTCCCCACCCACCCGGACGACCCCGAGCCGGCCGGGAACGGCGAGGACACACTGGACCTGCGGCTGCCCGACGAACTCGTCGCCCTCTTCGCCACGGAGGCGACCGGCACCCGGGAGGCGGCGGACCCCGTGCCCGGGTACCGGAAAGACACGGGCCCGCGGGTCCCGCCCGCCGACGACCTTCTCGACGGCATCCAGTACTGGGGCCCGACCGCGACGCCCGTGGGCACCTTCCAGCTGCGACCGGTCCGCATCGAACGCGACCTGCCGCTCATCAGCCGCTGGATGAACGACCCGGCCGTCTCCGCGTTCTGGGGGCTGGCCGGCTCCCCGACGCGGACCGAGGACCATCTGCGCGCCCAACTCGACGGCGACGGACGCAGCGTCCCGTGCCTCGGCGTGCTGGACGGCACTCCGATGAGCTACTGGGAGGTGTACCGGGCCGACTTGGACCCGCTGGCCCGCCACTACCCGGCCCGCCCGCACGACACCGGGCTCCATCTCCTCGTGGGAGCCGTCGCCGACCGTGGACGCGGACGGGGCTCGGCCCTGCTCAGAGCAGTGGCCGACCTGGTACTGGACCACCGCCCGGCCTGTGCGCGCGTCGTCGCCGAACCCGATCTTCGCAACACCCCCTCCGTGGCAGCCTTCCTGGGCGCCGGCTTCCGGTTCGGCGCCGAGGTCGACCTGCCCGCCAAGCGGGCCGCCCTCATGATCCGGGACAGATCCCTGCGCCACCTGATGTAGCACTCCGTAACGATGTCGTCACTCATGGAACGAAGGCCGGACCGGCCGGGTTCCCAGTCGCCGGACGAATGGGAAAAAATCTTGATCCAGCCCCGGGTCTCCGTGATCCCAGCCCTGGTTGCGCACTTGATCCGCCGTTTGTCAGTGCCTGGTCGTAGGGTTGTCGCGCTATGACTAAGCCCTCACTCCCCGAACTCCTGCACGCCGCCGTCACAGCCGTCGGCGGTACGGAGCGCCCCGGCCAGGTCACGATGGCCGAAGCGGTCGCCGAGGCGATCGACGACGGATCCCACCTGCTGGTCCAGGCCGGCACCGGCACCGGAAAGTCGCTCGGCTACCTCGTGCCCGCGCTCGCGCACGGGGAGCGCGTCGTCGTGGCGACCGCCACCCTGGCCCTGCAGCGCCAACTGGTGGAGCGGGACCTGCCGCGCACGGTCGAGGCGCTGCACCCGCTGCTGCGCCGCCGCCCGGAGTTCGCCATGCTCAAGGGCCGGTCGAACTACCTGTGCCTGCACCGTCTGCACGAGGGCATGCCACAGGACGAGGAGGAGGGCCTGTTCGACCAGTTCGAGACCGCAGCCCCCACCAGCAAACTCGGCCAGGACCTGCTGCGACTGCGTGACTGGGCGGACGAGACCGAGACCGGTGACCGCGACGACCTCACACCCGGCGTCTCGGACCGAGCCTGGTCGCAGGTGTCGGTGTCCTCCCGGGAGTGCCTGGGCGCCTCGAAGTGCGCTTACGGCGCCGAGTGCTTCGCCGAGGCGGCCCGCGAGCACGCCAAGCTCGCCGAGGTCGTCGTCACCAACCACGCCCTGCTCGCCATCGACGCCATCGAGGGCGCGCCGGTGCTTCCCCAGCACGAGGTGCTGATCGTGGACGAGGCGCACGAGCTGGTCTCGCGTGTCACCGGTGTGGCCACCGGCGAGCTCACCCCCGGGCAGGTCAACCGCGCCGTGCGCCGTGCCGCGAAACTGGTCAACGAGAAGGCCGCCGACCAGCTGCAGACCGCGGCGGAGGGCTTCGAGCGGCTCATGGAGCTGGCCCTGCCGGGCCGTCTGGAGGAGATCCCGGAGGACCTGGGCTACGCACTGATGGCCCTGCGGGACGCGGCCCGGACGGTCATCTCCGCGATCGGCGCCACCCGTGACAAGTCGGTGCAGGACGAGGACGCGGTCCGCAAGCAGGCACTCGCGTCCGTGGAGACGGTGCACGACGTGGCGGAGCGGATCGTGAACGGATCCGAGTGGGACGTCGTCTGGTACGAGCGCCATGACCGGTTCGGCGCCTCCCTGCGCGTCGCCCCCATGTCCGTCTCGGGCCTGCTGCGGGAGAAGCTCTTCGCGGACCGCTCCGTCGTCCTCACCTCCGCCACGCTCAAGCTGGGCGGTGACTTCAACGGGGTCGGGGCTTCCCTGGGGCTCGCCCCCGAAGGCACGGAAGACGAGGACGCCCCGCAGTGGAAGGGCGTCGACGTCGGCTCGCCGTTCGACTACCCCAAGCAGGGCATCCTCTACGTCGCGAAGCACCTGGCCCGCCCGGCGCGCGACGGAGACCGTGCCGACATGCTGGATGAGCTGACCGAACTCATCCAAGCCGCCGGTGGCCGCACGCTCGGTCTGTTCTCCTCGATGCGGGCGGCCCAGCTCGCCGCGGAGGAGCTGCGCTCCCGCATCCCGGAGTTCCCGATCCTGCTCCAGGGCGAGGAGACCCTCGGCGAACTGATCAAGAACTTCGCGGCCGACCCCAGGACCTGTCTGTTCGGCACGCTGTCGCTGTGGCAGGGCGTCGACGTCCCCGGTCCCAGTTGTCAGCTGGTCGTGATGGACAAGATCCCGTTCCCGCGTCCCGACGATCCGCTGATGAGCGCCCGCCAGAAGGCGGTGGAGGACGCCGGTGGCAACGGCTTCATGGCTGTCGCCGCCACTCACGCCGCGCTCCTGATGGCCCAGGGCGCCGGCCGTCTCGTACGGGCGTCGGGGGACCGGGGCGTGGTGGCCGTACTGGACCAGCGGCTGGCCACCGCGCGGTACGGCGGTTATCTCAAGACGTCACTGCCCGACTTCTGGTACACCACGGACCGTAACCAGGTCCGCAAGTCGCTGGCGGCCATCGACGCGGCGGCCAAGCAGGCGGAGGAAAAGTGATCGGGTGATCGGGGGCCGCTCCGGTACGGGAGCGGCCCCCGGCACTCACAGAGCCGCCCGGTACCCGGCCCTGCACAGCACAGGGCCCCGGAACCGGCGCAGAGGTTCCGGGGCCCGGTCAGTGGACGGGCCGCTCCCGGCCGTCCGCCGCGGTGGTCACACGCGGCGCAGCACCGCGACCACCTTGCCGAGGATGGTCGCGTCGTCACCGGGGATCGGCTCGTAGGCCGCGTTGTGGGGCAGGAGCCAGACGTGGCCGTCCTCGCGCTTGAAGCGCTTGACGGTGGCCTCTCCGTCGAGCATGGCGGCGACGATGTCGCCGTTCTCGGCGACCGGCTGGCGGCGGACGGTGACCCAGTCGCCGTCACAGATCGCGGCCTCGATCATGGAGTCGCCGACGACCTTGAGGACGAAGAGCTCGCCGTCACCGACCAGCTGCCGGGGGAGCGGGAAGACGTCCTCGACGGACTCCTCGGCGAGGATCGGGCCACCGGCGGCGATGCGGCCGACCAGCGGAACGTACGACGCGGCCGGCTTGCCCGCGGTGTCGGTGGGCTGCACCGTGACCGACTGGTCGGAGCCGCGCACCTCGTACGCGCGCGGGCGGTGCGGGTCACGGCGCAGGAAGCCCTTGCGCTCCAGCGCCATCAGCTGGTGCGCGACCGAGGACGTGCTGGAGAGGCCCACGGCCTGGCCGATCTCCCGCATCGACGGCGGGTAGCCCCGCCGCTGTACGGAGTCCCGGATGACCTCGATCACCCGGCGCTGCCGGTCGGTGAGTCCGGAGCTGTCCGCCCGGATGCCTGGAGGTCGGCCCGGCAGGGATCGCTTGTGTCCCTCGGGATTCGTGGCTTCGTTCATCGCGTGCACCGGCTCGAGTCGGCCCTGGGAGCGGTCCTGGGCGGTGATGGTGGCGGCGCTGTCTGCGGTGGTGGTCACGTCGGCCCCTCTCGATGGTCTCCCTGCTGGACAACGGTAGTTGCTTTCGAAAGGTTGCGCCAAACACACGTTCGAGTGAAAAAACGCGGTTCACCTGACGTTGTCGTGTGTGCGGGTGTATGGCCAACGCGGCACCTGGCGGACAAAAGGGCTCATTGTTGTACTCTTCACCGCCGGGGTGGCGGCCTCGTGGGCTGCGCTCCCAGTGTGCCATCCGGAATCCCGTCAACCGGGTTGCCGGGCCCCTTCTGTGCCGGAGTCCTACGTGACCTCCGTGCGGCGCCCACGGTATCTCCGTATCCGCATGAGCGGTACATCTGCGACACGCGAGCGTGTTGTTGTATGGGCCAAGCCCCACATGTAGTGGTTGGATTGCTGCAGCTACCCACAAGTTGTGGTCCCCCGGGTCGGCGATGCTCCGGTGATCCCCTATGCTTGTGGCTGCTCCGAGGGGCCCGTGAGGTCTCTGGGGCTGTTGAGTCTGCTGTGAGGAGGGTTGGAGATCATGCACTGCCCCTTCTGCAGGCACCCCGACAGCCGCGTGGTCGACAGTCGTACGACCGACGACGGCACGTCCATCCGCAGGCGCCGCCAGTGTCCCGACTGCTCCCGTCGTTTCACGACCGTGGAGACGTGCTCGCTCATGGTGGTCAAGCGGTCCGGAGTCACCGAGCCTTTCAGTCGTACCAAGGTCATCAACGGCGTGCGCAAGGCATGCCAGGGACGGCCTGTCACCGAGGACGCACTCGCCCAGCTCGGCCAGCGGGTCGAGGAGGCGGTGCGGGCCACCGGAAGCGCCGAGCTGACCACCCACGACGTGGGGCTGGCCATACTCGGACCGCTGCAGGAACTCGACCTCGTCGCCTATCTGCGATTCGCCTCCGTCTACCGGGCCTTCGACTCGCTCGAGGACTTCGAGGCCGCGATCGCGGAACTCAGGGAGGGGACGCGAGGACCCGCCACGGCCGACGAGGACGCGGGAGCGGGGAGCAAGGAAGACGATCGCGGGCCCGGAGGGACTTCGCAGGTCCCCGTGCCCGCCCACGCCGACTGACCGGCGGGCCGGAACGGGGCGGAGACACCGGTTCCGGCGGGACGGCGGCGACCAGAGGCCTGTTGCGGGCGGCAGCGTGAAGGCGTCCGCAACACAAGACAGATCACCGTGTCACGGGAACATCGTGGCATTTCAGGGCGTTTTCGCCCGTACCAGGGAGGCGGCATGACAGAGACGGCGAGCGGTCCGGCACGAGGTTCCCGATCCAAGGGCGCCAAGGCGGCCAAGGGCCTGCGCATCGAGCGCATCCACACCACCCCCGGCGTGCACCCGTACGACGAGGTGAGCTGGGAGCGCCGTGACGTCGTCATGACCAACTGGCGCGACGGCTCGGTCAATTTCGAGCAGCGCGGCGTCGAGTTCCCCGACTTCTGGTCGGTGAACGCGGTCAACATCGTCACCAGCAAGTACTTCCGCGGTGCCGTCGGCACCCCGCAGCGCGAGGTCAGCCTCAAGCAGCTGATCGACCGCATCGTGAAGACGTACCGGAAGGCCGGCGAGGACCACAAGTACTTCGCCTCGCCCGCCGACGCCGAGATCTTCGAGCACGAGCTGGCCTACGCCCTCCTGCACCAGATCTTCAGCTTCAACAGCCCCGTCTGGTTCAACGTGGGCACCTCGCAGCCCCAGCAGGTGTCCGCCTGCTTCATCCTGTCCGTCGACGACTCCATGGAGTCGATCCTCGACTGGTACAAGGAAGAGGGCATGATCTTCAAGGGCGGCTCCGGCGCCGGCCTGAACCTCTCCCGGATCCGCTCCTCCAAGGAACTGCTCTCCTCCGGCGGCAACGCCTCCGGCCCGGTCTCCTTCATGCGCGGCGCCGACGCCTCCGCCGGCACCATCAAGTCCGGTGGTGCCACCCGCCGCGCCGCCAAGATGGTCATCCTGGACGTCGACCACCCCGACGTCGAGGATTTCATCGAGACCAAGGTCAAGGAGGAGGAGAAGATCCGCGCCCTGCGCGACGCGGGCTTCGACATGGACCTCGGTGGCGACGACATCACCTCGGTCCAGTACCAGAACGCCAACAACTCGGTCCGCGTGAACGACGAGTTCATGAAGGCGGTCGAGCAGGGCGGCAAGTTCGGCCTGCGGGCGCGGATGACCGGCGAGGTCATCGAGGAGGTCGACGCCAAGGCCCTCTTCCGCAAGATGGCCGAGGCCGCCTGGGCCTGCGCCGACCCGGGCATCCAGTACGACGACACGATCAACCACTGGCACACCTGCCCGGAGTCCGGCCGCATCAACGGCTCGAACCCCTGCAGCGAGTACATGCACCTGGACAACACGTCCTGCAACCTCGCCTCGCTGAACCTGATGAAGTTCCTCAAGGACGACGGCAAGGGCAACCAGTCCTTCGAGGTCGAGCGCTTCGCCAAGGTCGTCGAGCTCGTCATCACCGCGATGGACATCTCCATCTGCTTCGCCGACTTCCCGACCCAGAAGATCGGCGAGAACACGCGCGCGTTCCGCCAGCTCGGCATCGGCTACGCCAACCTCGGCGCCCTGCTGATGGCGACCGGCCACGCCTACGACTCCGAGGGCGGCCGCGCGCTGGCCGGTGCGGTCACCTCCCTGATGACCGGTACCGCGTACAAGCGCTCCGCCGAGCTCGCCGCGGTCGTCGGCCCGTACGACGGCTACGCCCGCAACGCCGACGCGCACAAGCGCGTCATGACGCAGCACGCCGACGCCAACACCGTGGCCGTCCGCATGGACGACCTCGACACCCCGGTCTGGGCCGCCGCCACGGAGGCCTGGCAGGACGTCCTGCGCCTCGGCGAGCAGAACGGTTTCCGTAACTCCCAGGCGTCCGTCATCGCCCCGACCGGCACCATCGGTCTCGCGATGTCCTGCGACACCACCGGCCTCGAGCCCGACCTCGCCCTGGTCAAGTTCAAGAAGCTGGTCGGCGGCGGCTCGATGCAGATCGTCAACGGCACCGTCCCGCAGGCCCTGCGCCGCCTGGGCTACCAGGAGGAGCAGATCGAGGCGATCGTCGCCCACATCGCCGAGCACGGCAACGTGATCGACGCCCCGGGCCTCAGGCCCGAGCACTACGAGGTGTTCGACTGCGCCATGGGCGAGCGGGCCATCTCCGCGATGGGCCACGTCCGCATGATGGCCGCGATCCAGCCGTGGATCTCGGGCGCCCTCTCCAAGACGGTCAACCTCCCCGAGAGCGCCACCGTCGAGGACGTCGAAGAGGTCTACTTCGAGGCGTGGAAGATGGGCATCAAGGCCCTCGCCATCTACCGCGACAACTGCAAGGTCGGCCAGCCGCTCTCCGCCAAGACCAAGGAGAAGGAGAAGTCCGCGACCGACGCCGTCACGGAGAAGGCCGAGGCGACCATCCGCGAGACGGTCGAGAAGATCGTCGAGTACCGCCCGGTCCGCAAGCGCCTCCCCAAGGGCCGTCCCGGCATCACCACCTCCTTCACCGTCGGTGGCGCCGAGGGCTACATGACCGCCAACTCCTACCCTGACGACGGTCTCGGCGAGGTCTTCCTGAAGATGTCGAAGCAGGGCTCGACCCTCGCGGGCATGATGGACGCCTTCTCCATCGCCGTCTCGGTGGGCCTGCAGTACGGCGTGCCCCTGGAGACCTACGTCTCGAAGTTCACCAACATGCGCTTCGAGCCGGCCGGCATGACGGACGACCCCGACGTGCGGATGGCGCAGTCGATCGTCGACTACATCTTCCGCCGCCTGGCGCTGGACTTCCTGCCCTTCGAGACGCGCTCCGCTCTCGGCATCCACTCCGCCGAGGAGCGCCAGCGCCACCTCGAGACGGGCTCCTACGAGCCCACCGACGAGGAGGTCGACGTCGAAGGCCTGGCGCAGTCGGCGCCGCGCGCCCAGGAGCTGAAGGCCGTCGCCACGCCGAAGGCCGAGGCGGAGGCGGCCAAGCCCGCCCCGAAGCAGGCCCACACCAGTGCCGAGCTGGTGGAGATGCAGCTGGGCATCCAGGCCGACGCCCCGCTGTGCTTCTCCTGCGGCACGAAGATGCAGCGGGCCGGCTCCTGCTACATCTGCGAGGGCTGCGGTTCGACCAGCGGCTGCAGCTGATGACGCGCAGTGCCTGAGGTAAGGGGCGCCGGCCATGGGCCGGCGCCCCTTACCGTTGCCCAGGCGAGCGCCCGACCCGTGGTCTGCGCCCGCCGAGCGGGCGTCAGGGCTGGTGCATCCTGCCCATGGACCTGGTGAAGGTCGCGGGGTCGTCCTCGAAGCCGCGCACCCCGGGACGGAAGTTCCAGTTGCCGGACTCGTCGTGCGTGAACTCCGCGACCGCCGCCGCCGTCGCCCCGAGCACCGAGCCGAAGTCGTCCTCGGCCAGGACGTCGTAGCCCTCCCGGATGCGCACCGCCGGGTTCAGGACGCCGGCGAAGGTCCGGTCCACCAGGCGCTGCTGGATGACCACACCGACGACCACGCGCGCGTACCGGCCGTCGAGGCGGTCGAGTTCGAGGGTCATCACCTCGTCCCAGCCGAAGCCCCTGCCGTCGGTGCTGTCCCGGTTGAGATAGATGGTGCCGTCGGGCGACCGGCTGTCGAAGTGCACCACATAGGCCGGAGCGCCGTACGGGTCGCCCGCGCTGAACGTCGCGGCGACGATGTCGAGGTCGGTGGGCGGCTCGCCCGTGGGACTCGGGTCCCACTTGAGCGCGACCTCCACCTTGCGGATCCCCTTGCTGAAGCCGGTCACCGGGCGTCCCCTTCCCCCTGGAGGCCTCACTGCCTCAACTTCTGGGCAGCGACAGATCGTTGTCCATCGTGCCATGGGCGCGGGGGCGCGTGCGCGGTCCGTCTCCGCCGGAGCGTGACCGGCGCCACGCCAGGTGGCCTTACCATGGCGCGGTGCTGGTCAAGTGGATTCGCTGCACCGTGGTGGACCGCCGCGGCTTCGAGCGGGGGCAGCGAAAGTGGGCGGGGCTTCTCGGGGAGCCGGGGTTTCGGGGGCAGGGCGGAGGATGGAGCCGGCAGCGGCCCGGCGTGGCGCACACCTTCGCCTTCTGGGAGAGCCGTGCCTTCTACGACTCCTTCATGGCCCGCTCCCACGACCGGCTGGCGGCGGCGCAGTCGGGCACGTTCAAGGACATTCAGGTCAAGCTGTTCGAGTACCGCTTCGACGTGAAGACCGGCTTCGAACCGAGGTTCACGGACACCGACCTGATCCGTGTGGCCCTCTGCCGAATCCACGAGGAGCGCGTCGAGCACTTCACACTCATGCAGGAGAAGGTCTGGAACCCCGCGATGGCCGGCTCGCCCGGCATGATCCGCGGCATGTTCGGCGAGGCACCGGGGCAGGAGTTCCTGGTGCTGTCGATGTGGCGGTCGGCCGCGGAGCACGGCAAGTACCGGACCGAGCGGGTGGAACGCCTTGCCCTGCGCGCACAGACGGAGGCGGACGTCGCGGCCCTCACCGGTGACATAGTGGAACTGGAGCCGAGCTGGACGGTCTGACATCCGGACCCGCGAATTCCGCGCCCTTGAGGGCTCTGCGGTGCAGGATTCGTGTGACCTACGCCGTATGGAGCCCGTACGGGTGCTCGACCGGCTCCCGTTGGATCTAGGGTTTTGGCATGGCACGACCACGGCGCATCGTCCTTGTCCGCCACGGGGAGTCAACGGGCAATGTTGATGACTCCGTGTACGAGCGGGAACCCGACCACGCACTGGCCCTGACCGAGCGGGGCCGCCGGCAGGCGGAGGAGACCGGCAAGACACTCCGCGACGTCTTCGGACGCGAACGCGTGAGTGTGTACGTGTCCCCCTACCGGCGTACGCACGAGACGCTCCGCGCCTTCCACCTCGACCCGGAGCTCATACGGGTGCGCGAGGAACCCCGGCTGCGCGAGCAGGACTGGGGAAACTGGCAGGACCGTGACGACGTGCGCCTGCAGAAGGCCTACCGGGACGCCTACGGGCACTTCTTCTTCCGCTTCCCGCAGGGAGAGTCCGGTGCCGACGTGTACGACCGGGTCGGCGGCTTCCTCGAGAGCCTGTTCCGCAGCTTCGAGGACCCCGACCACCCGCCGAACGTACTGCTGGTGACCCATGGCCTGGCCATGCGCCTGTTCTGCATGCGCTGGTTCCACTGGACCGTCGCGGAGTTCGAGTCGCTGTCCAACCCCGGCAACGCCGAGATGCGCATGCTCGTTCTCGGGGACGACGGCAAGTACACCCTCGACCGGCCCTTCGACCGCTGGCGGGAACCGGCACCCCACTGGATCAACGGCTAGAGTGGCGGGGCGATGACCGCTGACTCCTCTCCTGCCGTGCGCCTGGAACGAGCCCTGACCAGCCTGCGTGGGCTTGCGGTGGGGGATGCGCTGGGTTCGCAGTTCTTCGTTCCGGCGCACTACCCCCTGCTGAAGCGTCGCGAGCTGCCCGCCGGCCCGTGGCAGTGGACCGACGACACGGAGATGGCCTGCTCGGTCGTCGCGGTGCTGGCCGCCCATCACCGCGTCGACCAGGACGCACTGGCCCACTCCTTCGCCCACCACCACGACTTCGACCGGGGCTACGGCCCGGCGGTCAACCGGTTGCTGCGCCTCGTCCGCGAGGGCGAGGACTGGCGCGAGCTGGCCGCCGGTCTCTTCAAGGGGCAGGGCTCCTGGGGCAACGGGGCGGCGATGCGGATCGCGCCCCTGGGCGCCTGGTACGCGGGAGACCCGGAGCAGGCCAGTCACCAGGCGGAGATCTCCGCATATCCCACGCACCAGCACCGCGAGGCCGTGGTGGGCGCCATGGCGGTCGCCGCGGCCGCCGCACTGGTCGCGGCCCCGGACGGGCCGCCCGGCCCCGGGGAACTCCTCGACTCGGTGATCGCTCTCGTCCCGAAGAGCGCGGTCGGTGCGGGGCTGCGGCGCGCCCGGGACATGCTCGACTACGACGACCCGGGCACCGTCGCGGCCGTGCTGGGATGCGGGCGGCGTACGAGTGCCCATGACACGGTCCCCTTCGCCCTGTGGTCGGCCGCGCGGGCTCTCGGTGACTACGAGACGGCGTTCTGGACGACCGCGCAGGTGGGCGGCGACGTGGACACCACCTGCGCCATCGTCGGTGGCGTCCTCGCAGCCGGGGAGGCGGGGGCTCCGCCCACCGAGTGGGTGGAGCGGACGGAGTCGCTGCCGGACTGGGTGCGCACGGCCGGTTGACGCCTGCCCGCGCCGGAACCGGGGCCGGTGTACGAACGCCACGACCCGCGCGAACTCTGCGTGTTCGGCGGGAACTGTGCGTCACCGTCGCCCGTTGTTCCGGCAGACGTCGTGCGACGCGGAGGGCGCGCGGTCATCGAGTGATGGGGCGTCGCAGGTACGGGGCGTGGGAGGCGTGGGGTGTGAAAGGTGGCGGCGTGACACATGTGCGGATGGCCGGCCGGGCGCCCTTGCTGTCGGTTCCCCGGGCTCGGACCGGCCATCCGCGGCCTTGTACCGATCCGGTCGTCTCAGCCGATGCCCAGGCCCGCCGTGCCGGCGAGGGCTTCGAGGTCCTTCTTGCGCACCTTGATCACCAGACCGGCGGTGGCCAGGGCGAGCACGGCCATCGCGGCGGCCGGGATGAACGCGGTCGAGATCCCGTGGGCCAGTACCTCGTGTCCCCAGGGCGCGGGCAGCTGGTGCGTCTTGGCGAACTCGGCCTTCTGCGCGGGCGTGCCGTCCGCGAGGAACTTCGGCAGCTGCTTCTTCGCCTCGTCCTTGGCGGCGGAACCGAACACCGTGGTCAGGATCGACAGCCCGAGCGAACCGCCCACCTGCTGCGTGGCGTTGAGCAGTCCGGACGCCGCGCCCGCTTCGTGCTGGGCGACACCGGAGACCGCCGTGACCGTGGCCGTCACGAAGTTCAGGCCCATGCCGAAGCCGAACACCAGCATCGGTCCCAGCACTCCGCCGACGTAGGAGCTGTCGGGGCTGATGAACGTCTGCCAGACGAGCCCGATCACCACCAGCGTCGAGCCTGCCGCCATGAACGGCTTGGGGCCGAGGGAGGGCAGGAAACGCTGCGACAGCCCCGCGCCGACGACGATCGCGAACGTGACGGGAAGGAAGGCCACACCGGCCTTGATCGGGCTGTAGCCCAGCACGTTCTGGACGAACAGGACGATGTAGAAGAACATGCCGAACATGGCAGCGGCCAGGCTCAGCATGATCACGTAGGTGCCCGACCGGTTGCGGTCGGCGAACATCTTCAGCGGGGTGATCGGCTCCTTGGCCCGCCTCTCGGTGAACGTGAAGGCCAGCAGCAGGACCACGGCGGCGCCGAAGGACGCGAGGGTCAGGCTGTCCCGCCAGCCCTCCTCGGCGGCCCGGATGAAGCCGTACACGAGCGTTGCCATACCGGCCGTGGAGGTGAGCGCGCCGGCGATGTCGAAGCGCCCGGGATGCCGTTCGGACTCGTTGATGTAGAGCGGCGTGAGAAACGCGATCAGCACGCCGATCGGTACGTTGACGAAGAGCACCCAGCGCCAGTCCAGCCACTCGGTGAGCATGCCTCCCGCGAGCAGGCCGATGGCGCCGCCACCCGCGGACACCGCGGCGAACACGCCGAACGCCCTGTTCCGTTCCGGGCCTTCGGGGAACGTGGTCGTGATGAGCGCCAGCGAAGTGGGCGACGCGATCGCGCCGCCCATGCCCTGCAGGGCTCGTGCCGCGAGCAGCTGCCACGGCTCCTGTGCGAGACCGCCGAGCAGCGATGCGAAGGTGAACAACAGGATGCCGGTCATGAACACCCGGCGGCGGCCGAGGATGTCGCCGGCGCGTGCGCCGAGCAGCAGCAGGCCGCCGAAGGTGAGCGTGTAGGCGCTGACCACCCAGGTCAGGTCCGTCGTGCTGAACTTGAGCGCGTCTTGAATGTGTGGAAGAGCGATGTTCACAATCGTCGCGTCGAGTACCACCATGAGCTGGCAGGCCGCGATGACGGTGAGCGCGATGCCGGGACGCCCCTCCCGGCGGGCCGTCTTCGGTTTGTCGTCCTCGATCAGTTGAGAGGCTGTCACCTTGGGTCCCCCACAGAGCCGTTAGTGGATAGTGAACGACCGCGTTCACTGTCGCGTCCACGGTAGTGACTCCCCGATAAGGAACGCAAGCGTTCACTTGACATGTCGCCGCCCCGCGTCCCCCGTTGCTGCCGTGCGGCGCCCTTCCCTGTTGTCCGGATCCCCGTCCCCCCGCTCACTGGAGAAACTCGGATGGTTACCTCGCGCTGGACGGCCCCTCCCGCTCGGACGGCCTCCCCCCGCCGGCGCGGTGCCGTGCTCGAACGCGCGATCCTCGACGCCGCGCTGGAGCAACTCAGTACCGTCGGCTGGAACGGCCTCACGATGGAAGGGGTCGCCGCTGCCGCGCAGACCGGCAAAGCGGCGGTCTACCGCCGCTGGCCGTCCAAGGAGAAACTCGTCGTCGACGCACTGCGGGCCGGGCTGCCGCGCCTCGAAGAGGCGCCCGACACGGGGAGCGTGCGCGGAGACCTTCTCGAGCTGTGCTTCCAGGCTCGCCGGGCCATGTTCTCCCGTCCCGGTTTCGCATTGCGCGCCATCATTCACGAATGCGATTTGGAGCAGGCTGAGCGCTTCCATGAAGTGATCTTCGACGGTGTGCTGGAGCCGACCCTCGGGCTGCTGCGCGATGTCATCTCCCGTGGAATAGAACGGGGTGAGGTGCGTCCCGATGCGGCCAACGGCTATGTCGTCGATGCCATTCCAGCGATGATGCTGTACCGGTCAAAAGTTGGCGGAAGCGAATGGATTGACCGGGATCTGGAAGAGATGATCGACCAGCTGATGCTTCCGCTGCTTCGGCCGTACGACTCCTGATCCTGCGGTGCGGCGGCCTTCGCGCGGCTTGGGGCACCGGGGTGTCGCGCGGGGATCCCGGCGGCGTACCCTAAGTGCGCCATGCCGTACGAACCACCAACTCACACCGTCGAGCGCTCACTCCGCGCCACGACCGGAGCCAAGGTCATTGCCGGTGTCGACGAGGTGGGCCGCGGCGCGTGGGCCGGACCTGTGACCGTCTGCGCGGCGATCACCGGCCTTCGCCGCCCGCCCGTGGGCCTCACCGACTCCAAGCTGCTGACCGTCAAGCGGCGCACGGAACTCGCCGAGGCGCTGCGGCAGTGGGTGACGTCCTACTCCCTGGGGCACGCCTCGCCGCAGGAGATCGACGATCTGGGGATGACGGCCGCGCTGCGGCTCGCCGCGGTCCGTGCCCTGGAGGGCCTGCCCGTCCGTCCCGAAGCCGTGATCCTCGACGGGAAGCACGACTATCTCGGCATGCCCTGGACGGTGCGCACCGTGATCAAGGGTGACCGGTCGTGCGTGGCGGTGGCGGCGGCGTCGGTGATCGCCAAGGTTCAGCGCGACAAAATGATGGCCGAACTGGGTATCGACCATGCAGACTTCGGTTTTGCGGACAACGCCGGGTATCCGTCACCCGTGCACAAGGCCGCGCTGGCGGAGCGGGGCCCCACCCCGTACCACCGGTTGTCATGGGCGTATCTTGATGCGCTGCCCCAGTGGCGGCACCTCAAGAAGGCCCGCAGCTGGGCGGATGGAAGCGTTCCGGAGATCGAGGGCCAGCTCGGCTTCGATTTCTGACGGTTCCGCTCGCACTGATGTACCACCCGGTCATGCGAGCCGCACCAACGTTTGATAAATAACAGCTCATGCCTCTCATTCCCGAGGAGCCTCAGATTCACGAGAGTGCCCAGGGTCCCCGCGCCACTCCGGCCAGTGGCCGTACCGCGCCGACCCCCCGTCCCGTACCCGGCCCCCGCCCCGCGGCACCGTCGCGTCCCGGTCGTCCCGGCCCTCTCCGGCCCGCGCCCCCGATGCAACGCACGCCGCGTGACACGGCCACTGCCAAGCCGGGCCCGGCGGGCCCGGCCGCTGCCGCCACCGCGACCCCACAGATCCAGCTGATCCCCGCCTCCGCCGACGGCGCCCTCGACGCCGCCGAGGAAGCGGTGGACCTGCTCCTGGAATCGGGTCGTGCCCCTGGTGACGTGCTGGTGATCACCACCGGCGAACCGCACCCGTGGGCCGCCCACGAGCTGTCCTTCGGTGAAGCCTCCTACTGGGCGCAGCACGATGCGGGCGACGACGTCTTCTACACCGACGCCGTCGCGGTCTCCCGCGCCGCCTCCCGCCCTGTCGTCGTCGTCGCCGTCAACGGCGGTTCCGACGCCGATGCCGCCAAGGCCCTTCCGCTCGCCCACACGCGGGCGAGTGCCCTGCTGATCGTCTGCGGTGACCCGCAGCAGATCAACTCGGTGCTGGGCGCGGGCGTCTGACCCGCGTCCGGCACCGTCCGGGGTGCCGTGGGCGACAATAGTGCCGCCGCGGCGGCACGTGCCCGGAGCGGGCTTCGGCGTGCCCGTGTGACGGACGGGGACGCGCAGCGCCGGTGGGGCACCTCGGAAACGAGTGGTGGACCCTGCACGGCCGCTCCGCTGGCCGCACCCTTGCGTGCCACGGCGCGGGGCGGCCCCTCGCGCCGGCTTGCCGCGCTGTGCGGCACCTGCGCGCTCGTCGTACGCCGCCCCGGCGACGCACCGGACCAGCGCCTGGCGAAAGCAGGCGCCTGCCGTGCGTCGCAGGGTGCGTAACCGTCTTCCTCGTGCCCGGACTCTTCGTGCCCGCACGGGCCGTTTCTCAGCGGGCCGCCGCCCGGCGCAGAACGTCCGAGACGGCGCCACCGGTGCGGGGCAGCGGGGGCGGGGCGTCCGAAGTGGCGAAGGGCTCCGGCGCCGAGTCCGCGCTCGGGCGGCGTCCACCGCGGCCTTCGCCGAGCACCTGCCAGCCGTCCCGGGTCAGCGTGATGTACGCCCCGCAGCGCAGCCCGTGCAGGGTGCAGGCGTCACGCAGCCCCCACATCCACGCGCCGTCCTCCTCCGTCCAACGCGCGTCGCCCTCACGGCAGTAGAGCAGCACGGCGGTGCGCACCGGGGTGCGGCGGCGCAGGTCGTGCGGAATGACGCGGCGGAGCTGCGCCAGCAGCGCGTTGCGGAACATCCAGCCGTCGGCGGGGGCCGGACGACGGGCGAACGAGGCGCTGGCGCACAGCCGATCGTCCGGGTCCAGGACGGCCACGATCGCGGTGGCCGGCTTGGGCTGATGCCGGGCGTGCAGCCCGCTGACCACCTCACGGGGGTTGCGCAGCAGCGGGATTCCTGCGGCGGCCCATTCCGCGGGCTCGAGCAGGCGGCTGGCGGAAGCGGCGGACGCGGACGTCGACAGTGGTGCCGCCGACGACGGAGCGAATCCGAAGGTCACGTTCCTCCCTTCGGCTACGCGCCCATACGGACGGGCGGGGTCGGGTTTCAGGGGAGCGCGCACCGCAGCAAAGCCCAACCGGATCACGAGCGAGCCGTGCGGGGAGCGGACCTCAATTCTTCCTGTCGAACTTCGATGCGGCAACGAGCAATTGGGGCGACAGACTGTTATCGGGCGGTGCGTGGCTTATATCCCTACCCGCTGGGGCTCCGGTGACACAGGGGAAGTCAGCCTTGGACGGCCAGGACCAGCGGCAACACCCCCTGTGCGCCGGACCTCCTGAGCAGGCGGGACGCGACCGCCAGGGTCCAGCCCGTCTCGGTGTAGTCGTCGACGAGGAGGACGGGGCCCCGGGCCTCGGCAAGGGCCGAGGCGAGCTCCGGAGGGACGGTCAGGGCGCCGTCCAGGGCCTTGAGGCGTTGCGCGCTGTTGCTGCGGGAGGCGCGCGGCACGTCACCGGCGTATTCCACGGAGCCGAGCAGGGGCAGCCGGCCGACCTCCGCGATGCGGGCGCCCAGGGAGTGGATCAGCCGTGGCCGGGTGCGAGAGGCGACGGTGACGACCCCCACCGGGCGGTCCTGCGGGCCGGACGCACCCGGGGCCCAGCCGCCGGGGCCCTTGGCCCAGTCGGTCAGCACGCCCACGACGGCTCGCGCCACGTCGTCCGGCACAGGCGCGTCGGCCGCCCCGGGCGTGAACATCGGCCGCAGCCGGTTGCCCCAGCCGATGTCCGACAGACGTCCCAAGGCCCGCCCGGAGGCGGCCTGTTCCCCGGCGGGGATACGGCCCTTGAGGTCGATGCCGATCGCCGGAAGCCCCGTGGGCCACATACGGCGGGGTTCCACCTCCACACCCGCCCGGCCGAGATCGACACGCGCGGCGTCCAGCGCGGCCGCGGAGGTGTCCGCCGTGAAACGCGCGCCCGCGCAGTTGTCGCAGCGGCCGCAGGGCTTCGCGCCCTCGTCGTCCAGTTGGCGTTGCAGGAACTCCATCCGGCAGCCCGTGCCGGCGGCGTAGTCCCGCATCGCCTGCTGCTCGGCCTTCCGCTGGCGGGCCACCCAGTCGTACCGCTCGGAGTCGTACGTCCACGGTCGGCCGGTGGCGATCCAGCCGCCCTTGACGCGCTTGACCGCGCCGTCCACGTCGAGGACCTTCAGCATCGTCTCCAGCCTGGAGCGGCGCAGTTCCACCAGGGGCTCGAGGGCGGGAAGGGACATCGGGCCGTCGGCGCGGGTGAGCACGTCGAGGGTGCGGCGCACCAGGTCCTCGGAGGGGAAGGCGAGTGAGGCGAAGTACTCCCAGATCGCCTCGTCCTCCTTGCCGGGCAGGAGGAGCACCTCGGCGTGCTCGACGCCGCGGCCCGCGCGGCCGACCTGCTGGTAGTAGGCGATGGGGGAGGAGGGTGAGCCCAGGTGGACGACGAACCCGAGGTCGGGCTTGTCGAAGCCCATGCCTAGCGCCGACGTCGCGACGAGTGCCTTGACCCGGTTGGCGAGCAGGTCGTCCTCGGCCTGCTGCCGGTCGGCGTTCTCCGTCCTGCCGGTGTACGAGGCGACGGCGTGCCCCCGCTGTCGCAGGAAGGCGGTGACCTCCTCGGCGGCGGCCACGGTGAGCGTGTAGACGATCCCGGAGCCCGGCAGGTCGTCGAGGTGGTCGGCGAGCCACGCCATGCGGTGGGCGGCGTCGGGCAGCCCGAGGACGTTCAGGGTGAGGCTCTCCCGGTCCAGCGGGCCGCGCAGCACCAGCGCGTCCGAGGAGTTCCCGGTGCCGAGCTGCTCCGCGACGTCCGCGGTGACGCGTGCGTTGGCCGTGGCGGTGGTGGCCAGCACGGGGACACCCGGCGGGAGGTCGGCGAGCATGGTGCGCAGCCGACGGTAGTCCGGACGGAAGTCGTGGCCCCAGTCGGAGATGCAGTGCGCCTCGTCCACGACGAGGAGGCCGGTCGCGGCGGCCAGTTTGGGCAGGACCTGGTCGCGGAAGTCGGGGTTGTTGAGTCGCTCCGGGCTGACCAGCAGCACGTCGACCTCCCCCGCGGCGATCTCGGCCTGGACGGCGTCCCACTCCTCGGGGTTCGAGGAGTTGATCGTCCGGGCGCGGACACCGGCCCGGGCCGCCGCCTCCACCTGGTTGCGCATCAGCGCCAGCAGCGGCGAGACGATCACGGTGGGACCGCTGCCACGGGCCCGTAGCAAGGAGGTCGCCACGAAGTAGACCGCGGACTTGCCCCATCCCGTGCGCTGCACGACCAGGGCCCGGCGCCGGTCGGCGACCAGTGCCTCGATCGCCCGCCACTGGTCCTCGCGCAGCCGGGCGGCGCCGGTGGCGTCCCCGACGAGGCGGGCGAGGACGGCGTCGGCCTGGGGCCGCAGGTCCGCGTTGTTCGTGTGGTCCATGCGTCCCATACAACAGGACGGCACTGACAGACGGGCCGGCCGAGATGCCCGGAGCGGTATGTGCTTGGCGTGTCCCTGCTCGGACTTATCCACAGGTCGAAGCGGAACTTCGTGATCCGCGAGATCGTCGACGCATGACGAACCACAGTGAAACGACCGGACCCTCCGAAAACGGAGACATCACCGCACCGGGGGCGCTGAACGCAGGCATCGCACACGACGGCCAGGTCACCCTGCGCACCCCCGCCGAGCTGGCCGACGCCCTCCCCTATCTGCTCGGGTACCGCCCCGAGGACAGCATCGTCCTGGTCGCCCTCCACGACCGTGACGGCCGCGGCAGGTTCGGCGGACGGGCCCGGCTCGGCATCCCCGCCGGCCCGGACGACTGGGCCGCGGCCGCCCGGCAGCTGGCCCACGGCCTGGTGACCGGCAGCGAACGCAGAGGTGCCCGCCCGGAGCAGATGGTGGCCTACGTCTGCCAGGAACCCGGAAGGGGCGAGTCGGGCAGCGAGGTCATGGAGCGTCTCCGTCCGCTCGCCCAGCTGCTGCGCACCGAGTGCGGCAGCCTCGACGTACCGGTGATCGAGGCGCTGTGCATCTCCGACGGCCGCTTCTGGTCGTACTGCTGCCCGAACCAGGACTGCTGCCCGGCGGAAGGGGTGCCGATGGGCCTGCCCGGCACCTCCGTGCTGGCGGCCGCGGCCACCTACGCCGGAATCCAGGTACGCGGCACACTGGGCGAGTTGCATGCGAGGCTGCTGCCCTGGCAGACCGGGGCCGCGCTGGAGCAGGAGGTCGTGCTGGACGCCGCGGGCATGTCCCTGGTGCCCCGGATCCTCGACGACGCGACCCGGGCGGACGTGGCGGAGGAAACCCTCGCCCTCGCCGAACGCATCATGTACCGGTTCGCCGCGGCACCTGCCGTGTCCGGCACGCATCAGGCGGACCGCCGCGACGACGAACTGCTCGCTCACGACGAAGCCGCGGCGCTGATCCTCGGCCTGCAGGACCGCACGACCCGCGACCGCGCCGCCGCGTGGATGGAGGGCGACGACGCCGGTCCCGCCCTGCGCCTCTGGCGCGCTCTGGCCCGCCGCTGCGTAGGGCCCTACGGCGAGCACGCCGCCGCACCCCTCACCCTGGCGGGCTGGGTCGCATGGTCCGCGGGCGACGACATCGAGGCCCGCGAGGCCTTGGCCATGGCGCTGGGCGCGGACCCGGACTACCTCTTCGCCCGCCTTCTGCACCAGGCATGCAACGAGGGCCTGGACCCGGAGTCGATCCGCCGCTGTCTGCGCGCGCAGCGCGCCGGACACGGGCGATCGGACGACACGCCCGAGGCCGTCACTGCGGCGGACGTCACCACGGACGGCCGGGGCACACCGCAGTCGGGAGGCCGCCGACGTCACCGCTCCCGTCGGGCAGAGGGCTCCACCCGCTCGCGCCCGGGTGCGGCATCGTCGGAGTCCGAGCGCGCTCGTCCCGCCGCCCCGGGGCGCTCCCGCCCGGGCGTCTCGAAACCGGAGAGCGCGCCCGCGCGAGCGGTGGGGAGGAGCAGGGCCCGAAAGGGCGGTACCGCGCCGGAGTGCACACCCTCCGTGCACAACGGCACGGAAGGGGACGGGTGAACGCGCGCCGGGCAGGGCTGGGAGGCCGGGCAGGACGGGCCGGAGGACTCATCGGGACCTGCTGGAGGTGGCGGTCGTCCGTCGCCGGCGCGGCCGTCGGCCTGCCCCCGGCGTCCGGGTGGGTTCCGGTGGCCTCGCACTCCTGCGCCGGGACGGGCGCGGCGATCCGGGCCGGGTAGCCGCCCTGCGGCCACACCGCCGTTCGGGCGGCTCACCCGGGGGGAGGCGTGACCCGGGGGAGCCGAGTTCCGTTCACCTGAGTGGCGGAACGCCAGGACGGGCCGTGCCGCCGGTCCCTCGTCCGTCCCGAGCCCTCCTCCACCCGGCGCCGGGCACGTCCCCGGTGCAGAGAGCGCAGAAGAAGCCCGCCATGCATCAGCCGCCCCAGCCCGTCCCTGGCGACGGGCGCACCTTCCCGGGCCGGCCCGTGCCGCCCCCACGGGGCGCCGGCCCCGGCCATGCCCCGCCGCGCCGCGATGCCACCGCGCGCGCACAACACCCGGCAGCACGCCGTCCGGCCGACCTGCCGCCCACCCACGACGCCCTGGTCTGCGTCGCCCTGCCCGGCCTCGTCATCTCCACGGAGCGGGGACAGCTGACCGGGCGGGGCCTCGAGGGGTTCTACCGGGCGGGCCGCCGCCTGCTCTCCCGCTGCCAGGTCAGGGTGGCCGGCCGTGAACCGCTGCCGCTGCAGGCCAGGATGACCGAAGCCGGCCGAGCCCGATTCGTGGGCACCCTGCGCTCCTCCCCGGCAGCGGGACCCGATCCGGACGTCGTCGTCGAGCGCCTCCGCGACGCCGACGGCACCGAACGGATCACTCTGCGCAGCTCCGCCCCGCACCCACTGCGCCTGCCGGTCGAGGTCGCCCTGGCGACGGACCTCGCGGACCTGAGGGCCATCGCCTCCGGGAACACCGGTGGCGAACTGCCCGCCGACGTCCACGACTCCGGCCTGCGCTGGACCTGCCCCACCGGCGGCTCGTCGGTCACGGCCCATCCGCCGCCCGCCGACGCGCTGGCCTCCGCCGGACTCCTGCGCTGGGAGCTGGAACTTCCACCGGGCGGTACGGCCACCGTGGAGCTGCGGGTCAGAGCGGACCGAGCAGGGCCGGTCAGAGCCGTGGGACGAGCCGCGGCGAGCCCCCTGGCCCCCGCCCACGCGACGGGTGACGACCGGAGAATCCCCGCACTGCTGCGCACGAGCATCGAGGACCTCAAGGCCCTGCTGCTGCGCGACCCCGCGCAGCCTTCCGACACATGCCTGGCGGCAGGAGTGCCCTGGCGCTGCGGCCCGGCCCCGGCCGAGGCGCTCGCCGCAGCGCGCATGACACTGCCGCTCGGCACCCGGCTCGCCGCGGGCACCCTGCGCATCCTCGCCCGCACCCAGCTCACGGGGCGGGGGCCACGGGCCGGCCTCGTCCCGGGACCGCGTCGGGACGCGGGAGCCCATCTGCCGCCCGGCTGCACGGCCACCGAGGCCACGCTGCTGTTCCCGGTCGTGTTGGCGGAGGCCGGCCGCTGGGGGCTCCCGGAGCGGGATACGGAGGAACTGCTCCCCGTGGCGGAGCGCTGCCTGACGTGGCTGCGCAGCGCCGTGGGAGAGGGCACATACCTCTGCGATCCACAGCCGGGAGGGCCGATACGCTGCGAGACGCAGGCCCATGCGCACCGCGCGGCGCTGCTCGGCGCGGGTCTCCTCGACGGCTGCGGCAGACCGGGCGGCGAGGGGCTGCGCCAGTGGGCGCGGGAACTGCGGACCGCCTTCCGGCGCGACTTCTGGACCGAGGATCGCGGAGGCGGCCGTCCGGTCGCTGCCCGCGGCCCGGACGGCCGCCCCGTCCCGCACCTCGGTGCCGCAGCCGTCCATCTCCTGGACACGGGCCTGCTGGGCGCCGGAGAACTCGCGCCGGGTCTGCTGGACAAGGAGCAGACCGAGCAACTCGCCCGCTTGCTCGGCGGCCCGGCCATGAACTCCGGCTGGGGCCTGCGCGGGCTGGGTGCCAAGGAGGTGGGCCACAATCCCTTCGGCCACCGGACCGGAGCCGTCCGCGTCCACGAGACGGCTCTCGCCGTCGCCGGACTGACCGCGGCGGGCCATGAGAAGGAGGCCGGCGGACTGCTGCGCGGGCTGCTCGACGCGGCCGAGCACTTCGGCCACCGGCTGCCCGAGATGTACGCCGGGGAACAGCGTGCCGAGGGGGGCGCTCCCTTGCCCCACCCGGCCGCCTGCCGTCCGGCGGCCACCGCGGCGGCCTCCACCGTGCTGATCCTCACCGCGCTCACGGGTATCCGCCCCGACGTGCCGGGCCGTACGGTCACCCTGCGCCCCGCGCGCAGCACGCCCCTGGGCGAGATCGGCCTGACCGGACTGCGGGTCGCGGGCGCGCCCTTCTCCACCAGGGTCAGCAGACTCGGCCTGGCCATGGTCGAGGAGGCGGCGGATGGCCTGCAGCTGGGATCCTGACCGCGCAGGGGCGTGTTTATCGTCAGGAAGACGACTATGATCGCGGCATGCCCTACGACCCGTCAGCGTTCCCTCCCTTCGCCGTCACCGTGGACCTGGTCGTGCTGACCGTGCGCCGCCATGCCCTGTGCGCGCTGGCGGTACGCAGGGGCGAGCCGCCGTTCCAGGGGCGCTGGGCGCTGCCCGGCGGCTTCGTACGGGAGGACGAGGACCTGGCACAGGCCGCGGCGCGGGAACTCGCCGAGGAGACCGGGCTGCGCGCCCATGACCCGCACGCCCCCGCCCAGGACCAGGGCGCCCACCTGGAACAGCTGGCGACCTACGGCGACCCCAAGCGCGACCCTCGCATGCGCGTGGTCAGCGTCGCGCACCTGGCGCTCGCCCCCGACCTGCCCCCGCCCCGCGCGGGTGGCGACGCCAGCAACGCGCGCTGGGCGCCCGTCGAGGAGCTGCTGCAGCACGGTGGGTACGGCCGCGACGGCGAGCCGGTGGCACCGCTGGCCTTCGATCACGCCCAGATCCTGGCCGACGGAGTGGAACGGGCCCGCTCGAAGATCGAGTACTCGTCGCTGGCCACCGCTTTCTGCACCCCCGAGTTCACCGTCGGAGAGCTGCGCCGGGTCTACGAAGCGGTCTGGGGCGTCGCGCTCGACCCCCGCAACTTCCATCGCAAGGTCACCGGCACCCCTGGCTTCCTCGTCCCCACCGGTGGCACCACCACCCGCCAGGGAGGCCGCCCCGCCCAGCTCTTCCGGGCCGGCGGCGCCACTTTGCTCAACCCTCCGATGCTGCGTCCCGAGGTCTGAGGCTCCGGCGGCGGGCGACTGCGCCGAAGCGGTACCCGAAAATCTGGACATATCGCGCTATCTTGCTGCGGGTGATCCAGGCCTTCGGACTGACAAGCAACGCCCGCAAGGGGAGCCCGCCCGCCGTCGACGACGTCTCCTTCGAGGCTCGGCCGGGTTGTGTCACCGCGCTTCTGGGCGCTCCGGGCGCGGGCAAGACGACAACGCTCAGACTGATGCTGGAACTTGAGCAGGGGCGCGGGATCACCTACTTCAAAGGGCGGCCCCTGCACCGCGTTCCCCACCCCTCGCGTGAGGTCGGCGTACTCCTGGGTGACGTGCCGGGACACCCGGCACGCACGGTCCGCGGTCACCTGCGCATGCTCTGCGCCGCGGCGGGAGTGCCCGTCCGGCGCGCCGACGAGGTGCTCGAGGCCGTCGGTCTCGTCAGCCTGCGCGAGGAACGCCTGGGTACCCTCTCGGGCGGCATGGACCGTCGGCTCGGCCTGGCCTGCGCCCTGCTGCCCGACCCGCACACGCTCGTGCTGGACGATCCCGCCGCCGGGCTCTCCGCCCGGGAGGGCCGCTGGCTGCACGGCATGCTGAGGGCGCACGCGGCGCAGGGCGGCACGGTCCTGTTCACCACGGCCGAGCCCAAGGAAGCCGCTCGCGACGCCGACCGGGTCGTCACCCTGGAGCGCGGCCGGCTCGTCGCGGACCAGGAGGTCGCGGAGTTCGGCCGCACCCGGCTGCGTCCCCGCGTCGCCGTCCGCAGCCCGCACGCCGCACGTCTGACCGCCGTCCTCGCGAAGGAGGCCCGTACATCGCGGCGCTCCGTCGAGGTCGTGCCGGAGGGCGGCAACCGCCTCTCCGTGTACGGCAGTACGACGGCCGAGGTCGGCGAGATCGCGTTCCGTCACGGCATTCTCGTCCACCAACTCGCGGACGAGACCGGCGACATGGTGCCTGGCGCGGGTGCACGCGTGCCGGACGTGCATGAGTTCGCCGTCGACCGGCTGCCGCCGGAGGGCGGATCCGGCGACGCGGACGAGCCACCGCCGACGGGCCGACGGCGGAACGCCGACGGACAGCCCGTGGTCGGGCAGCCGCGCAAGGGTGGGAGCCCCGGAGCGGGCGACGCGTCCGCGCCGGGGCGCTCGGGAGCCGCCCATGAGGTGCCCGCCGCGGATCGCGCGCAGGCCACTCAGGAACTGACGGCAGCGGACCGGGCCCCGGCCGTCGGCGCGCTGCGGAAGCAGGGCCGGCCACCGGCGGACGGCGACTCGCCCGCCGTCGACACCTCACCGTCGATCCCCGCCCCGTCCGCCGTGGCGATCACCGCTACCGCACCCGCCGCGCACCCGCCACAGCCCTCCGGCGCTCCCACCCTCCAGGCGCACGCGGAGACCTCCGACACGGCAGCGCAGGGCCGCCCGGCCCTCACGGAAGCATGCGACCCGCACGAACGACGCGAGACGGCCGGTGACCGGCCCGCCCTTGGGGGCTCGAGGAATCCCGCCGCGGCTGCCGTTCCCGACGTCCTGTCCGTTCTCCCGCCCCCCATCGCCGTATGTCCCGCCCCCAGCCCCCTGCGCCCGCTGCGCTACGAACTCCACCGCGCCGCAGGCATCGGCACGGGTTTCCTCACCTGCGGAGCCGTGCTCATGGTCTCCGCCCTCACTGCCGTGCTGCTCGCCCGCCTCGGCCACACCCCGCAGGCACGGCTGTTCGCGGCGTGGCCGGCGGAACTTCCCCTGCCGCCAGCGGCGCTCGGCTCGGCACTGCTCGGCGCGCTGGCGTTCGGCGACGAGTTCCGCCATCCCGCCCTGGCCGCCGACCGCGGCACCGTGCCCCGCCGACTGGGTCTGCTCACCGCCAAACTCCTCGTCTCCGGGGTCACGGCGGCGATGCTGGCCTTCCTCACCGTGGGCTGCGACGCCGAAGCGCTCTACGTCGTCTACGGACGGGAGCTCGCGCGGGTTCCGGCCGACTGGCTCTCCCTCGGCGCCGGTTGGTTCGGCCTGGTGGTGGGGTGCGCCTGGGCCGGCGTGCTGGCCGCCGGGGTCTTCCGGTCCACCTCGGCCGGGCTCGCCGCGGTCGTTGCGGTACCGGTCGTGGTCGTGCCCGTCGTGCAGAAGGCGCTCGCGGGGCCGGCTGTGCGCGTCGCGGCGGACTTCCCGCTGCGCATGCACCGGGTCTTCCTGCTGCAATGGCCCTTCGGCGGCGAGCGCTACCTGGTCGCGGCGGCCCGGGTCGTCGCCCAACCCGTCGGCGGAGGACTGGCGTTGTCGCTGGCCGCCCTCCTCTGCGCCTATCTGTTCGTGACCTTCAGGGGAAGAGTCGGGTGACTACTGTCCGTGCACTTCCGAACCCGCCATGCGCACAACTCCCCACAGAAAGCCCATTTCTTTCCGATAAGGCGTCAATTGCGACGGCGTGAGCGATCACCCTTTCGTGTGCTTTTCACCAAAGACCTCAAGGGAGTTGGAGACGACGCCGACAAAGGATCCGTGAGTACCCTTGCGCACACCATGATGACCGCCGCCCGCTCCACCGACTCCGGTCTGTCCGGCCCGGGCGAACTCGACCGCTACCCCTACGCCGAGGCGCCCGCGCCCGACCGCGTCGGAGCGCCCGTCTGGGACGGCGCGGACCACGAACTGGGTCGTGTGGGCCGACGCGCCGCGGGCAGCCGCGGCCGCGGTCTGCACGGCCAGCTCGTGCAACAGCTGGGTCAGATGATCGTCTCGGGGGACCTGGGCGCGGACCGCCCGCTGGTGCCGGAGGAGATCGGCCAGCGCTTCGAGGTCTCCCGCACCGTCGTCCGTGAGTCCCTCCGCGTGCTGGAGGCCAAGGGGCTGGTCAGCGCCCGCCCGAACGTCGGCACGCGGGTGCGCCCCGTCAGCGACTGGAACCTCCTCGACCCGGACATCATCGAGTGGCGGGCCTTCGGGCCGCAGCGCGACGACCAGCGGCGCGAGCTGAGCGAGCTGCGCTGGACGATCGAACCGCTCGCGGCGCGCCTCGCCGCCGGGCACGGCCGCGAGGACGTCCAGCAGCGCCTCTCCGACATGGTCCAGATCATGAGCCACGCCATGGCGCAGGGTGACGCGCTCACCTTCTCGCGGGCCGACGCCGAGTTCCACACGCTGCTCATCCAGATCGCGGGCAACCGCATGCTGGAGCACCTCTCCGGCATCGTGTCGGCGGCCCTGCAGGTCTCCGGGGGGCCGGTCACCGGCTGTGAACGGCCGAACGACGCGTCTCTGGCCCAGCACGCCCGGATCGTCGACGCGCTCGGCACCGGGGACGGCGCGGCGGCCGAGGCGGCCATGCGTCAACTGCTCACCGCCCATCCCGAGGTCGAGCGCGTGGTGCCCGCCCCGCGCGAGCACTGACCCGGGCCTCGGGCGGTGGGGCCGGGGTGTGCCGCGTTCTCGTGGCGTCGCCGGGCCCGGGAACCGTCTGCCGCCGGGCTCGCCGGGTCCTCAGGGAACCCGGCGTGTCCGGCGGGGTGGGTGGAGAGATCATCCAAGGCGTCTTCTGTCCATGTCTGACCATTTTTGACTGCTTACGGGGTGTGACTCGGGCCACGCAGATTGGGCGTAACGCTTGCGGGAACAACGCGATGACCTAAGAGGTGACAGCCGCGGAAGGAATACGGACGCCGTTCAAGGCGCTGTGCATCTTCCCGGCCCCCGCCCGCGCCGTCGGCCCATCCCCAAGCCGGCGGTCGGCTCCTGTCCGTCGTGGACGGGGCCGGAAGCCGTTTTCCAACGTTCCGAGAGGTTGTTCGTGTCGGCCAGCACATCCCGTACGCTCCCGCCGGAGATCGCCGAGTCCGTCTCTGTCATGGCGCTCATTGAGCGGGGAAAGGCTGAGGGGCAGATCGCCGGCGACGATGTGCGTCGGGCCTTCGAAGCTGACCAGATCCCGGCCACTCAGTGGAAGAACGTACTGCGCAGCCTCAACCAGATCCTCGAGGAAGAGGGTGTGACGCTGATGGTCAGTGCCGCGGAACCGAAGCGGACCCGGAAGAGCGTCGCAGCGAAGAGCCCGGCCAAGCGCACCGCCACCAAGACGGTCGCGGCGAAGACGGTGACCACCAGGAAGGCCACCGCCACCACGGCCGCTCCGGCCGTGTCCGCCGACCCCGCCGTCGCCGATCCCGCCGAGGAAGCCGCACCCGCCAAGAAGGTCGCAGCCAAGAAGGCGACCGCCAAGAAGGCGGCCGCCGCGAAGAAGACCGTCGCCGCCAAGAAGACGGCGGCCAAGAAGACGACCGCCAAGAAGGACGACGCCGAGCTCCTCGAGGAAGAGGTGCTCGAGGACACCAAGGTCGCCGATGAGCCCGAGGGCGCCGAGAGCGCGGGCTTCGTGCTGTCCGACGAGGACGAGGACGACGCTCCCGCGCAGCAGGTCGCCGCGGCGGGCGCCACCGCCGACCCGGTCAAGGACTACCTCAAGCAGATCGGCAAGGTCCCCCTGCTCAACGCCGAGCAGGAGGTCGAGCTGGCCAAGCGCATCGAGGCGGGCCTCTTCGCCGAGGACAAGCTCGCCAACGCCGACAAGCTGGCGCCGAAGCTCAAGCGCGAGCTCGAGATCATCGCCGAGGACGGCCGGCGCGCCAAGAACCACCTCCTGGAGGCCAACCTCCGTCTGGTGGTCTCCCTGGCCAAGCGCTACACGGGCCGCGGCATGCTCTTCCTGGACCTCATCCAGGAGGGCAACCTCGGTCTGATCCGTGCCGTCGAGAAGTTCGACTACACCAAGGGCTACAAGTTCTCCACGTACGCCACCTGGTGGATCCGTCAGGCGATCACCCGTGCCATGGCCGACCAGGCTCGCACCATCCGTATCCCGGTGCACATGGTCGAGGTCATCAACAAGCTCGCGCGCGTGCAGCGCCAGATGCTCCAGGACCTGGGCCGCGAGCCCACTCCGGAGGAGCTGGCCAAGGAGCTCGACATGACCCCGGAGAAGGTCATCGAGGTCCAGAAGTACGGCCGCGAGCCTATTTCGCTGCACACCCCGCTGGGCGAGGACGGCGACAGCGAGTTCGGTGACCTCATCGAGGACTCCGAGGCCGTCGTCCCCGCCGACGCGGTCAGCTTCACGCTCCTGCAGGAGCAGCTGCACTCCGTGCTCGACACCCTGTCCGAGCGCGAGGCCGGCGTCGTCTCCATGCGCTTCGGTCTCACCGACGGACAACCGAAGACCCTCGACGAGATCGGCAAGGTGTACGGCGTGACGCGTGAGCGCATCCGCCAGATCGAGTCCAAGACCATGTCGAAGCTGCGTCACCCGTCGCGTTCGCAGGTGCTGCGCGACTACCTCGACTAGGTCGCACGCCGCTCGGACACCGGTAGGAGCACGTCGAAGGCCCGGCCTCTCCGCAAGGGGAGGCCGGGCCTTCGTGCTGCGCGTCAGGACGCTCTGGATGACTCTGGGTTTCTCGATCGGAACCTGGAGTGAGGAGCGTTCATGCCTCGACCCTGTGCCCGGGCGTTGGTCCGGCCACTGTTCCTCGCGGCCCTCTCGGCCGCCATACCCTTGGCCGGAGCGATGCCCACGGCCGCCGACAGCGTTGTCGTGGGGGGATTTCCCGTCGACGTGTCCGCGAGCCCGTGGACGGTGGCGTTGTCCAGCCGTGACCGGTTCGGAGGTACGCGAGCGGGGCAGTTCTGCGGCGGGGCCGTGGTCGGCAGGACCACGGTGCTGACCGCGGCCCACTGCCTGACCGAGGACGTCCTGGGGGCGCCACCCGACAAGATGCGGGACCTCAAGGTCATCGCCGGTCGAACGGACCTGCTGGCCG
Source organism: Streptomyces sp. NPDC001544 (assembly GCF_042894285.1). NCBI lineage: Bacteria > Bacillati > Actinomycetota > Actinomycetes > Kitasatosporales > Streptomycetaceae > Streptomyces > Streptomyces sp. NPDC001544. The sequence goes on along the minus strand of NZ_JBIAVN010000012.1, from coordinate 140,350 downwards.
GCGGCGGCGAGGAGATCGCCGTTCGCGGGGTATGGGTCAATCCCGGCTACGACGAGGTCAGCAACGCCGGCGACTTCGCCGTGGTCAGCCTGGCCGAGCCGCTGCCGCGGAGCTCGGTCGTCGCGATGGCGGCCGCCGGCGACCCGGCGTACGAGCCGCGGACCAAGGCCATGGTCTTCGGGTGGGGCGATACGACCGGTGCAGGCGACTACGCCCGGCACCTGCACGCCGCACAGGTGCGCGTGCTGCCCGACGCCCTGTGCGCCCAGGCCTATCCCGGCGGGCTGGACGGCACGTACCGGTCCGACACCATGCTGTGCGCCGGTGAGGCCGAGGGCGGCCCCGACGCCTGTCAGGGCGACAGCGGAGGCCCTCTGGTGGTCGAGGGGCGGCTGATCGGACTGGTGTCGTGGGGGAACGGCTGCGGACGGCCGGGCAGCCCGGGCGTCTACACGCGGGTGTCAGACATCGTGCGGACGCTTGGGCCGGGGAACAAGGCGGGCGGTCTGCGGGCGCCCCACACAGGCGCCTGAGCGCCCTTGGGGGCCCCTAGGGCCTGTCCGGCGGATCATGCCGCAGACGCGGGGCTTGGCACGCCCTCCCCCACTCTCGGCTTCGCTCGAGCGGGCGGTGCCCCCACCGGCGTTGTCGTCGGTTGCCGACGCTCCGCGTCGACGCCCTCCTCCGCCTTGCAGCCAGACGCACCAAGCCCCGCTCACCAGCGCCGATGAGGCACCGCCCGTACCCTGCGACCTGATCCGCCGGACAGGCCCTAGTGCCGCGACGGCGAGCCCGGCCGACGGGTGTACCAACGCGAGCGGCCGCTCCTGTCAGCAGGAGCGGCCGCCCGTTCACCGGCCTGTGCCGGGGCTGGCTCGTCGTCTGTGCGAGATGTCAGCGCTCTTCTTCGGACGCGTTCGCGGGAACGGACGTCAGCCGCTCCGTCTCGTCCTGTATCTCAGCGGCGATCTTCTTGAGTTCCGGCTCGAACTTGCGGCCGTGGTGGGCGCAGAAGAGCAGTTCTCCGCCGCTGAGCAGCACGACGCGCAGGTATGCCTGGGCGCCGCAGCGGTCGCAGCGATCGGCGGCCGTCAGCGGGCTCGCGGGGGTCAGAACAGTAGTCACGTCGCCTCTTCTCTAGCTCGACGAGCTGTCGTACCAGGGTCAACATCCAACCAGCCCGAAAACGTTCCCGCTCGTGGCTATTCCTCGAAGAAATCTTTCCCGGGGCGGCTGTCTGCTGCCGGTTGGCGGCGAATGTGCCGTATTGCGTGTCTTAGGTGCTTACGGGTTCGCGCTGTCAGTGTTCGGTCTTAGGGTTTTCGTCCACCCGGCTGGCTTGCCGGTTGTTCATGAGGACGTGCCCGGAGCCTAAATGGTTCATGCCTCGAAGGGAACGTGATGTGTACTTCACTCCAACGAGGGATCGAACAGGTATGCGAGTCTGGACTAGGCTGAGTTCCCGACGAGGGTGGCGGTACAACGGCTCTACCAGGCCTCGGTACCCTCGGAGCGGCGACCGAAGCCGGGCCCCTACCTACACCGGGCCCAACTGAAATTCAGCGAGGAGCGAACCGCGTGACCGCCGAGACGTCCGTGCCGTCCACAGCACTGCTCGCAGGAGCAGACCGGGACGGCTCCAACTACACCGCGCGGCACTTGCTCGTCCTTGAGGGCCTCGAAGCCGTGCGCAAACGCCCCGGTATGTACATCGGCTCGACCGACAGTCGAGGCCTGATGCACTGCCTGTGGGAGATCATCGACAACTCCGTGGACGAAGCCCTCGGTGGTTACTGCGACCACATCGAGGTGATCCTCCACGACGACGGCTCGGTGGAGGTCCGGGACAACGGACGCGGCATCCCCGTGGACGTCGAGCCCAAGACGGGCCTCTCGGGCGTCGAGGTCGTCATGACCAAGCTGCACGCGGGCGGCAAGTTCGGCGGGGGCTCGTACGCGGCCTCCGGCGGTCTGCACGGCGTCGGCGCCTCCGTGGTGAACGCGCTCTCCGCCCGCCTGGACGTCGAGGTCGACCGCGCCGGTCACACCCACGCGATCAGCTTCCGGCGCGGTGTTCCGGGTGCCTTCGCGGGCAACGGCGCGGACGCCAAGTTCGAGGCCAAGAGCGGTCTGCGCAAGGCCAGGAAGATCCCCAGGACCCGCACCGGCACGCGCGTGCGGTACTGGGCCGACCGGCAGATCTTCCTCAAGGACGCGAAGCTCGCCCTGGAGACGCTGCACCAGCGCGCCCGCCAGACCGCGTTCCTGGTGCCCGGCCTGACCATCGTCGTCCGCGACGAGTACGGACTGGGCGAGGGGGGCAGCAAGGGCGAGGAGTCGTTCCGCTTCGACGGCGGCATCAGCGAGTTCTGCGAGTACCTGGCCACCGACAAGCCGGTGTGCGACGTCCTCCGCCTCACCGGCCAGGGCACCTTCAAGGAGACCGTCCCGGTCCTGGACGACCACGGCCAGATGACCCCCACCGAGGTCACCAGGGAACTCGGTGTGGATGTGGCGCTGCGCTGGGGCACCGGCTACGACACGACGCTCAGGTCGTTCGTCAACATCATCGCCACCCCCAAGGGCGGCACCCACGTCGCCGGCTTCGAGCAGGCCGTCACCAAGACGATGAACGAGGTGCTGCGCGCCAAGAAGCTGCTGCGCGTCGCCGAGGACGACATCGTCAAGGACGACGCCCTCGAGGGCCTCACCGCGGTCGTCACCGTGCGCCTGGCCGAGCCGCAGTTCGAGGGCCAGACCAAGGAAGTCCTCGGTACCTCGGCGGCCCGTCGCATCGTGAACAACGTGGTCACCAAGGAACTCAAGGCGTTCCTGACCTCCACCAAGCGCGACGCCGCCGCCCAGGCCCGGGTGGTCCTGGAGAAGGCGGTCGCCGCCGCCCGTACGCGCATCGCGGCCCGCCAGCACAAGGACGCCCAGCGCCGGAAGACGGCCCTGGAGTCCTCTTCGCTGCCCGCGAAGCTCGCCGACTGCCGCAGCGACGACGTGGACCGCAGCGAGCTGTTCATCGTCGAGGGCGACTCCGCGCTCGGTACGGCGAAGCTCGCCCGGAACTCCGAGTTCCAGGCGCTGCTGCCGATCCGGGGCAAGATCCTCAACGTGCAGAAGTCGTCCGTGACCGACATGCTGAAGAACGCCGAGTGCGGCGCGATCATCCAGGTCATAGGGGCGGGGTCGGGCCGGACGTTCGACCTCGACGCGGCTCGCTACGGCAAGATCATCATGATGACCGACGCCGACGTGGACGGTTCCCACATCCGCTGCCTGCTCCTGACGCTCTTCCAGCGCTACATGAGGCCGATGGTCGAGGCCGGCCGGGTGTTCGCCGCCGTGCCGCCGCTGCACCGCATCGAACTCGTCCAGCCGAAGAAGGGCCAGGACAAGTACGTGTACACGTACTCGGACCGCGAGTTGCGCGACACGCTCATGGACCTGCAGAGCAAGGGTGTCCGGTACAAGGACTCCATCCAGCGCTACAAGGGTCTGGGCGAGATGGACGCCGACCAGCTCGCCGAGACGACGATGGACCCCCGCCACCGCACGCTGCGCCGCATCAACCTCTCGGACCTCGAGGCCGCCGAGGGGGTCTTCGATCTGCTGATGGGCAACGAGGTCGCCCCCCGAAAGGAGTTCATCTCCAGCTCGGCCGCGACGCTGGACCGGTCGCGGATCGACACGTAGGCGCCGCGCACGGCTGCCCGCTCGGCTTCGGCCGGGCGGGCAGGGCATCCGCATCCCGCCCGGACGGGTTGAACGGGGGCGCCGTGAGGGCCCTCGGCGCCTCATGCGGCCGGGCCGGGCTGGGCAGTGGCGGCCCCCGAGCCGGTGCGGTGCGGCCGGCGTGACGGCGGTGTGGTCGCGGCGTGGCACGGCGGGCGGTCGGCTTGTCCACCCCGGGGTGGAGGCGACGCGGTGTGGCGGATCCACCCTCGATCCACCCCGGCTCCGATCTGCTGACCTGCGCATTTCCGTAGTGTCGAAGGCGTCGGCAGCGCTCGCTGCCGGCTCTCCCTTCCGCTCACGGAGGCTGTGATGCCCGGGCTCGTCAACGCATTGGTGATCGTGGCCGTTGCCGCGCTGGTGATCGTGCGCCAGTGCCGTGCCCAGGCGATCGACAGCGACCGGCGGTGGTGGCTCGTGCCCGTCGTCCTCGCGGCAGTGGCTCTGCGCGAGCCCGGGATGGTCGATGCCCACCACCGCGGGGCATCCGTCCTGCTGCTCGCCGTCGAACTGCTCATAGGCCTGGCCACCGGTGCCGGCTGGGCTTGGACCAGTCGCGTGTGGCAGGAGCCGGACGGGGTCGTGTGGAGCAGGAGCAGCAAGGCGAGCGTGGCCGTCTGGGTCCTCGGTGTCGCCCTGCGCGCGGGGCTCTTCGGGCTCGGGGCGCTGCTGGGCGTCCACCAGGACAGCTCCGCTCTGCTCCTCGCCCTCGCGGGCACCCTGCTGGTGCGCTCCGCCATCCTGATCCGGCGTGCTCAGTCCCTCCCGTCGGTGACCGGCACGGCCCCGGCGTACGGTGACGCCATGCCGCGGCCTGCGTGGAAGGAGCGTGTGTGACGGACAACGCCTGGACACGCTGGCCCTCCCGCGAGGCGCTCGGCCGGGAAGGAGTCTCCGGACCGAGACGCATGCTCGCCTGGGTCATCCGGCTCCTCGTCCTCGCCCTGTTGCTGTGGGGAGCCTTCGACGACCGTCACGTGCGCGGGTGGGCGACAGTCGCGGCGATGGGTGGCATCACCCTGGCCGGAGCACTCTCCTGGGCTTTCTTCCGCGCCACCTACCAGCACCGCCTGCTGACGTCGATGATGGTCGTCACGCTTCTGCTGGGGCTGGCGACCGTGGCTCAGGCGACCGGGTTCCGTGAGTCGGCCCTCGTCATATGGTGCGGCTGCGCTGTCAGCGCGCTGGAGCGGATGCCGCTCGGAGCGGCTCTGCCCGTCTCCGCTCTCGCCCTCACCGCCTTCTCCGCCGTCAACAACGACGTCTGGCTGACCACCGCGGCCACGGTCACGGGCATGGGCCTCGCCGGATACGTCCTCAGGCTCGACGCAGAGGCCCGAGGCAACGCCCAGCGGCTGCTCGCCCAGGAGCGGGCCGCCCGGTCCGCGGAGGCGGAGTCCGCGGCACTGGCGGAGCGGGCCAGGATCGCGCGGGAGATCCACGACGTCCTGGCTCACAGTCTCTCCGCCCAGCTCGTGCATCTGGAGGCCGCCCGGCTGCTGATAGAGCGGGGAGCGGACCGGGAGCAGATCCTCGAGCGGGTGGTGGCGGCGCGGGGCATGGCCCGTGACGGTCTGGCCGAGACCCGGCAGGCACTGTCCGCACTGCGCGGTGAGCTGACCCCGCTGGAGGACTTCCTGGCCGAGCTCGTCAGCGCGGCGGCCGGCGCGGAGGTCACCGTCACGGGTGATCGCAGACCACTGCCCGCGGAGGCGTCCCAGGCCGTGCGCAGGGTCGCGCAGGAGGCGCTGACGAACGTGCGCAAGCACGCCCACGGGGCCAAGGTCCGGATCCGGCTGGAGTACGGCGAGCACGAAGTGACCCTGGACGTCAGGGACTCGGGTGGTAAGCCGGGGGAACTGACCGGCGCGGGCCAGGGATACGGTCTGCTGGGCATGCGGGAGCGTGCCGAACTGCTGGGCGGTTCACTGGCGGCGGGGCCGGACGAGGAGGGGTTCGTGGTGACGCTGAAGGTACCCGTATGACGGAGGAGGCCGGGAAGGTGCCGGCGCGGGTGATCGTCGTGGACGACCAGACCGTGGTCCGTGAGGGCATCGTGATGCTGCTCGGGCTGCTGCCGGGCATCGAGGTCGTCGGGGCCGCGGGAGACGGGGAGGAGGCCGTGCGCCTGGTCGCGGAACTCGCGCCGGACGTCGTCCTGATGGACCTGCGGATGCCCCGCTGCGACGGCGTGGAGGCGACCCGGCGGATCCGGGCGGAGCACCCCGGGACCCAGGTCGTGGTGCTCACCACCTTCGCCGACGACGAATCGCTCTTCCCGGCGCTCAGAGCGGGAGCACGCGGATACCTCACCAAGGACGCGGGCGGCGACGAGATCGTCCGGGCCGTGGAGAGTGTGCTGTCGGGACACGCGGGGCTCTCACCGCGGGTGCAACGACGGCTGCTGGAACGGCTGTCGCAGCCCGAGCCGCCCTCGGCACCCGAGGAGGCCCCGGACGGATTGACCGCCCGGGAGACCGAGGTGCTGGTCCTGATCGCCGAGGGGCTCAGCAACCAGGAGATCGCGCGCAAACTGCATGTCTCGACCGCGACAGTGAAGACCCACATCAACAACCTCTTCGCCAAGGCGGGGCTCAAGGACCGTGCGCAGGCCGTGCGTTACGCGTACGCGAAGGGACTGGCACGGCCACCAGCGGGTTGAGTCACCTGATGGGGTGAAGAGCCTGGCGAAGAACAGTCAGGGATCAGCCCGATCTGTCCATCCTTGGGCATGCAGCCAAACAACGGTCGTTACCGCCCAGACATGGGCGGTCCGGACAGGGCGGCCGAGAACCACGACGGTCACGGCACGGCCCCCCGCCACGCGGGGTACGAGGACCCCTGGTACGACGCGCTCGCCTCCGGGTGGGGTGAGCTGGACGGTACGGGCGCGCCCACCCCGGCCGCCGTGCCGGGGGCCCGCGCCGAGCAGGAGGGGCCGGAAGTCCGCGCCCGTGAGGTGTATCTGGAGGTGCAACGGAGTGCGGCTTTCCAGGAGGTGCGCGGCCGGTACCGGCGGTTCGTGCTGCCCGGGGTCGTCCTCTTCCTCAGCTGGTACGTGGGGTACGTCGTGACGGCGACGGCCGCGCCCGGTCTGATGGCCAGGCCCGTGGTGGGCGCGGTGAACGTGGCGATGCTCGCCGGGCTCGGGCAGTTCCTCACGACCTTCCTGTTCACCTGGGCCTACTCCCGGCACGCGCGCCTGCGCAGGGACCGGGCGGCGCTGGACCTGCGCTGGGACACCCAGGAACTGACGCGTGGCAGCAGGGGCGGTGCGCTGTGACGAATCGGCACCAGACGCTGGCCTTCGGGCTGTTCATCGCGTTCGTGGTCGTCACCCTGGTGATCACGACATGGGTGGGGCGCCACCGGCGAGGCTCCGCCGAGGAGTTCTATGTCGGAGGGCGACTTTTCTCGCCCATGGAGAATGGTTTTGCCATCGCGGGTGACTATCTCTCGGCCGCCTCGTTCCTGGGCGTGGCCGGGCTGATCGCGCTGTTCGGCTACGACGGTCTGCTCTACGGGGTCGGCTTCCTGGTCGCCTGGCTGGTCGTGCTGTTCCTGGTCGCGGAACTGGTGCGCAACTGCGGCCGGTTCACCCTGGCCGACGTGATCGCCGCCCGGATGAGCGAGCGGCCGGTCCGGATCGCCGCGGGAACCTCCTCGGTCACCGTGTCCGTTCTGTATCTGGTGGCACAGATGGTGGGTGCGGGCAGCCTGGTGGCGCTGCTGCTCGGTCGGACCGGTGCGGCGGCGCAGGCCTGGACCGTCGTCGGTGTCGGTGCGCTGATGGTGATCTATGTGTCGCTGGGGGGGATGCGGGCCACCACGTGGATCCAGATCGTGAAGGCGGTCCTGATGCTCGGCGGCACCGTGGCGCTCACCGTGCTGGTCCTTGTGCGGTTCCACGGTGACTTCGACCGGCTGCTGGTCGTGGCCGCCGAACGCAGCGGCCACGGGCGGGCCTTCCTGGCGCCGGGCCTGAAGTACGGCGGGGACTGGACCGCGCGCCTGGACTTCATCAGCCTGGGCCTCGCACTGGTCCTGGGCACGGCGGGTCTGCCGCACATCCTGGCGCGCTTCTACACGGTGCCGACCGCGCGGGCCGCGCGCCGTTCGACGGTCTGGGCGATCGGGCTGATCGGCGGCTTCTACCTGATGACGATCGTGCTCGGGTTCGGCGCGGCCGCGATCGTCGGGCCGGCGGAGCTGCGCAGTTCCAACGCGGCCGGGAACACGGCGGTGCCGTTGCTCGCCCTCGACCTCGGCGGAGGCCCGGACTCCACGGCGGGAACGGTCCTCTTCGCGGTGGTGGCGGCCGTCGCCTTCGCCACGATCCTCGCGGTGGTCGCCGGCATCACCCTCGCCTCGTCGGCTTCCGTGGCGCACGACCTGTACGCGACCCTGCGGCGCGGACGCGGCGAACCGCGCAGCGAGGTGGCCGTGGCACGGGTCGCGGCGGTCGGGATCGGCGTGGTCGCGATCGCGCTCGGTCTGCTGGCCCGCGACCTCAACGTCGCCTTCCTGGTGGGCCTCGCCTTCGCCGTGGCCGCGTCGGCGAACCTGCCGGTGCTGCTCTACTCGCTGTTCTGGCGCGGCTTCACCACACGCGGCGCGGTGTGGGCCGTGTACGGCGGGCTGGTGCCGGCGCTGGTACTGGTCGCGCTGTCGCCGGTGCTGTCGGGCAGTCCGGGCTCGCTGTTCCCGGACGTCGACTTCCAGTACTTCCCGCTGCAGAACCCGGGCATCGTCTCCATCCCGCTCGGCTTCCTCGCCGGGTGGCTGGGCACGGTCACCTCGGACGAGGTCCCGGACGAGGCCAAGTACGCCGAGACCGAGGTGCGGTCGTTGACCGGAGCGGGAGCCGTGTAGAGCGGGAACGGGAGAGGGCGGAGCACCCGTGGCGGACGGTGAACCCTTACGGCGCCACCCACGCGTACCGGTGCTCCGGCCGGCCGGTGTCGCCGTACTTCAGGGAGAGGCGGAGCCGGCCGGCCTGTTCCAGGTGGCGCAGATAGCGCTGGGCGGTGGAGCGGCTCAGGCCGGTCTCGGCGGCGACCTCGTGTGCGGAGAGCGGGTGGTCGGCACGGTGCAGGACGCCGCAGATGAGGTCCGTGGTGGGTTCGGAGTGGCCACTGGGCAGCCCGGGGGAGGCCGGTGCGGGCGCGGTCCGCAGTGCGCCGAAGATCCGGTCCACCTGTTCCTGGCCGGCCAGGCCGTGACCACCGACCCGGTCGACCGTGCGGCGCAGCGCGGCGTAGGAGTCCAGACGGGTGCGCAGCGCGGCGAAGGTGAACGGTTTGACCAGGTAGTGCAGCGCGCCCAGACGCATCGCCTTCTGCACCGTCGTCACGTCTCCGGCCGCCGTGATCATGATGACGTCGGTGCCGTGCCCCTGCTCCCGCATGCGGTGCACCAGGTCGAGACCCGTCTGATCCGGCAGATAGTGGTCGAGCAGCACCAGGTCGATGGCTCCCCGTTCCACGGCGGCCAGCGCCTGGGCGGCGGAGTGCGCGCGGGCGGCCACCCGGAAGCCGGGAACCTTTCCCACGTACTTGGCGTTGATCTCGGCGACACGGAAGTCGTCGTCCACGACCAGGACGTCAATCATCAGGCCTCTCCTTCAAGGCCGGCGAGCGTTAAGCCCGTGTTTCGTGCTCCGCAGTTGTAACGCGAGCAAAATGAGCACAACAGGCTCTTGCGAGCAAAAGAATGGCTTGCGCTCAGAAGACTGATGCTGTGGCCCGGGCCACACCTACCGTCCCGGGCCATGAGCGCAGACACCAGCCCCGCCATCGAGCTACGGGGTGCGAGCAAGACCTTCAGGACCCCGTCGGGGGGTCTGCACACGGCCGTCCGTGACCTGGACCTCACCGTCGGGCGCGGTGAGTTCGTGGCCGTCGTGGGCCCCACCGGTTGCGGAAAGTCCACCACGCTGACCCTGGTCAGTGGCCTCGAGGAGCCCACCGAGGGCGATGTGCTGGTCGCCGGTGAGCCGGTGAAGGGCGTCGGCGACAAGGTCGGCTTCGTCTTCCAGCAGGACGCCACCTTCCCCTGGCGGACGGTGCTGTCCAACGTCATGGCCGGCCCGCGCTTCCGTGGCGTACCGAAGGCCGAGGCCAAGCAGAAGGCCCGCGAGTGGCTGGCCCGGGTCGGCCTCGCCGCCTTCGAGGACCGCTACCCCCACCAGCTCTCCGGCGGTCAGCGCAAGCGTGTCGCCCTCGCCGCCACCTTCGTCAACGACCCCGAGATCCTGCTGATGGACGAGCCGTTCTCGGCGCTCGACGTGCAGACCCGGGCGCTGATGTCGGACGAGCTGCTGGAGCTGTGGGAGGGCACGGGCGCCTCCGTCGTCTTCGTCACCCACGACCTGGAGGAGTCCATCGCGCTGGCCGACAAGGTGGTCGTGATGACCGCCGGGCCAGCGACCGTCAAGCAGGTCTTCGAGATCGACCTGCCGCGGCCGCGCAAGGTCGAGCAGGTACGCCTGGAGCCGCGGTTCATCGAGATCTACCGCGAGATCTGGGAGTCGCTCGGCGAAGAGGTCCGCATCACCCGCGAGAGGGGTGTCGCCAATGTCGCCTGAGGTCCTCAGCACGCCTGCCGTCGACACGGCGAAGGTGCCGGGCCGCGCGCAGACGCGCGCCCAGGCCGCCCGCAGACGCAAGCTGGTCGTCAACGCCGCACGGGTGCTCGTCCTGGTGGCCGTCCTCGGTCTGTGGGAAGGGCTCTCCCGGGCCAAGGTCATCGACCCGTTCAACTTCTCGATGCCCTCGCAGATCTGGGACCAGATCAGCACCTGGGTGATGCACGGAACGGCACAGGGCTCCCTGGGCGAGCAGATCTGGGCCACGTTGCAGGAGGCGCTCCTCGGCTGGGTCATCGGTGTCGTCGCCGGTGTGCTCTTCGGTATCGCCCTGGGGCGGATCGCCTTTCTCGCCGATGTGCTGGGCCCCTACGTGAAGGTGCTCAACTCCATCCCCAGGATCGTCCTGGCCCCGATCTTCGTGATCTGGTTCGGACTCGGTCCCGCCTCCAAGGTCGCCTCGGCCGTGGTGCTGGTGTTCTTCCCGGTGTTCTTCAACGCCTTCCAGGGCGCCCGTGAGGTCGACCGCAACCTGGTCGCCAACGCGCGGATCCTCGGCGCCAGCGATCGCCGGGTGACGCTGCAGGTGGTCATCCCGTCCGCGACCTCCTGGATCTTCACCAGCCTGCACGTCAGCTTCGGCTTCGCCCTCATCGGCGCCATCGTCGGCGAGTTCATCGGCGCCACCAAGGGCATCGGAATGCTCGTCGCCCAGTCCCAGGGCACCTTCAACGCCGCCGGCGTCTACGCCGCGATGGTCATCCTCGCGGCCGTCGCACTCGTCGCCGAGGGCGCGCTCACCTTCGCCGAGCGCCGCATCTTCCGGTGGAAGCCGGCGAACTCCGATCACTGAGCCCGGCTCGGCCGGTACCGGCCCAAGCCCGAGCGCTCCAAGACACCCCCCTTCCCTCCGCACCGCCCCCTCACAAGGACGTGAACCGCCATGCGCAAGACCGCCAGATACGCCTCGCTCGCCGTCTCCGGCCTGCTCGCCCTCTCCTCGCTCACCGCCTGCGCCAACGACGCCGCCAGCAGCACCTCCGCCGCCGGCAGCAAGGGCGACGGCAAGGGCACGAAGGTCAAGATCATGGTTGGCGGCCTGGACAAGGTCATCTATCTGCCGGCGATGCTCACCCAGCGGCTCGGCTACTTCGACTCCGAGGGGCTCGACGTCGAGCTGCTGAGCGAGCCCGCCGGTGTCCAGGCCGAGACCGCGCTCGTCTCCGGCCAGGTCCAGGGCGCCGTCGGCTTCTACGACCACACCCTCGACCTGCAGACGAAGGGCAAGAGCGTGGAGTCCGTCGTGCAGTTCTCGCACGCGCCGGGTGAGGTGGAGGTCGTCTCCACCAAGAACGCGGGCGACATCACCTCACCCAAGGACTTCAAGGGCAAGAAGCTCGGCATCACCGGTCTCGGCTCCTCGACCGACTTCCTCACCAAGTACCTCGCCGTCAAGAACGGCGTGAAGGTCAGTGACTTCAGCCCGATCGCCGTCGGTGCCGGACCGACCTTCATCTCGGCGCTGCAGCAGGGCTCGATCGACGCCGGTATGACGACGGATCCCACCGTCGCCACGATCCTGGACAAGAAGGCGGGCAAGGTCCTCCTCGACATGCGGACGCCCGAGGGCTCGCAGAAGGCGCTCGGCGGCCCGTACCCGTCGTCCAGCCTGTACATGCAGACGGACTGGGTGAACAGCCACAAGGACACCGTCCAGAAGCTGGCCGACGCGTTCGTCAAGACGCTCAAGTGGATGTCGACCCACAGCGCGTCCGAGATCGCGGCCAAGATGCCCGCCGACTACTCCCAGGGCAACAAGACGCTGTACGCCGAGGCCATCAAGAGCACCCTCCCGATGTTCACCGACGACGGCGTGATGCCCAAGGACGGCCCCGAGACGGTCGAGAAGGTCCTCAAGGCGTTCAACCCCAACATCAAGAACGCCAAGGTGGACCTGGGCAAGACCTACACGACCGAGTTCGTCGACAAGGCCGCCAAGGCCGCCGAGTAGGCGGACCGACGGACCGCCCGACCCCGTCAGGCGCGGGTCGCCCACACGTAACGGTGTTCCGGGCGGCCCGCGTCGCCGTACTTGAGGGTCAGCCTGGCCCGGCCGGTGCGCTCCAGCAGCTTCAGATACCGCTGGGCGGTCTGCCGGCTCACCCCGGTACGCTCGGCGATCTCCTGGGCGGACAGCGGGCCCGAGGCGTTCATCAGGGCCTGCCGCACCAGTTCGGCGGTGGTGGGGGAGTGCCCCTTGGGAAGTTCGGGCTCCGACGGCGCGGACAGCGCGCCGAAGATGCGGTCCACCTCGGCCTGTTCGGCCTCCCCGCCGCCGTCGAGGGTGCGGCGCAGCCGTGCGTAGGCCTCGAGCTTCGCCCGTAGGCCAGGGAAGGCGAACGGCTTCACCAGGTACTGCAGTGCGCCCTGCCGCATCGCGGCCTGTACGGTCGCCACGTCCCGGGCGGCCGTCACCATGATCACATCGGTCTGGTGACCCCGCCGGCGCATCTCCTGCACCACCGCCAGCCCCGTCTCGTCGGGCAGGTAGTGGTCCATCAGGACCAGGTCGAGCCGCGGCAGCGTCTCCAGCCGGTGCAGCGCGTCAGCCGCGCTGTGCGCCTCGGCGGCCACATGGAAGCCCGGCACCTTCTCGACGTAGGCGGCGTTGACCCGGGCCACCCGTACGTCGTCGTCCACGACCAGGACCTCGATCACCGTGCCTCCTCCTCGTCGGCGGCGGGGCCGGATGCGGTGAGGGCCGGCTCCGGACCCGCGTCCAGACCCGGCTCGGTCAGTGCCTCCGGCAGTACGACGGTGAACTCGGCGCCCCCGCCGTCCGCCTCGCTCACCGTGGCGCTCCCGCCCTGCCGCTCGGCGAACCGGCGCACCAGGGAGAGCCCGAGGCCGCGTTTGCCGTGCGCCGGCGGCTTCTTGGTCGACCACCCCTCGGTGAAGACCAACTCCCGCTGCTCCGCCGGGATCCCGGGCCCGGTGTCGCGCACCCTGAGGACGGCCGTACGCCCCTCGGTGCGCAACTCGACCTCCACGCGCGCGTGCGGGGTCCCCCCGAGGGCGTCGAGCGCGTTGTCGACCAGGTTGCCCACGACCGTGACCAGCCCCCTCGGGTCGATCAGCCGGTCCGGCAGCCGGGTCCGGTCCGAGATCCACAGGGCCACCCCGCGTTCGGCCGCGACGGTCGCCTTGCCGACCAGCAGGGCGGCCAGCAGCGGATCCTTGATCTTCTCGGTGACCTGCTCCGCGGTGACCCGGTGGTCGCCGACGACCTCTCCGACGAACTCCACCGCGTCGTCGTACATCTCCAGCTCCAGCAGGCCCAGCAGCGTGTGCATGCGGTTCGCGTGCTCGTGGTCCTGGGCGCGCAATGCGTCGATCAGGCCGCGCGTGGAGTCGAGTTCGCGGCCGAGTTGCTCCAGCTCGGTGCGGTCGCGCAGGGTGGCCACCGCGCCGCCGTCGTCGGTGGGCATGCGGTTGGCGACCAGCACCCGCTGGCCGCGCACGGTGAGCAGGTCGGTGCCGGTGACCCGGCCGGCCAGCACGTCGGTCGTGCGGCCCGTGCCCAGCGCCTCGTCCAGCGACCGGCCCAAGGCCTCGTCACCGATGCCGAGCAGGCGCCGCGCCTCGTCGTTGAGCAGGCGGATGCGGCCGGCGCGGTCGAGGGCGACGACTCCCTCCCGGATGCCGTGCAGCATCGCCTCGCGCTCGTCCAGCAGGGCGGATATGTCGGAGAAGGCCAGGTCCCGGGTCTGCCGCTGCACCCGGCGGGAGATCAGCCAGGCGGCCAGCGCGCCGACCGCGAGGGCGCCGCCCGCGTAGGCGAACAGCCCCGGGATCGCGCCGATCAGACTGGCTCGCACACTGCTGTACTCGATGCCGACCGAGACCGCGCCGATGATCCGGTGGCGGGAGTCGTACAGCGGCACCTTGCCGCGCGCGGAGCGGCCCAGGGTGCCTTTGTCGATCTCCATGACCTCCTTGCCTTTCAAGGCGTCCGTCGGGGAGGTGGAGACCCGGCGGCCGATCTCGCCGGGGGTGGGATGGGACCAGCGGATCCAGTGCCGGTCCAGCACCACGATGTACTCGGCGTGCGTGGCCCTGCGGATCCGCTCCGCCTCCTTCTGCACCGGACCGTCGGCGCTCGGCGGGGTGCTCAGGACGCCCTCGCCGATCTTCGGGTCCTGCGCGGTGGTCTCGGCGATCGCGAGCGCCCGGCGCATCGCCTCCTGGTCGAGCTGTCTGCTCAGCGGTGCCAGGAACAGCCCGGTGGCGAGCACCGCGACTCCCGCGGCGATCGCCACCTGCATCAGCAGCACCTGGGAGAAGACCCGCCGCGGCAGGCCGAGGCGCCGGCGGCGTGCGGAGGGAGTGGGGCTCATACCCAAGACGGTACGTGGGCGGACGGGTGCTGCCGAAGGGGTGTGGCGTGGATCTCTTGACCAGTTCTTGGGGAAATCGTGAGGCCGCTTCCGGGGAACAGGTCCGCGCGGAGCGCTCAGCCCGCCAGCCGCGCGGCCGTCAGTTCCCGCACCGCCACCACGTCCATCCGGGCCGGTGAACCGAGCACGGAGGCGCCGCAGCTCTCCGGACGGGGCGGCAGGGAGGTGCCCTGGGCCACGGTCACCCGCCAGTGGCGGCCGTCGGCATGGGCGACGGTCACCTCCCAGCGCGGCGCGGCGCCCTGAGTCCGTACGACGCTCAGCGCGTCCGCCGCGCATTCGCCCGTCGCCGAGCGCACGGCCAGCTCGGCCGCCTGGCCGGGCCGCTCCCAGGCGGACCGCCCTCGGCACCCCTCGACCACCACACGACCCTCCTGGGCGGCGTGCAGGGCCTCCTTGACGGCATGGGCCTCGGCCCGGCCGTAGGCGTATCCGTACGGCAGCACGAGCACGGTCGGTGAGAAGCGATGGCCACCCAGATGAGTGACCTCCCACGCGCCCCGTACACCGGACGCGGCGAGTTCGGCCGCGAGGGGGCGGCCGAGGAGGGCGCAGCAGCGATCGCGTTTGCCGTTGGTGCAGACGAGGGCGAGCGGACCGTCCTCGTGCGGGCGGCCGCCGAGCGCCGCGCCGAAGCTGCGGTGGTCACCGGCGCCCAGGGCGGCGAAGTCGAGACCGAGCAGCTGGAGCGGATCACGGGTGGTGGCGTGGTGCAGCCATCCGTCTCCGGGGACCGTGTGGGCCACGTACACCTGGCGCACGGCGGGTGTCCCGGGGTCGGCGTGCCGGCCGGGGCGGCGGATGAGCGCGATCCGGACGCCCGTGCCCTCGGCGGCGGCCTCCAGGGCGCGGCCCAGCGCGGGGTCCAGGTGGCTCGAAGTGAGCGCCTTGGCACCCCACGGGCCGGGCTGCTCCAGCAGCAGCCATGTCGTCGCCGTGGCCGCGGTACCGGACACGGGCTCGTCGAGGCTCCGGGAGACGGTCGCACACCTACTCACGCAGGTAAGCCTAACCTGGCTTGCCTCAAGGTGACTTCCGGCCGTCCTCGTGTCCTACTCGGGCACGGGCTGAGGAGGCGGCGGGCCGACGTAGTGGCCGCTCGGGCGCATGCGCAGCGGACGCTCCCCGTACTCCTCCAGCGCGTGCGCGATCCAGCCGGCGGTCCGGGCGACGGCGAAGATCGTCTCTCCGGCGGTGGCGGGCATGCCGGTGGCCACGGTGAACACGGCGAGGGCCAGGTCCACGTTGGCGTGCAGTGGGGTGTGGCGGGCGGTGGTGGCGACGATGTCCCGGGCCGCGAGGAGCGCGGACTCGGCGCGCGGGACCTGCTCCAGGAGTGCGAACAGCACACGCGCGCGTGGGTCCTCACCCGGGTAGAGGCGGTGGCCCAGTCCGGGGATACGGCGGCCGGCCCGGAGCTCGTCGGCGATGACCGGCACGGCGGTGCCCTGCTCCAGCACGTCGAGCAGCAGCCGGTGGGCGAGGCCGCTGGCGGCGCCGTGCAACGGGCCCTCGATCACCCCGAGCCCGGTGGAGACGGCCGCGTAGGGGTGCGCACGGGCGGAGGCGGCCACCCGCACGGCGAGCGTGGAGGCGGCCAGGTCGTGGTCGGCGAGCAGGGCGAGCGCCGTGTCCAGGACCCGCAGGGACGCCTCGTCGGCCGCGTACCCGGTCAGCCGGCTCCAGAGCCGGCGGGCGAGTGGGCCGTCCTCCGGGCGGGCCGCGGAGGGGCGCTGGGGCAGGGCCGCGACGAGGGTCGGGATGAGCACGCGCGCGGTGCCGAGCACGGCCTCCTCCGACAGGTCGAAGCGCATCGGGTCCTCGGCGGCGGCGGCGATGGCCGCGACCCGCAGCCGGTCGACGGGGGAGGTGTGCTCGGGCAGTGACCGCACCGCGCGGCGGGCAGCGGCGACGGCCTGTTCAGGGGCCGCGAACGTGACGCCGGGACGCATCCGCCCCGTCCACAGCCACTCGGCGACCTCCTCGTAGGAGTGACGCGTGGCGAGTTCGGTGGCGTCGACCCCCCGGAAGAAGTACCGGTCCTGGTCGATCAACGTGATCCGGGTCCGAACGGACAGCTCACCCCCCGCCCCCGTACTCACGCCGCCCTCCCGCCTGTTGCGCCGGGCGAGCGCCGCCACCTCCTGTGCGTCGAAGGTGCTGCCGCGGCCCCCCGGCGCCCGCCTGCTGCTCAGCTGACCGCGGCTGACGTACGCGTACACGGTCTCGGGCTTCACCCCGAGCAGCTCGGCGGTCTCCCTGGTGCTCAGCCGACGCTCCGCACGGCCGGAAGCGGGGTCTTGATCGCGCATGGGAGCCACGGTAGCCGCCCACTCAACATTGATTCAATCAATATTGACAGTGATTAATCAATCATCGATCGTCTGATCAAGATCAGGGAGGAAGAGACATGACCGACAACAGGGCCGCAGCCACCGTCGTCGACGTGCCGCGTGGACTCGCGGGCGTCGTCGTCACCGACACCCGGATCGGTGACGTGCGGGGGCGCGAGGGCTTCTACCACTACCGCCAGTACTCCGCCGTCGACCTCGCTCGCACGCGCGGATTCGAGGACGTCTGGCATCTCCTGGTCCACGGCGAACTGCCGGACGCCGAGCGCGGCGCCGCCTTCGCCGCCGAGACCGCGGGGCTCCGCCGGCTGCCCGAGGAGGTGCGCACCGCGCTGCCCGCTCTCGCGGCGGCGAGCCGCGCCTCCGGTCCGCTGGCCGGGATGCGCACGGCCCTGTCGCTCCTCGGCGCGGCGAAGGGGTTCCGGCCGGTGTACGACATCGACGCCGACCAGCGCCGCGCGGACACCGTCGCCGCCTGCGCGGCCGTGCCCACCCTGCTCACGGCCCTCTACCGGCTCGGGCGGGGGCTGGATCCGGTGGACCCGCGCGAGGACCTCTCCTACGCGGCCAACTACCTCTACATGATGACGGGTTCGGAACCGGACCCACGGCGGGCCCGCGCGATCGAGCAGTACCTGATCTCAACCATCGATCACGGCTTCAACGCGTCGACCTTCACGGCCAGGGTCATCGCGTCGACCGGCGCGGACGTGGCGGCCTGCCTGGTGGGTGCCGTCGGAGCGCTGTCGGGGCCGCTGCACGGGGGTGCGCCGAGCCGTGCCCTCGACGCTCTGGACGCGATCGGGACGCCGGAGCGGATCGACTCCTGGATCCGGGAACGGGTCCTCGCGGGGGAGCGCGTCATGGGCTTCGGGCACGCGGTCTACCGCACGGAGGACCCCCGTTCGCGGATGCTGCGCGACATCGCCCTCGGCTTCGGCGGGCCGCGCGTCGACTTCGCCGTCGAGGTCGAGCGCAGGGTCGAGGCGATCCTCGCCGAGCTGAAGCCCGGGCGTGAACTCCATACGAACGTCGAGTTCTACGCGGGCGTGGTCATGGAACTGTGCGGGCTGCCGCGCGAGATGTTCACACCCACCTTCGCGGCCGGCCGGGTGGTGGGCTGGAGCGCCAACGTCCTGGAACAGGCGGCGGACTCGAAGATCATCCGTCCGGCGGCCCGGTACGTCGGACCCCGGCCGCCCGTCGCGGTGCCGACGGTGGCCTGAGGTCCGAGCGGGGAGAGCTGCCCCGGGGAGCCCTCCGCCCGCCACCCGTCGTCCGCCGAAGTGTCGTGGTGATCGGGCTCCCCGGTCGCCGTGCTGCTACGCGTCAGGGATGTCCGCTTTCGCGCGGACGAGGGTGTCGCGGCTGATCACCACGATCCGTTCGTAGTCGGCACGAGCGGCGTCGGCGGGCAACTCGGCGTCCAACGCCGCCGTGCGGTCCGTACCGATCACGGCGAAGCTCCCGTCCTGCAGTTCAAAGATGTCCGGGCAGGACTGCCCGGTCACGCTCCCTCTCTCACGAGGTGAGGCACCAATGCGGCGCACGATCTTCAAGTCGATCCCGGTCCTTGCTTGGGTCGGTCAATTGCTGTCCTCCTGCCGGCCGCCCGGAGCGGGGTGGGTCCCGGGGGGTGGCAGCGGTCGGGCCTGCTGCGACGGCGGGTGTGCTCCGGTGCAGGCGACCGACAACCTAGCCTGAGGAGATCGCGTGCGGGGCCGGGCTCGTAGCCTGAGCGAGTGACATGGGTGCATCACGCTGACCCAGCGCCGACACGCCACGGTCCGCAGCGACGCGGGCCCAGACGTGTCAGTCCGCGGGGGAGTCACCCACGACCCACCACTCCTCCGTGTCCGCCTCGTCCAGCTCCAGCAGCAACTCGTCCGTCATCCGGCCGAGGAGTCTTCCCGCAGGCTCGCCCGGTGCGGCCGGGTGGCTTCCCAGTAGGCGCGCACCGTGGGGTTCTGGAAGAGCATGCGGATGTGGCCGCGCAGCTCCCCCCGGGTCAGCAGCCCCATGCGGTAGCCGTTCAGCGCGTGCACGTAGAGGGCGTTGGCGAACAGGTACTGCTTCTGGACCTGAGGGGAGAGGTCGGCCTCGTAGGTGTCCAGCACGAGCAGCAGTTCCTGGTCCTCCATCGCCGCCCGCAGAAGCCGCCGGTGATCGCGCTGGTACTCGACGAGGTCCGTGCGCCGCCCGGCCTGCCGGCGCTGCTCCTCCAGGGTGTCCAGGCGCCGCAGCAACTCGGTGTTCGCGCGGACGAGTGCCTCGACGGCGCGGCGGTGTGCCAGGAGAGAAGCCACGGTTCCGGTGACCGAGAGCGCGAGGGCCGCGGCCGCGGCGCAGCCGAGCCCCCGCATCCCCGTCTTCTGTGTGGCCATGTCAACCCCCGAATCAGGCAGCCGTCCGCCGGTCGTCGGGACGCGGGTCGACTGCCGGGATCGGGTCGACTGGAGGGGACCGGCGAGCTCTGGGCGGCGCTTGCCGTCTCCCAGAGTGCCGAGCGGCTCCGAGCGGCGGGGAGGCGGAGAGGCGGCGCACGGAGGGAAGTGGGGTCGCACGCCTCGACGCCATGCCCGACGTCTGCCCCGCTGAACCCGCTGGCAATCGTTCACTTCGCGGTGTTTCCGACCGCTCGTATCCTGGGTCGGCATTCCGTCCCCGTACCGTGCGCCGGACCGTGAGCCGGTGCGCGCGTCCGCGTGAGAGAGGCCGCACGTTGGAGCAAAGCCGCAGTCCGCAGCAGATCCCGGTCGTCGTACTCGCCGGTTTCCTCGGCTCCGGGAAGACCACGCTCCTCAACCACCTCCTGCACCGCAGCGGAGGCAGCCGCATCGGGGCGATCGTCAACGACTTCGGAGCCGTCGAGATCGACGCCATGGCGGTCGCGGGAGCGCTCGGCGACTCCACCGTCTCGCTCGGCAACGGCTGTCTGTGCTGTGCCGTCGACGCGAGCGAACTCGACGAGTACCTGGAGAGGCTCGCGAACCCCGCCACCGGCATCGACGTCATCGTCATCGAGGCGAGCGGACTCGCCGAACCGCAGGAACTCGTCCGGATGGTGCTGGCCAGCGAGCATCCCGGGATCGTCTACGGCGGGCTGGTCGAGGTCGTCGACGCCGCGGAGTTCGACGACACGCGCGCGAAGCACCCCGGGATCGACCGGCATCTCGCCCTCGCCGATCTCGTGGTGGTCAACAAGCTCGACCGTGCCGCGGACGGCGAGCACGTCCTCGGCCTGGTGCGCTCCCTCACCGACCGCGCCGCCGTCGTCCCCGCCACCTACGGCCGCATCGACCCCGGGTTCCTCTTCGACTGCCGGCCGAGCGAGGAACGCGTGGGCCAGCTGTCCTTCGACGACCTGCACACCCATGGGGACGACGACCACGCCGGTCATCTGCACACCGGGTACGACAGCCTGTCCTTCGTCAGCGAAGTCCCCCTCGAACCACGCCGGCTGATGGCCTTCCTCGACAGCCGGCCCGAGGGGCTCTACCGGATCAAGGGGTACGTCGACTTCGGCCCGTACGACACCCGCAACCGCTACGCCGTGCACGCCGTAGGCCGCTTCCTGCGGTTCTATCCGGAGCCCTGGAGCCCCGCCGACGCCCGCCTGACCCAGCTCGTCCTCATCGGCAGCGACATCGACCCGCCCACCCTCCGCAAGGAACTCGAGGCGTGCGGGAACGACACCCCGCACGCCGACGAGCATGCCATGTGGGGCGTCCTGCGCTACGTCCCCGACCCCGAGGGCCCGAAGGCCCCCGAGGGACACGACCGCGAGGACCCGCCCGCCTAGGGCCTGTCCGGCGGATCATGCCGCAGACGCGGGACTTGGCACGCCCTCCCCCACTCTCGGCTTCGCTCGAGCGGGCGGTGCCCCCACCGACGTTGTCGTCGGTTGCCGACTCCCCCACCCTCGGCTCCGCTCGAGCGGGGGGACCCCCATCGCGTCGACGCCCTCCTCCGCCTTGCAGCCGGACGCTCCCCCACGCTCGAATGAGCTCGCGCGGGGGCACCCCCATTCGCCCCGCTCACCAGCGCCGATGACGCACCGCCCTGCCCTGCGACCTGATCCGCCGGACAGGCCCTAGACCACCGGGCCCGCCACCACCGACACCGTCTTCGGCAGCGAGACACCCGAACCGTCCCGGCGCGGGTCCGGCTCGGGGAGCTCGACCGGGGTGCCGTCCTTCTGCGCAGCCAGCGCGGGGGCCGGTCCCGCCCACGCGAGGGACAGGCAGTCCTCACCCTTCAGGAACCGCTGGCAGCGCACGCCACCGGTGGCCCGGCCCTTGCGCGGGTACTGGTCGAACGGGGTGAGCTTGGCCGTCGTCTGCACGGAGTCGTCCAGCGTGCCGCGCGAGCCCGCCACCGTGAAGACGACCGCGTCCACCGCCGGATCGACGGCGGTGAAGGAGATCACCTTGGCGCCCTCGGCGAGCTTGATGCCCGCCATGCCGCCGGCCGGACGGCCCTGCGGGCGGACGATGGACGCCTGGAAACGCAGCAGCTGGGCGTCGTCGGTCACGAACACCAGGTCCTCCTCGCCGGTGCGCAGCTCCACCGCGCCGACGATCCGGTCCCCGTCCCGCAGCGTGATGACCTCCAACTCCTCCTTGTTGGACGGATAGTCGGGCACCACGCGCTTGACCACGCCCTGTGCCGTGCCCAGCGCGAGGCCCGGGGACGACTCGTCCAGCGTGGTCAGGCACACCACCGTCTCGTCGTCCTCCAGGGAGACGAACTCCGCCAGTGGCGCACCGCCGGACAGGTTCGGCACCGTCGCCGTGTCGGGCAGTTGCGGCAGGTCGACCACGTTGATCCTCAGCAGCCGGCCGGCCGACGTCACCGCGCCCACCTCGCCGCGCGCGGTGGCCGGCACCGCCGAGACGATCACGTCGTGCTTGGCGCGCCGGGCGTCGGCGTCCTCGGCGAAGGGCTCGCTGTTCGCCGTACGGGCCAGCAGCCCCGTGGAGGACAGCAGCACCCGGCACGGGTCGTCCGCCACCTGCAGCGGGACCGTGGCCACCGTGGTGCCCGCGGACTGCAGCAGGACCGTGCGCCGGTCGGTGCCGAACTGCTTGGCCACCGCCGCCAGTTCGTTCGAGACCAGCTTGCGCAGCTCGGCGTCCGACTCCAGGATCCGGGTCAGCTCCTCGATCTCCGTGTTCAGCCGGTCCTTCTCCGCCTCCAGCTCGATGCGGTCGTAACGGGTCAGGCGCCGCAGCGGCGTGTCGAGGATGTACTGGGTCTGGACCTCGCTCAGCGAGAAATGCTCCATCAGGCGCTCCTTCGCCTGCGCGGAGTTCTCGCTGGAGCGGATCAGCCGGATGACCTCGTCGATGTCCACCAGGGCCGTGAGCAGGCCCTCGACCAGGTGCAGGCGGTCGCGGCGCTTGCCGCGGCGGAACTCGCTGCGCCGCCGCACGACGTCGAAGCGGTGGTCGAGGTAGACCTCCAGCAGCTCCTTCAGACCCAGGGTGAGCGGCTGGCCGTCGACCAGGCAGACGTTGTTGATACCGAAGGACTCCTCCATCGGCGTCAGCTTGTACAGCTGCTCCAGGACGGCCTCCGGGACGAAGCCGTTCTTGATCTCGATGACCAGGCGCAGGCCGTGCTCGCGGTCGGTGAGGTCCTTGACGTCGGCGATGCCCTGCAGCTTCTTCGAACCGACCAGATCCTTGATCTTGGCGATCACCTTCTCCGGGCCGACGGAGAAGGGCAGCTCCGTCACGACCAGACCCTTGCGGCGCGCGGTGACGGTCTCCACCGCCACCGTGGCGCGGATCTTGAAGGTGCCGCGACCCGTCTCGTACGCGTCCCGGATGCCGTCCAGGCCGACGATCCGGCCACCGGTGGGCAGGTCGGGGCCCGGGACGTGCCGCATCAGGGCGTCGAGGTCGGCGTTCGGGTGCCTGATCAGATGGCGGGCGGCCGCGACGACCTCGCGCAGGTTGTGCGGCGGCATGTTGGTGGCCATGCCGACCGCGATCCCGGAGGCACCGTTGACCAGCAGGTTCGGGAAGGCGGCGGGCAGGGCGAGCGGCTCCCGCTCCTGGCCGTCGTAGTTGGGGACGAAGTCGACCGTGTCCTCGTCGATCGACTCGGTCATCAGGCTGGTCGCCGCGGCCATCCGGCACTCGGTGTACCGCATGGCGGCCGGCGGGTCGTCGTTGCCCAGCGAGCCGAAGTTGCCGTGTCCGTCCACCAGGGGCACGCGCATGGAGAACGGCTGCGCCATGCGCACCAGCGCGTCGTAGATCGACGCGTCGCCGTGCGGATGGAGCTTGCCCATCACGTCGCCGACGACGCGGGCGCACTTCACGTACCCGCGCTCGGGACGCAGGCCCATCTCGTTCATCTGGTAGACGATGCGGCGGTGCACGGGCTTGAGGCCGTCGCGGGCGTCCGGCAGGGCACGCGAGTAGATGACCGAGTACGCGTACTCGAGGTAGGAGCCACGCATCTCGTCCACGACGTCGATGTCGAGGATCCTCTCCTCGTACGAGTCGTCGGGCGGCGGGGTCTTCGTGCTGCGGCGGGCCATCGCTGCCGGCTCCTCTTTTCTGGTCGCTCGCCTACGGGTCGCTCACCCTTCGGCTCGCTCTTGCTGAAGCGATTGACGGGATATGACGCTGACCATTGTGGACCGCGGCACTGACAGCGCGGGCCGTGACCCGGTGCCGCGCGGTCCGGCCCGGCCCCGGGGAGTACCGGACAGGCCCCGGCCGCGGCAGGGCTGCCCGCAGGCTACGCGATCCGCTGTCGGCGTACGTCCCGCGGGAACTTCGCCGGGCGTGCGCACGCTTGCATATGGTGGCAGGACCGGCAGGAACACCGCGGTTTCACGACCGCCTCCGCGAGCGAAGGGACGTACATGCCCATGGGTCACACGACCACGGCCGAGGCAGGCTCCGGGGGCCTGACAGCGACCGAACACCGGCTGGCCAACGGTCTGCGCGTGGTGCTCTCCGAGGACCACCTGACCCCCGTCGCGGCCGTCTGCCTCTGGTACGACGTCGGCTCCCGTCACGAAGTCAAGGGACGTACCGGTCTGGCTCACCTCTTCGAGCACCTGATGTTCCAGGGCTCCGGGCAGGTGAAGGGCAACGGTCACTTCGAACTGGTGCAGGGGGCCGGCGGCTCGCTGAACGGCACCACCAGCTTCGAACGCACCAACTACTTCGAGACCATGCCCGCCCACCAGCTCGAGCTCGCGCTCTGGCTGGAGGCCGACCGCATGGGCTCGCTGCTCACCGCCCTCGACGACGAGTCCATGGAGAACCAGCGGGACGTCGTCAAGAACGAGCGCCGGCAGCGCTACGACAACGTGCCGTACGGCACCGCGTTCGAGAAGCTGACCGCCCTGGCCTACCCCGAGGGCCACCCCTACCACCACACGCCGATCGGCTCCATGGCGGACCTGGACGCGGCGACGCTGGAGGACGCGCGCGCGTTCTTCCGCACCTACTACGCGCCGAACAACGCCGTCCTCTCCGTCGTCGGGGACATCGACCCCCAGCAGACCCTCGCCTGGATCGAGCGGTACTTCGGCTCGATCCCCGGCCACGACGGCAAGCCCCAGCCGCGCGACGGCTCGCTGCCGGAGGTCATCGGCGAGCAGCTGCGCGAGGTCGTCGTGGAGGAGGTCCCGGCGCGCGCCCTGATGGCCGCCTACCGGCTTCCGCACGACGGCACGCGCGCGTGCGACGCGGCCGACCTGGCGCTCACCGTTCTCGGCGGCGGCGAGTCCTCCCGCCTGTACAACCGGCTCGTACGACGTGACCGCACGGCGGTCACGGCCGGTTTCGGGCTGCTGCGGCTGGCCGGGGCGCCCTCCCTGGGGTGGCTGGACGTGAAGACCTCCGGCGACGTCGAGGTGCCGGTCATCGAGAGCGCGATCGACGAGGAGCTCGCCCGGTTCGCCGAGGAGGGCCCCACTCCCGAGGAGATGGAGCGCGCCCAGGCCCAGTTGGAGCGCGAGTGGCTGGACCGGCTCGGCACGGTCGCGGGCCGCGCCGACGAACTGTGCCGGTACGCGGTCCTCTTCGGCGACCCGCAGCTCGCCCTCACGGCCGTCCAGCGCGTCCTCGAGGTGACCCCCGAGGAGGTCCAGGAGGTCGCCAAGGCCCGCCTGCGCCCCGACAACCGCGCGGTGCTCGTCTACGAGCCGGTCTCCGCGGAGGCCGCCGAGGAGACCGAGGACGTGGACGTACCCGAGGACCCGGAGTCCGAGGCCACCGTGGAAGCGGACGCCGACCAGAACGCGAACGAGGAGGCCGGCAAGTGAGCGAGCTCGCCGCTATGGAGTTCCACCCGCAGCCCCAGGCGGGCGAGGCCAGGCCGTGGGCGTTCCCGGCCCCCGAGCGCGGCGCGCTCGACAACGGCCTGACCGTCCTGCGCTGCCACCGCCCCGGCCAGCAGGTCGTCGCCGTCGAGGTGCTCCTGGACGCCCCCCTGGACGCCGAGCCGACCGGTCTGGACGGTGTCGCCACGATCATGGCCCGGGCCTTCTCCGAGGGCACGGACAAGCACTCGGCCGAGGAGTTCGCCGCCGAGCTCGAGCGGGCGGGCGCCACGCTCGACGCGCACGCCGACCACCCCGGCGTCCGCCTCAGCCTGGAGGTCCCGGCCTCCCGCCTGGCCAAGGGGCTCGGGTTGCTGGCCGACGCCCTCAGGGCGCCCGCGTTCGCCGACGGCGAGGTCGAGCGGCTGGTGCGCAACCGCCTCGACGAGATCCCGCACGAGCTGGCCAACCCCTCCCGCCGGGCCGCCAAGGAGCTGTCCCGGCAGCTCTTCCCGGCGACCTCCCGCATGTCCCGGCCGCGCCAGGGCACCGAGGACACCGTCGCCAAGATCGACTCGGCCGCCGTCCGCGCCTTCTACGACCGGCATGTGCGGCCCGCCACCGCCACCGCCGTGGTGGTCGGCGACCTGACCGGCATCGATCTGGACGCGCTGCTCGGCGAGACCCTGGGCGTCTGGCAGGGCTCCTCGGCCCAGCCCCGCCCGGTGCCGCCGGTGACCGCCGACGACACCGGACGCGTCGTCATCGTCGACCGTCCGGGCGCCGTCCAGACCCAGCTGCTCATCGGCCGCGTCGGCCCCGACCGGCACGACCGCGTGTGGCCCGCCCAGGTGCTCGGCACCTACTGCCTCGGCGGCACCCTCACCTCCCGCCTGGACCGTGTGCTGCGCGAGGAGAAGGGCTACACCTACGGCGTGCGCGCGTTCGGGCAGGTCCTGAGGTCCGGCCCCGAGGGCAACGGCGCCTCGATGCTCGCCATCAGCGGCTCCGTGGACACCCCGAACACCGGTCCCGCGCTGCAGGACCTGTGGACGGTGCTGCGCACGCTCGCCGCGGAGGGGCTCACCGACGCCGAGCGCGACGTGGCCGTGCAGAACCTCGTCGGGGTGGCGCCGCTGAAGTACGAGACGGCGGCCGCCGTGGCGAGCACGCTGGCCGACCAGGTCGAGCAGCACCTGCCCGACGACTTCCAGGCGACGCTGTACCGGCAGCTCGCCGCGACCGGCACGGTGGAGGCGACCGCCGCGGTCGTCAACGCCTTCCCGGTGGACCGCCTGGTGACGGTCCTGGTCGGGGACGCGGCACAGATCAAGGAGCCCGTCGAGGCGCTCGGCGTCGGCGAGGTCTCCGTCGTGACCGCCGAGTAACCGGCAAGCCCGGCAAGGCCGGCAGCCGCGCGGCAGCGGCACGCGCGCGTGGGGCCCTGGTGACCGATGGATCGCCAGGGCCCCACGGTGTTCCCGAAGTCTGAGCAGGATGTCCGAATTGGGGCGGAGGTTGCCTGTCTGCCCTGTGGGATGCGCTACAAAAGCCCTGTTGCGTTTGAGGATTGAAAGGTGCGCCGCTTAGCGTCGTCCGGGCTGTTCGTCAGGCATCGCGCCGCACCCGCGGCACCGGACAGCCATCGCCGAGTCCCCGTACGGCGCGAGCCAGGGGAGCCGGGGACCCATCGTCCCTTGGGGTGAATCGGACGCCCGCGCACACCGCGAGGGGGCCCGTAGGAGACCTTCCTGCTCCGAACCCGTCAGCTAACCCGGTAGGCGAGAAGGAAGGAAAGGATCAGCCACTTCATGGCGTTCACCCGCGCCACCGGGAAGCACCGCCGTCCCGGCCGGATGCACCGCACCACCGCCCGCGCCGCGGGCGTCGCGGCCCTCGCCACCACCGGCGCCATCGGCGCCCTCGCCGCTCCGGCGCTCGCCGCCGAGCCCGCGCCCGCGCCCGAGCAGACCGCCCTCACCCCGGTCATCACCATCAGCGACTCGGTGCCCGAGCAGATCGACGCCCAGGCCGACGCCCAGAAGGAGGCCGCCGAGCGGAAGGCGGCCGAGGAGGCCGCGCGCAAGAAGGCCGCCGAGCAGGCGCAGAAGGCGCGCGAGGCAGCGCGGGAGGCCAAGGCACGGGCGGCCCGTGCGGCCGAGCGCAAGCGGCTGAACCAGTTCGTCGCGCCGATCACCGGCTCGTACGTCTCCACCGGTTACCAGGCCAGCAGCTCCCTGTGGTCGTCCGGCTCGCACACCGGTATCGACTTCCACGCCGCGAGCGGCACCGCCGTCCACGCGGTCGGCGCGGGCACCGTGGTGTCCACCGGCTGGGGCGGGGCGTACGGCAACCAGATCGTGATCAAGATGGCCGACGGCATGTACACCCAGTACGGCCACCTGTCGTCCATCGGGGTCTCGGTCGGCCAGAAGGTCACCCCGGGCCAGCAGATCGGCCTGTCCGGCTCGACCGGCAACACCACCGGGCCGCACCTCCACTTCGAGGCCCGCACCGGCCCCGACTACGGTTCGGACGTCGACCCCATCGCCTACCTCCGCAAGCACGGCGTGAACGTCTGACCCGGGATCCCCCCGGATCTCTCGGTTCCCCCAAGATCCACCCCCCACCCGAAGCCCCGGCCCGAGAGCCGGGGCTTTCGTGGTTTCCGCGCCACCTTGCCGGCCGCCACTGTCCAAAAAAACTCCATGGATTCCGACCCGCCGTCGGAAATTCCCGCCCATTGCAATAGAGTCACGGAACGGACGTCAATCGGCGGCGTTTCACGGGGATTATTGGCGGAGGTCGGTATGCGTATTCCGGCGCACTCGGTATGCACGGCGATCCGGGACGACATCGTGGCCGGTGTCTACGAGCGCGGCGGCCGGCTCACCGAGGAGCTCCTCGCCCGCCGCTACGGCGTCTCGCGCGTCCCCGTCCGCGAGGCCCTGCGCACCCTGGAGGCCGAGGGCTTCGTGGTGACCCGGCGGCACGCGGGCGCGTGCGTCGCCGAACCGACCGAGCAGGAGGCCGCCGACCTGCTGGAGATGCGCGTGCTGATGGAGCCGCTCGGTGCCGCCCGGGCCGCCCAACGGCGCACGGAGGCCCATCTGAAGGTGCTGCGCGGCCTGGTGAGACTGGGTCAGGAGCGGGCCCGCAGGGGCAGCAGCGAGGATCTGCGCTCCCTGGGCGGCTGGTTCCACGAGACGCTGGCCCAGGCCTCCGGCAGCCACGCACTGACCTCCGTGCTCACCCAGCTGCGGCACAAGATCGCCTGGATGTACGCGGTGGAGGCACCCGCCGATCCGGTGGAGTCCTGGGCGGAGCACGGCGCCATCGTGGACGCGGTGGCGCGCGGCGACGGCGAACGCGCGCGGGCGATCACCTTGCTGCACACCGAGCGGGCGACGGCCGCCCACCGGCTGCGTTTCCCGGGCGGCGCCGACCGCCCGGAACGTGTGAGGACTTCGCAACAAGCCGTAAACATGCCGAGCCTGCGGCATTAACACGGGCGCCGTATACAAAGAGGAGTAATTCGGCGAGGTGTATTTCCCCCTGTCCGAATTCGTGGTGCGCCCGGAATTCCCGGTGAAACGGCGGAGCCGCGCCGCCCGGAAAGGGCGACGCGGCTCCGCCGTTCTGTGCGGTCCGGGCTCAGACGGTCTCGGGCAGCTCCTCGAGCCCCTCGGAGACCAGCTTCGCCAGACGGTCCAGGGCGGCGTCCGCACCCTCGGCGTCGGAGGCGAGCACGATCTCCTCGCCGCCCTGGGCGCCGAGGCCGAGGACGGCCAGCATGGAGGCCGCGTTGACCGGAGTGCCGCCGGTCTTGGCGATCGTCACCGGCACGCCTGCGGCCGTGGCGGCTCGGACGAAGATGGAGGCGGGGCGGGCGTGGAGGCCCTCGGCCCAGCCGACGTTGACGCGGCGCTCAGCCATGTGTTGCTGCCCTTCAGTTCTCGGTGTTGCCTAGACCGCTCTGTTGTCTAGACCAGTTTCCCATATTCACGACACATGCCCGGACGGAGCTTCGTCCCGTCCGGAGCCGGCGTCGGATCGCGGCCTCGATCCGACGCCGTCCTCCACAGACTGCCTCGCGCCGTTGTCGGACGCGAGCCGTACTCTGGGGCCCATGCAGACCCCGGCGGACCGGCAGGACCGGCACGAGTACCCCGCCCACTGGGAGGCGGACGTGGTGCTGCGCGATGGCGGCACCGCGCGCATTCGGCCCATCACCGTCGATGACGCCGACCGGCTGGTCAGCTTCTACGAACAGGTCTCGGACGAGTCGAAGTACTACCGCTTCTTCGCCCCGTACCCGCGCCTGTCCGCCAAGGACGTCCACCGCTTCACGCACCACGACTTTGTGGACCGGGTGGGACTCGCGGCCACGGTCGGCGGCGAGTTCATCGCCACCGTACGCTATGACCGCATCGACGCCGACGGCATGCCCGCCTCCGGGCCCTCCGACGAGGCCGAGGTCGCCTTCCTGGTGCAGGACGCGCACCAGGGCCGCGGGGTCGCCTCCGCCCTGCTGGAGCACATCGGGGCCGTCGCGCGCGAGCGAGGTATCCGCCGCTTCGCCGCCGAGGTGCTCCCCGCCAACACCAAGATGATCAAGGTGTTCACGGACGCCGGGTACACCCAGAAACGCAGCTTCGAAGACGGCGTCGTACGCCTGGAGTTCGACCTCGAACCCACCGACCGCTCGCTCGCCGTCCAGTACGCGCGCGAACAGCGCGCCGAGGCGCGCTCGGTCCGGCGGCTGCTGGTGCCGGGTGCGGTCGCCGTGGTCGGTACCGGGCGCACGCCCGGGGGAGTGGGACGCGGTGTGCTCGGCAACATCCGGGCCGCCGGCTACACCGGACACCTGTACGCCGTGAACCGGGCCTTCCCCGAGGACCTGAAGGAGGTCGACGGCGTGCCCGCGTACCGCTCGGTGCGGGACGTCGACGGCCCCGTGGACCTGGCCGTCGTGGCCGTGCCCGCCGAACACGTGCCCGAGGTGGTCGCGGAGTGCGGCGAGCACGGAGTGCAGGGCCTCGTCGTGCTCTCCGCCGGGTACGCGGAGGCCGGGCCCGACGGGCGCGAACGGCAGCGCGCACTGGTCCGGCAGGCCCGCACGTACGGCATGCGGATCATCGGGCCGAACGCCTTCGGGATCATCAACACCTCGCCGGACGTCCGGCTCAACGCCTCCCTCGCCCCCGAGATGCCACGCCCGGGCCACATCGGACTCTTCGCCCAGTCCGGTGCCATCGGCATCGCGCTGCTGTCCCGGCTGCACCGGCGCGGCGGAGGCGTCACCGGCGTCACCGGCGTGTCCACCTTCGTGTCGTCCGGCAACCGCGCGGACGTCTCCGGCAATGACGTCCTGCAGTACTGGTACGACGACCCGGACACCGACGTCGTCCTCATGTACCTGGAGTCCATCGGCAACCCCCGCAAGTTCAACCGGCTCGCCCGGCGGACCGCCGCGGCCAAGCCGCTGGTGGTGGTGCAGGGCGCCGGGTCAGCCCCGCAGGGGCATGCGGTACGGGCCACCCGGCTGCCGCACGCGACCGTGTCCGCGCTGCTCAGGCAGGCCGGGGTGATCCGGGTCGACACGATCACCGAGCTGGTCGACGCGGGGCTGCTGCTCGCCCGGCAGCCGCTGCCCCCCGGACCGCGGGTGGCGATCCTCGGGAACTCGGAGTCGCTCGGGCTGCTGACGTACGACCAGTGCCTCGCAGAGGGGCTGCGGCCCTCGCGGCCGCTCGACCTGACGACGGAGGCCTCGGCGGAGGACTTCCACAGGGCGCTGTCCCAGGCGCTGGCCGACGACACGTGCGACGCGGTCGTGGTGACCGCCATACCGGCCATCGGGGAGGCGTCGCCCGGGGACGCGGAGCTGGCCCAGGCGCTGCGGTCGGCCGCCGCCGGCGTACCGGGGAAGCCGGTGCTCGTCGTGCACGTGGAGCTCGGGGGCCTCGCGGAGGCGCTGTCGGCGGCGGCCAGTACGGCACCGGCCGCACCCGAGCGGGAAGACCCCCACCGGCCCGCCGGACGACCGCCCGCGGCGGCGGAGGTGCCCCGGCCCGCCCCGGCCGCGGCCACCGAGCAGAACTGCTCGCGCCTGATCCCCGCCTACCCCGCCGCCGAGCGGGCCGTCCGCGCCCTCGCCGAGGCCGTGAAGTACGCGCAGTGGCGCAGGGAGGCCGCCGACCCCGGGAAGGTGCCCGAGTACGACGACATCGACGAGAAGGGGGCGGCCCGGCTGATCGACGGGCTGCTCGCACGCGGGCAG
This sequence comes from Streptomyces sp. NPDC001544, assembly GCF_042894285.1. Lineage (NCBI taxonomy): Bacteria > Bacillati > Actinomycetota > Actinomycetes > Kitasatosporales > Streptomycetaceae > Streptomyces > Streptomyces sp. NPDC001544. The sequence continues at coordinate 108,639 of NZ_JBIAVN010000012.1, read as the reverse complement.
GGCCTCACCCTCGGCACGGAGGAGACCTGCGAGCTGCTCGGCAAGTACGGCATCCGGGTGCACCGCGCGCTGCCCGCCCCCGACCCGGACGCCGCCGCCAAAGCCGCGCGCGCCCTCGGCTACCCCGTGGCCCTCAAGGCCACCGCCCCGCACCTCAGGCACCGCGCCGACCTCGGCGGCGTACGCCTCGACCTCGCCGATGAGGAGCAACTGCGCTGGGCGTACGCCGAGTTGACCGGGCTGTTCGGCGGCCCCGACGAGCTGCGGCCGGTGGTGCAGACGATGGCACCGCGGGGCGTCGACACCGTCGTACGGGCCGTGATCGACCCCGCGGCCGGGGCGGTGCTCTCCTTCGGGCTCGCCGGTGCCGCCTCCCAGCTGCTCGGCGACATGGCGCACCGGCTGGTCCCGGTGACCGACCGGGACGCGACCTCCCTGGTGAGGTCGATCCGGACGGCGCCGCTGCTGTTCGGCTGGCGCGGCTCCACCCCCGTGGACACCCCGGCCCTGGAGGAACTGCTGCAGCGCGTGTCCCGCCTGGTCGACGACCACCCCGAGGTCGTCGCGGTCACCCTGGAACCCGTCGTGGTCGCCCCGCGGGGCGTCAGCGTCCTGAGCGCCTCCGTACGCCTCGCGCCCCCGCCCGCCCGCGACGACCTCGGCCCGCGGACCCTGCCGGTCTACTGAGCCGGGAAGGACGCAGGACACATGGAGATCGCCGCCGGCCGGACGCTGCCCGAGGGAAGCTGGTGGGACTGGGAGGTGATCGCCTGGGACGCGGGCCGGCTGCGACTGGCCGCCGGGTACGACCTCTCGTACCACCACGGCCTGGAGCTGGTCTTCGCGGGCCCGGCGTTCGTGTCCTGCCCGCTCGCCTTCCAGGACCCCGAGTTCCGCGCACCCACCGCCGCCGAGACGACAAGGCTGCGGGGATTCCTCGGCGGGACGCCGCCCGTGGTGGTCGCCTTCGAGGCCGACGCGGGCGGCACCGAGCCCGTCTCCTGCCTGATCGCCGCCGAGCGGCTCGACATCGTGCAGGAACTCGTGGTCAGGCACCCGCACACCGCCGCGGGCTCCCGCACGGCTGCCCCCGACTGGCCCGGACCGCCCCTGCCCACGGATTAGGATGGACGTCATGGCCAAGACCAGTACGACGACCCAGGGGCTGCGCGCGGCGATCGAGCGCAGCGGCTACTACCCGGCCCTCGTGGCCGAGGCGGTGGAGGCCGCCCTGGGCGGCGAGCCCATCCGGTCGTACCTGGTCCACCAGGAGACCACCTTCGACCAGAACGAGGTGCGGCGGCACGTCACCGTGCTCGTCCTCACCGGCAACCGCTTCATCGTCAGCCACACCGACGAGCAGGCCGCCGACAACACCTCTCCCACGCCGTACGCCACGACGTCCACCGAGTCGGTGAAGCTCGGCCGGATCTCGTCGGTCGTGGTCAGCCGTGTGGTCGCCAACCCGGAGCAGTACAAGCCGGGCACCCTGCCCCGCGAGGTCGTGCTGACCATCGGCTGGGGCGCCGTCTCCCGTATCGACCTCGAACCCGCCGCCTGCGGCGACCCCAACTGCGAGGCGGACCACGGCTACACGGGCAGCTCCACGGCGGACGATCTCAGCCTGCGCGTCAGCGAGGCCGGGGACGGGCCGGAGACGGTGCGTCAGGCGCTCGCCTTCGCCCAGGCCATCTCCGAGGCGACCGCGGACGTCAGTCGCTGATGACCCAGTCCACGGCAGCGGCCTGGGACCACCCGGAACCGCTCTCCCTCGACTCCGCCCCGCTGCCCGAGTACGGCGCCGGGTCGCTCGCCGACCTGCTGCCCACCCTGGCCGCCGGGATGTCCGTACCCGGTATGACCGCGGCGATCACGGAACTGACTCCGGCCGACCGCAACTGCGTGTTCCTGGTCGACGGCCTCGGCTGGGAGCAGATCAAGGCCCACCCGGACGAGGCCCCCTTCCTGACCTCGCTGCTGGGCAGTTCCCGTGGTGGCACCGGCCGCCCGATCACCGCCGGTTACCCGGCGACCACCGCCACCTCCCTGGCCTCCGTCGGCACCGGCCTGCCGCCGGGCGCGCACGGCCTGCCCGGCTACACGGTCCGCAACCCGGCGACCGGTGAGCTGATGAACCAGCTCCGCTGGAACCCGTGGACGCCGCCCGCCGCGTGGCAGCCGTACCCCACCGTCTTCCAGCTGGCCCACGAGGCGGGTGTGCACGCCGCCCAGGTGTCGTCCCCCGTCTTCGCGAACACCCCGCTGACCCAGGTCGCCCTGAGCGGCGGCACCTTCCTCGGGCGGCTGACCGGTGAGGAGCGCATGGACCTCGCGGCCGAGCAACTGGCCGCCGCCGACCGCTCCCTGGTCTACACGTACTACGCCGAACTGGACGGCGCCGGCCACCGCTACGGCATCGCCTCCGACACCTGGCGCGGCCAGCTGATGTACGTCGACCGGCTGGTCCAGCGCCTCGCCGAGCAACTTCCCCCGCGCAGCGCGCTCTACGTCACCGCCGACCACGGCATGGTCGACATCCCGTTCGACGAGCAGCACCGCATCGACTTCGACGAGGACTGGGAGCTGCGCGCCGGGGTCGCCCTGCTCGGCGGCGAGGGCCGGGCCCGCCACGTGTACGCGGTGCCGGGCGCCGAGGACGACGTCCTGACCGTCTGGCGCGAGGTGCTCGGCGAGCAGTTCTGGGTGGCTTCCCGGGACGAGGCCGTCGCGGCGGGCTGGTTCGGGGCGCACATCGACGACCGGGTGCGCGCGCGCATCGGCGACGTGGTCGCGGCGGCGTACGACGACGTGCTGCTCATCGCCTCCGAGCGGGAGCCGAAGGAGTCGTCGATGGTCGGCAACCACGGCTCCATGACCCCTGCCGAGCAGTTGGTCCCCCTGCTCGAAGTACGCTCCTGAAGAACCGTCCGCCGGCCCGCGGTCGCCCGCGGTCCCCGATGCCTCCGCCGAAAGGTGCTCAATCCCCCATGCCCGAGCTGGTGTTCTTCTCCGGAACGATGGACTGCGGGAAGTCGACCCTGGCTCTGCAGATCGAGCACAACCGCTCCGCGCGCGGTCTCGCCGGAATGATCTTCACCCGTGACGACCGGGCCGGCCAGGGCAAGCTGTCCTCCCGGCTCGGCCTGGTCACCGACGCGGTCGAGGTCGAGGACGGGCAGGACCTGTACGTGTACCTCGTCGACCACCTCTCCCACGGCGGCCGCGCGGACTACGTGATCGCCGACGAGGCGCAGTTCCTGGCGCCGGAGCAGATCGACCAGCTCGCGCGCGTGGTCGACGACCTGGACATCGACGTGTACGCCTTCGGCATCACCACCGACTTCCGCTCCAAGCTGTTCCCCGGCTCCCAGCGGCTGGTGGAACTCGCCGACCGGGTCGAGGTGCTCCAGGTCGAGGCGCTGTGCTGGTGCGGAGCCCGGGCCACCCACAACGCCCGCACGGTGGGCGGTGTCATGGTGGTCGAGGGCGCCCAGGTGGTCGTCGGCGACGTCAACCAGTCGGCCGACGAGATCGGTTACGAGGTGCTGTGCCGTCGCCATCACCGCCGCCGGATGACGGCGGCGTCGGCACGCGCGGCCGCCCTGTCCCCGGACGTCCTCCCGGTCTCCACCCCCTGAGCGGCCCCCGAGCGTCCCGCCCGGGCTCTCAGCGCGGGTCCTGGACGAGCGCCAACAGCGCGCCCTCCGGGTCCGCCACCTTCGCCACCCGGCCGTGCGGACTGTCATGGGCGGGTTCGAGCACCCGTCCGCCCAGCTCGGCCACCCGCCGCAGCGCGGCGTCCGCGTCGTCGACCTGGAAGTACGTCAGCCAGTGCGAGCCCCGGTCCCGGGGCAGGGAGTGGCCGACGCCGTGCACCCCGGCGACCGGGACGCCGTCCAGACGCAGGGTCACGTAGTCCAGGCCGGCCGAGACCACCGGCTCCTCCTCGTAACCGAACAGCGTCTTGTAGAACTTGGTGACGCTCGCGGTCTCGAAGGTCAGCAGCTCGGTCCAGGCGGGCGTGCCGTGGACGCCGGTGACGGCCGTTCCGGTACCCGGTACTCCCTGCCAGACGCCGAACACGGCCCCCGAGGTGTCGGAGCCGATCACCAGCCGCCCGGTGCCGCGGGCCTCCACGGGGCCCACGCCCACGGTGCCGCCGCACAGCCGTACCGCTTCGGCCGTCCGGTCGACGTCGTCCGTGGCGAAGTGCGGCGTCCAGGCGATGGGCAGGTGGAGGTCCGGCGCCAGTTGGCCGATGCCCCCCACGCGGTGGCCGTCGAGCAGTGCCCAGGAATAGGGTCCGAGCTGCTGGGGGCCCGGTTCGAACTTCCAGCCGAACAGCTCCCCGTAGAACCTCTCGGTCGCGGTCAGCCCGTGCACCATGAGACTCACCCAGCAGGGTGTGCCGGGCGCGCGCCGACCGTGCGTGCCGCGTCTCGGGCCGAACGGCCCCCGTGCCTCGGTCATCGTCACTCTCTCCCCGACCCCTCACCTGGTGTTCATCGGATGTACACCACGTGCTCGACCCCGTACGCTCGGTGATCGAACCTGTCCGGCCGAGCAGATTAGCCGGACCTGGACGACGCGGCCACCCCTGACGTAAGGATGGACGCCATGAACGCCATCATCATCGCAACCGAACTCGCGCACGACTTGACCGGCGCCAATCCGCCCGTGCTGCTCGACGTCCGCTGGCAGCTCAGCCTGGCCAGGGCGGCCGGGGAACCGGCCTTCGACGGGCGGGCCGAGTACGCGGCCGGGCATCTGCCCGGTGCCGTGTTCGTCGACCTGGACCGGGAACTGGCCTCGGCGCCGGGGGAGCGGGGCCGTCATCCGCTGCCCGACATCGCCGAGTTCGGCGCCGCGATGCGCAGGGCGGGCGTGTCGTCGGGCCGGCCGGTGGTCGTGTACGACGGCGGGCAGGGCTGGGCGGCCGCGCGGGCGTGGTGGCTGTTGCGCTGGACGGGTCACCCGGACGTGAGGGTTCTCGACGGCGGGTTGCCGGCCTGGGAGGGGCCGCTGTCGACGGACGTACCCACCCCGGCGCCGGGCGACTTCGAGCCCGTGCCGGCTGCCGGGGGGCTGCTCGACGCGGACGCCGCCGCCGCGCTCGCCCGCTCCGGTGTACTCCTCGACGCACGGGCGGCGGAGCGGTACCAGGGTGATGTCGAGCCCATCGACCGGGTCGGCGGGCACATCCCGGGCGCCGTGTCCGCACCGACGACCGAGAACGTGACGGCGGACGGCCGGTTCCTGCCCGCCGACGAACTGCGGGCGCGTTTCAAGGACCTCGGCGCGTCGGAGGGCGCCGAGGTGGGCGTCTACTGCGGCTCGGGCGTCTCGGCCGCGCACGAGGTGCTGGCCCTCGCGGTCGCGGGCATTCCGGCCGCGCTGTACGTGGGCTCCTGGTCCGAGTGGTCCTCGGACCCGTCCCGGCCGGTGGCGACGGGGGCGGAGCCCGAGTAGCGGTACAAGGAAGGGGCTTCCTGCCCGGAAGCCCCCTCATGGGTGACGGCCCGTACAGCCGTCACACCAGTACGGCCGTAAATCCGGTACGGCCGAACTGCGGTACGGCCGTCACTCCTGCTTCTTGCGCCGGGTCCCGAACACGATCTCGTCCCAGCTCGGCACCGCGGCCCGGCGGCCGGGACGGACCCCGTCGGCCTCGGCCTGCCGGTCGGTGGCGCCGATCAGACGGTCCCGGTGGCTGGTGACCGAGCGGGGCATGAGGACGTCGGCGTAGGCGGAACCGGCCGAAGCCGCCGGGGCGGGGGGTTCCTCCGCCTCCGGTTCGGTGTCCGGGGGCTCCTCGGAGGAGTCCGCCGCGGGCAGCTCCGGGACCACCAGGTCACCCCGGAAGCTGGGCACCGCCTCCAGGAGGCTGGTCAGCGAGTCGCGTTCGCCCGTGCTCTCCTCGGCCGGCTCGGACGACTGCGAAGGCAGGCTGGGCCGGTCCCGGTCCAGGGCGCCGAGGGTGCGCTCGCGCGGCAGGCGGGCGATGCGCGGCACGAACGGGAAGCTCGGCTCGGGCGCGCCGAGGTCGTCGGACTCCCCGATCAGGGAGCGCGCCTCGTCGTCGACGGCCTGGACGAGCCGCCGGGGCGGGTCGTACGTCCAGCTCGCCGAGTGCGGCTCGCCCGCGACCCGGTAGACCAGCATGACCTCCCAGGTGCCGTCGTCGCGGCGCCAGGAGTCCCACTGCACGGTGTCCTTCTCGGCGCCGCGCAGCAACAGGCGTTCCTGAACGGCCTCGCCGAGCAGCGGACCGGAGTTCTCGCCGGGCCGACGGACCGGGGTCTTGCGGGCCCGCTCGGCCATGAAGGCGCGCTCGGCCAGTACCGGGCCCTCGAAGCGCCGCACCCGGTCGACGGGGATGCCGGCGAGTTGCGCGACCTCTTCCGCGGTCGCGCCCGCTCGTATCCGCGCCTGGATGTCACGGGGCCGGAGATGGCTCTCCACCTCGATCTCGATCTGGCCGAGGCGGGGCCGGTCGCCGCGCACGGCGGCGCGCAGCCGTTCGTCGATCGGAAGTGTGTACTCCGTTGCGTCGGCAGCCTTCAGCACCAGCCGTGTGCCGTCATTGGAGACGGCCACGACACGCAGTTCGGGCATGGGGACCTCCCGGGTGGTGCCTGCTGCCGACGTCACGTGCGTCGCTGCTTCCGCTAGTCGAGTGTGGCCTGCCCGGGTGCAGCCTGCCACAACCTTGCCGAGTTGCCCGGCGTGTCGGGCGCGGGCCCTGGAACGCCGTTATGGCACGGTTACCTGTTCGCAACGCTAAGTGACCAACTCCGTCACCCTGTGCAACTAGCCCCCTCCCGGCGCTCCTGCAAGGCTCCGGACACCCTGGCGGGAGACCGATACCCAGGGCTCGCAACAGTACTCCATTTGGACCATGTGCGTGGATGGGCGCGCCGCCGAACTTCTGCCGGGGGTCCCGCCCCGGCCGTCCGCAAGCGCTTTCCGCGATCTTGGACGTGGCGTAGTTCACGCGGCCCCCGGAAGCGGGCCCTCCCGTCTCTTTCCCCCCGGCCGGCGGGCGCCTTACGCCCCCAGCACCCGCCGCAGGTAGTCGTTCTGGAACCGCCGGTCCGGGTCCAGCCGGTCCCGAAGGGCCGTGAACTCGCCGAACCGCGGGTAGGCCTCGGCGAAGTACGCGGCGTCCCGCGTGTGCACCTTGCCCCAGTGGGGCCGTCCCTCGTGTGCGGTGAAGATGCGCTCGGCGGCGGTGAAGTACGCCTGGTAGGGGGTGCCCTTGAACATGTGGACGGCGACGTAGGCGCTGTCCCGCCCGGACGCGGTGGACAGGGTGATGTCGTCGGCCGGGGCGGTGCGCACCTCGACCGGGAAGCTGACCCTGAGGTTCGAGCGGTCGACCATCGCCTTGAGTTCCCGCAGCGTGTCGCCCAGCGCCTCGCGCGGGACGGCGTACTCCATCTCCACGAACCGCACCCGGCGGGGCGAGGTGAAGACCTTGTACGGGATGTCCGTGTAGGTCCGGGCGGACAGCGCCCGGCTGGAGATCTGGGCGATGGCCGGGATGGTCGCCGGCGCCGCGCGGCCGACCCAGTTGGCCACCTGGAAGACGCCGTTGGAGAGGAACTCGTCCTCGAACCAGCCGGTGAGCTGCCCGATCGGCTTCTCCGGTCCGGCGCTGCGGTTGTTCCGCTTGGTGTTGGTGTTGCCGGTGTGCGGGAACCAGTAGAACTCGAAGTGCTCGTTCTCGGCCCAGAGTTGGTCGAACTCGGCCAGGACCCGGTCGAAGGGCATCGGTTCCTCACGGGCCGTGAGCAGGAAGAGGGGCTCGACGGCGAAGGTGATCGCGGTGACGATGCCCAGGGCGCCCAGGCCGATGCGGGCGGCCGCGAACACCGCGCGTTCTTCTTCGGTCCCCTTCTCCGAGCAGGTGAGCACCGACCCGTCGGCCGTGACCAGCTCCAGCCCCCTGATCTGGGCGGCGATCGAGGCCGACTCACGGCCGGTGCCGTGCGTGCCGGTGCTGGTCGCCCCGGAGACCGTCTGCTCCATGATGTCGCCCATGTTGGTCAGCGACAGACCCTCGCGGGCCAGGGCGAGGTTGAGCCTCTTGAGCGGAGTGCCGGCCTCGACGGTGACCGTCATGGCGTCCCGGTCGATGGTGCGGATACCGGTCAACAGTTGAGGGCGTATCAACACGCCGTCGGTGGCCGCGATGGCCGTGAAGGAGTGCCCTGTGCCGACGGCCTTCACCTTCAGGCCGTCCTCGGCGGCCCGCCGCACCGCCGCGGCCAGTTCCTCCACCGAGGCGGGCGTCACCTCCCGCGCGGGACGGGCGACGACGTTGCCTCCCCAGTTACGCCAGGTGCCGCTCTGCCCGCTCGCTGTGGTGCTCAAGGGTGCCTCCCCGACCCGGAGCCGGCCTGCTGAGCCGGCGGTACCCGAGGAAACCGACCGCGACCGCGACGGCCCCGGACACCGCCGGAACCCCGTACCCGGCGTGCGCCCCGGCTGCGTCGATCACCCAGCCGGCCACGGAGGAGCCGAGCGCGACCCCGACCGCCAGGCCGGTGCTCACCCAGGTCATGCCCTCGGTGAGCTGTGCGCGAGGTACGTGCTCTTCGATGAGGGACATCGTCGTGATCATCGTCGGCGCGATGGACAGACCCGCAACGAACAGCGCCACGGCCAGAAGCGACAAGTTTCCGACCAGTAGGAGGGGGATCATACTCACGGACATCGCACACACGCCCAGCAGCCACCGGCGTTCCGGCGTCCCCGCCGGGCGCAGCAGCCCGAAGACCACCCCGGCCGCGCACGAACCCGCCGCGTACAGCGCGAGGACCACACTGGCCGTGCCCTTGTGCCCGCGCTCGTCGGCGAAGGCGACGGTGGCCACGTCGACCGCCCCGAAGATCGCCCCGGTGGCGACGAAGGTGGCCACCAGCACCCGCAGGCCGGCCGAGCGCATCGCCGTACCGCCACCGTGGTGCTCGCGCGGGTGCGGCTCGGGCTCCGTGGCGCGCTGGGCGGTCAGCCAGAAGACGCCGGCCGCAAGGAAACAGGCGGCCAGCAGCGGGCCCGCCTCCGGGAACCACGCCGTGGACAGGCCGATGGAGATGATCGGCCCGAAGATGAAGCAGACCTCGTCCACCACCGACTCGAACGAGTAAGCGGTGTGCAGCTTCTCGGTGCCCCGGTACAGCGCCGCCCAGCGGGCCCGGATCATCGCCCCCAGGCTCGGTACGCAGCCGATGCCGGCGGCGCACACGAACAGCACCCAGTCCGGCCACCGAAGGTGCGCCGCGAGCAGCAGTCCGGCCGACGCGGCGAGCGCCCCCAGGGTGGCCGGGCGCAGCACCCGGCGCTGGCCGTACTGGTCCACCAGCCGGGATATCTGCGGCCCGATCGCGGCGGCGGACAGCGCGATGGTGGCCGACAGCGCGCCCGCGAGCCCGTACCGCCCGGTGAGCTGGGAGACCATCGTGACCACGCCGATGCCCATCATCGACAGCGGCATCCGGCCGACGAACCCCGCGGCGGAGAACCCCTTGGTGCCGGGGGCGGCGAACAGGGCGCGGTAGGGGCTCGGCACGGGGGTCTCCGGTCTTCGGGCGTAAGGCGTAAGGCGCGAACGCGGCCGATACAGCTTACGAGTAAGGGGACCCTGATGCACCCGGGAATGCAGCCGGAACCACAGGAGGGAAAACCGGCCGAAAACCGGCCGGAACCCGACTCTTCACCCCGCTGTTTCCGGCCGGTCAGTGCCGGGTGGCAGGATCGAGACATGCCAGACGCGCTCGATGCCACCCCCTACGACGCCCTGCTCCTGCTCTCGTTCGGCGGCCCGGAGGGCCCGGACGACGTGGTCCCGTTCCTGGAGAACGTGACCCGTGGGCGCGGCATCCCCACGGAACGCCTCAAGGAGGTCGGGCAGCACTACTTCCTGTTCGGCGGGGTCAGCCCGATCAACGACCAGAACCGCGCCCTGCTGGACGCCCTGCGCAAGGACTTCACCGAGCACGGCCTGGACCTGCCGGTCTACTGGGGCAACCGCAACTGGGCCCCGTACCTGACGGACACCCTGCGCGAGATGGCCGCCGACGGCCGCCGCCGCATCCTCGTCCTCGCCACCAGCGCCTACGCCTCCTACTCGGGCTGCCGCCAGTACCGCGAGAACCTCGCGGACGCGCTGGCCGCCCTGGAGGCCGAGGGAGTGGACCTGCCCCGGGTCGACAAGCTGCGGCACTACTTCAACCACCCCGGCTTCCTCCAGCCCATGATCGACGGGGTGCTCGAGTCCCTCGCCGACCTCCCCGAGGAGGCCAGGGCCGACGCCCACCTCGCCTTCACCACCCACTCCATCCCCACCGCGTCCGCCGACACCTCCGGCCCCGTCGAGGCCCACGGCGAGGGCGGCGCGTACGTGGAGCAGCACCTGGACGTGGCCCAGCTGATCGCCGACGCCGTCCGCGAGCGCACCGGCGTCGACCACCCCTGGCGGCTCGTCTACCAGTCCCGCTCCGGCGCCCCGCACATCCCCTGGCTGGAGCCCGACATCTGCGACCACCTCGAGGAGCTGCACGCGGCCGGGGCCCCGGCGGTCGTCATGGTCCCCATCGGCTTCGTCTCCGACCACATGGAGGTCCTCTACGACCTCGACACCGAGGCCAAGGCCAAGGCGGAGGAACTGGGCCTGCCGGTGCGCCGCTCGGCCACCGTCGGCGCAGACCCCCGGTTCGCCGCCGCGGTCCGCGAGCTGATCCTGGAGCGTGCCGTCGTCGAGCGCGGCCAGGACGTCGTGCCGTGCGCCCTCGGAGCCCTCGGCGCGAGCCATGACGTCTGCCCCGTCGGCTGCTGCCCGGCCCGTGCCCCCCGCCCGGCCGCCGCCGGCGCCGACAGCCCCTACGCGTGAGGAGCCCCGTGACCGACAGCCTGCACACGGACCTGCTGAAGCTCGCCCAGGAGGCCGCCGGCCGGGCGGGGGAGTTGCTGCGCGACGGCCGGCCGGCCGATCTCGCGGTCGCCGCGACCAAGTCGAGCCCCATCGACGTCGTCACCGAGATGGACATCGCGGCCGAGAAGCTGATCACCGACTTGATCTCGGCCCACCGTCCCGACGACGGCTTCCTGGGCGAGGAGGGGGCGGCGACCGAGGGCACGAGCGGCGTCCGCTGGGTGATCGACCCGCTCGACGGCACGGTCAACTACCTGTACGGGCTCCCCACCTGGTCGGTGTCCATCGCCGCCGAACAGCACGGCGAAACCGTGGTCGGGGTCGTCGCCGCCCCCATGCGCGGCGAGACGTACCACGCGGTACGCGGCGGCGGCGCCTGGGCCACCGGCGCCTGGGACGGCGAGCGCGCACTCGCCTGCCGCCCCGCCCCGCCCCTGGAACACGCGCTGGTCTCCACCGGCTTCAACTACGTCACCGAGGTCCGCGCCCACCAGGCCGAGGTGGCCGCGCGGCTGATCCCGCTGCTGCGCGACATCCGGCGTGGCGGCTCGGCCGCGGTCGACCTGTGCGACCTGGCCTGCGGCCGGCTCGACGGGTACTACGAACGCGGGCTCAACGCCTGGGACGTGGCCGCGGGCGACCTGATCGCCCGGGAGGCGGGCGCCCTGACCGGTGGACGCCCCGGAGAGCGGCCCTCACGCGATCTCACGGTCGCGGGTACCCCGGGAGTCTTCGAGCCCCTCCAGCGGCTGCTGGAGGACTTCGGGGCCTGGCACGACTGACCGGCCCCCGAGGACGCAGCAGAGCCCCGGCGCTGGATTCGCCGGGGCTCTGCTGACGTACGGGTCGTGCGCGGCCGTACGGGTGTCACTGGCCGATCAGACGCTGGGCGCGCCGACCTCCACACCGTGTTCGGCGGCGAGGCGGCGCAGGTCGTCGAGCTCTGCCAGCTCCACGTCGACGAGGAAGTCGTCGCCCTCGTCACGAGCCCGCGTCAGGTCGGTCTCGGTCGCCCTTATGCGCTGCAGAAGTCCTGCGGTGAAAGCGTCCATGCTGCGCCCCCTCGTCCAGGGTCGTGGGTCGGTGGCACGGGGGTGTGCCGATTGGGAAGGGGCGATCACGTCTCCTGCAGGTGCCCAGCGCTGCCCGGGCTGGGCGGCGACGGTGCCGGACACCCACGCCCGCTCTGCGACAAGCGGAGCGCGGCGTGCCACATGGTGCTGCGGCACATGCAGAGCGTGATCGCGGGGTGTAAAGCCGTCCTCCCCCCGCTCCCTTACGCGGAAACCTAACCGGAGCAGAAAATCTCCTATTCCCCTCCGGGCGCTTGCTCCTCCGCCGATCCTCCGGTGATCCTCCGCCGCCACCGACGTCTTACAGCCGACTTATGGCGGAAAAGGGCAGGATGGAGGTCACACGATCCCCGTACGGACCCCTGCCCGCGCGCGCTTTTGGCGTGCTACGCGGGTGGACAGAGGAAGGACAAGCGACGTGCGCGTACTCGTCGTCGAGGACGAGCAGCTGCTCGCCGATGCGGTGGCCACCGGACTGCGCCGGGAGGCCATGGCCGTCGACGTCGTGTACGACGGTGCGGCCGCCCTGGAACGCATCGGCGTCAACGACTACGACGTGGTCGTCCTCGACCGCGACCTCCCGCTGGTGCACGGCGACGACGTCTGCCGCAAGATCGTCGAACTCGGCATGCCCACGCGCGTGCTGATGCTCACCGCCTCGGGAGACGTCAGCGACCGCGTCGAGGGCCTGGAGATCGGCGCCGACGACTACCTTCCCAAGCCGTTCGCGTTCAGTGAGCTCATCGCGCGCGTGCGCGCCCTCGGCCGGCGCACCAGCGTGCCGCTGCCGCCGGTGCTGGAACGCGCCGGCATCAAGCTCGACCCCAACCGCCGCGAGATCTTCCGCGACGGCAAGGAGATCCAGCTCGCGCCGAAGGAGTTCGCCGTCCTCGAGGTGCTGATGCGCAGCGAGGGCGCCGTCGTCTCGGCCGAGCAGCTGCTGGAGAAGGCCTGGGACGAGAACACCGACCCGTTCACCAACGTGGTGCGCGTGACCGTGATGACGCTGCGCCGCAAGCTGGGCGAGCCGCCCGTCATCGTCACCGTCCCCGGCTCCGGCTACCGGATCTGACGGCCGTGGCCACCACCCCCACTCCTCCGCAGGCGCCCCCGAAGCCCACCTGGGACCCGAGAAGGCCGGAGCCCCCGTTCCCCTGGCTGCGCCCGACCATCCGGATACGGCTGACGCTGCTGTACGGCGGCATGTTCCTGATCGCCGGCATCCTGCTGCTGTCGATCATCTATCTGCTGGCCGCGCAGGCGATCAGCACGGGCAACCAGCCACCCTTCAAGATCGTGAGCGCCAGCGACGAGATCAAGGTCTCCAGCCCCGACTGCCCCGCGATCAACAATCCCGCCGGCCTGACGCTCACCCAGTTCAACTCGGCGGTCAGCCACTGCATCGACCTGTCGCGCCAGACCGCCCTGGACAACCTGCTCAGCCGTTCGCTGCTGGCCCTGCTGGGCCTCGCCGTGATCGCCTTCGCGTTCGGTTACGCCATGGCCGGCCGCGTGCTGTCACCGCTCGGCCGGATCACCCGCACGGCCCGCGCGGTGGCCGGGTCGGACCTGTCCCGCCGGATCGAGCTGGACGGCCCGGACGACGAGCTGAAGGAGCTCGCGGACACCTTCGACGACATGCTGGAGCGGCTGCAGCGGGCCTTCACGGCGCAGCAGCGCTTCGTCGGCAACGCCTCGCACGAGCTGCGCACGCCCCTGGCGATCAACCGCACGCTCCTGGAGGTCCACCTGTCGGACCCGGGCGCGCCCGTGGAGCTGCAGCAGCTCGGCAAGACGCTGCTGGCCACCAACGAGCGCAGCGAGCAGCTCGTGGAGGGCCTGCTGCTGCTCGCCCGCAGCGACAACCAGATCGTCGAGCGGAAGCCCGTGGACCTGGCGGAGGTCGCCTCGCAGGCCATCGACCAGGTGCACGCCGAGGCGGAGGCCAAGGGCGTCGAGATCCGGGGCGAACGCAAACCGGCGGTCGTCCAGGGCAACGGTGTGCTGCTGGAGCGGATCGCCCTGAACCTGGTGCAGAACGCCGTGCGGTACAACGTGCCCGAGGAAGGCTGGGTGGAGGTCACCACGCAGGTCCAGCACGGGCAGGCGGTGCTGGTGGTCTCGAACACCGGCCCGGTCGTGCCGGCGTACGAGATCGACAACCTCTTCGAGCCGTTCAGACGACTGCGTACCGAGCGCACGGGCAGCGACAAGGGCGTGGGCCTCGGCCTGTCCATCGTCCGGTCCGTGGCGCGGGCACACGGCGGTCACATCTCGGCGACGCCGAGGGAGGGCGGCGGGCTCGTGATGCGGGTCACGCTGCCGATCTGACCGACTTTGTGACACACGCGGGGATGTTCGCTTTGGGCGGAATCTTCCGATGGCGCGACGGACGTCACCGTGTGTGATCGATCACATGGGCGGCTTTCCGGCTGCCCACTCTGTGTGATCATGAAGGCCTGCGGAAAGCCGGGAAAGTCCTGGTTTTCGGGGGTCCTGATCACGGGAAGTACACGGTGAGATGCCTTTGAGGTGCGGCACCCGGACCGTGTACGGTCCCCATCGCCATCCCAGCCGATCACTCTTGAGGGGGCCGGTTGGGTGTCGATTGAGTAACAGACCTTGATGTGAGGCAAAATCTCCGCCTCAGGTCGGGCACAAGTCCGGCCTCTCACGCGTTACGTGCGCTGGAGACACCGCAGACACCCAGAGGGGGAGAGCGACAATGGCAACCGACTACGACACCCCACGCAAGACCGACGACGACGTCGATTCGGACAGCCTCGAAGAGCTGAAGGCCCGGCGCAACGACAAGTCCGCTTCGGCCGTCGACGTCGACGAGTTCGAGGCCGCGGAAGGCCTGGAGCTCCCGGGCGCCGACCTCTCGAACGAGGAGCTGGCCGTCCGAGTGCTGCCCAAGCAGCAGGACGAGTTCACCTGCATGAGCTGCTTCCTGGTGCACCACCGCAGCCAGCTGGCTCGCGAGAAGAACGGTCAGCCGATCTGCCGCGACTGCGACTGAGGACGGGTCGGCCGTGACTGGCTCGACCCCTCCCAGGAAGCGCCGCTCCCACCTCACGGGAGCGGACCACGGGCCGTCCGACGGCCCGCACGGCACGCGTGACGACGAGCGGGGCTCACCCGGGACGGGAGCCTCGCTCGAACCGGTGGTCGGCCGGGAGCTCCCGGCGTCCGCCAGGCGGGCCACGCCCGTCGCCCGGCGCATCGCCGCGGCGGTCCGGGAACGGGCCCGGCAAAGGGGCCGGGAAGGCGCCCGCAAGGGCGGCAGCCGGGCCAGGGCGGGACTCGCCTACCTGACCGAGCGGATCATCGAGATCGCCCCGCGGATCCCCGTACGCGACCTCGCCGCACTGCGCGGACAGTTCCCGGGTCTCGGGCCCGAGGAACTCGCCGACAAGCTCGTGACCGGCGCCGCGAACGGCACGTCCACGGTCGGGGCCGGGATCGGCGCGGCGGCGATGCTGCCGGTGCCGCCCGCGATGCCCACCGAGCTGGCCGCGGAGATCACCGGGGTGGCGGCGATCGAGCTGAAACTCATCGCCGAGCTCCACGAGGTCTACGGCGTACGACCGCCGGGCGGCCTCAGGGCCCGCAGCACCGCATACCTGTCCTCCTGGTCGGGGGAGCGCGGCATCGACGTGATGAAGCCGTCCACGCTCAACACGGCCCTCGGCGGGCCGATGAAGCGCGAACTGCGCCAGCGGATCACCAAGCGCATGGTGCGCAACATGCCCAACCTGATGCCCTTCATGGTCGGCGCCGTCGTCGGAGCGACCATGAACCGCCGCGACACCAAGAGACTGGCGGCACGGATCCGGGCCGACCTCCGCAAGGTCCAGGTGCCCTGGGACGCACTCCCCGAACTGCCCCCGCTGGAGGCCCCGGCACATCCGCTGACGATCGGGGACGTCGCCGAGGGGCTGGAGGACTGACCGGCGCCGGGGCCCGAACGAAACCTAGGCCACCGCTTCCCGTGCCGTCGCGATCGCGGCGGCGAGTTCCTCCGGGTTCCGGGTGGACAGGTACAGGTACGGCGTCGGGTCGGCCGGGTCGGTGACCTCGACGCGCAGCGCCGTCGGGATGTAGGCGCGCAGCAGGAGGAAGGCGCGGGTGTCGGCCTTGTAGGTGCGCCAGGCCCGGGCCTCCTCCCGGTCCAGGACCTCCGCGGCACCGAGCGCCGTCACCGGGATCTTCGCCTCGCCCGCGATCAGGGAGTCGCCCACGACCCGGATCCGGACGGAGCCGTACGAGCTGGCGACGACCGCGGCGGCCGCCGTCCCGCCGACCAGGCCGCCGAGCAGCGGCAGGGGGCCGAACGGCAGCAGGATCAGGGCGAAGGAGACCCCCACCAGGAAGCTGATCAGCCACCAGGAGCGGGGGGCGGTGAGGCGTTCGTCGTACGGGGCGGCGGAGAGCTGCATGGAGCCAAGCTTGGCACGGTGAACGGGCACCCCCGACGCGCGGGTAAGGTCTGCGGCTGTGAGTGGTGGTTCCCCAGTTCTTCAGCCTCCCGCCGGCGCCGTGAAACCCGTTCGGCATCCCGGCGCCCCCGCACCCGGTGAGCTGCTCGGTGCGCACTACGGCCAGTGCTTCGGCTGCGGCGGCGAACAGCCGCACGGACTGCGCCTGGCGGCCCGCGCGGGCGAGGGCGTCTCCCTCACCGCCGAGTTCACCGTGCAGCCCGCCCACCAGGGCGCCCCCGGCCTCGCGCACGGCGGAGTGCTCGCCGCCGCCCTCGACGAGACGCTCGGCTCGCTGAACTGGCTGCTGCGGACCGTCGCCGTGACCGGACGGCTGGAGACCGACTTCGTACGGCCCGTGCCGGTGGGGACCACGCTCCACCTGGCGGCCGAGGTGACCGCCGTCGCCGGGCGGAAGATCTACTGCACCGCCACCGGGCGGATCGGCGCCCCGGACGGCCCCGTCGCCGTCCGCGCCGAAGCGCTCTTCGTCGAGGTCGACGTCCAGCACTTCACCGACCACGGGCGCCCCGAGGAGATCCAGGCCGCCCTGCACGACCCCGACCGGATCCGCCGTGCCCGCGCCTTCGAGGTGAACCCGTGAACCCCGCGCGCCCCGAGCCCTCCGCCGACCGCGACCCCGTGCGCGTGCTGATCCGCCGCGTCGACCCCGACGTACCGCTTCCGGTGTACGCGCACCCCGGTGACGCGGGAGCCGATCTGCGCACCACCGAGGCCTGCGAACTCGCGCCCGGTGAACGCGCCGTGCTGCCGACGGGAGTGTCCATCGCCCTCCCGGAGGGGTATGCGGGCTTCGTGCACCCGCGATCCGGTCTCGCCGCCCGCTGCGGTGTCGCGCTCGTGAATGCCCCGGGGACGGTGGATGCCGGGTACCGTGGGGAGATCAAGGTGATCGTGGTGAATCTCGACCCGCGCGACAGCGTGCGGTTCGAGCGCTTCGACCGGATCGCCCAACTGGTCGTCCAGCAGGTCGAGAGGGTCCGCTTCCAGGAGGTGGCGGAACTTCCCGACTCGGCGCGGGCCGAGGGGGGCTTCGGGTCCACCGGCGGTCATGCCGCGGTGGGCGACGACAGCGGCACAGTAAGCGGCACAAGCGGTCGGGCCGTCGACGACGGCCGGACGGGTGGGAATCGATACGCTTCGGTCGTATCCGACCGGGAAGGACAGTGACGTGTTCGGACGTCGCAAGAAGAAGGGTGCCGCCGAGGACGCGGCCGGCGAGGCCGAGCAGGTCGTCGACAACGTCGACACCGAGGCGGACGAGGAAGTGGAAGAAGAGCGCGAGCGGGTCCGGCTGGAGCCGGAGCCGCGGCCCGACGGGCCGTGGGACAGCACCGAGGTGCGCGACCCGGGCGAGGGCCGGGTGGACCTCGGCGGCCTGTTCGTGCCGGGCGTCGACGGCATGGAGCTCAGGGTGGAGGTCGCCGGCGACGCGATCGTCGCCGCGACCGTCGTACTGCGCGACAGCGCCGTCCAGCTCCAGGCCTTCGCCGCGCCCAAGCGGGAGGGCATCTGGGGCGAGGTGCGCGACGAGATCGCGGCCGGCATCACCCAGCAGGGCGGCATCGTCGACGAGGTCGAGGGCCCGCTCGGCTGGGAGCTGCGCGCCCAGGTACCGGTGCAGCTGCCGGACGGCACGGGCGGCTTCCAGGTCGTGCGGTTCGTCGGCGTGGACGGTCCCCGCTGGTTCCTGCGCGGGGTGATCTCGGGCCAGGGCGCGGTGCAGCCGCAGGCGGCCGGGCTGCTCGAGCAGATCTTCCGGGACACGGTCGTGGTCCGCGGCGAGGGCCCGATGGCGCCGCGCGACCCGATCGTCCTGAAGCTGCCGAACGACGCCCAGATGGTCCCCGAGGGGGTCCAGCAGGACGAGGGCTCCTCCCGTTTCTCCGGCGGCATGGGGCAGTTGCAGCGCGGGCCGGAGATCACCGAGGTCCGCTAGACGGAGCGTGAGGGGCCGCACCCGGTTTCGGGGGTGCGGCCCCTCACGCGTTTCCCGCGTGAGGCGTCGAACCCAACCGCGCGGCGAGAACGTCACCGCACCGGCCGCCGCCCACGACAGCACTCGGGCCGCCCCACGGCAGGCGGCCATCAGAGTTGTGTCAAAGATGCCCCGCGCACCGCTCCTCGTCCCGTTCGCCGGGTGCGAGAGCCGTAGGGTCGACGCTGCGTAGGCGGCAGTCACCGGAAGACAATGGGGCCATGGCACGCGGCAAGCTTCGGATCTACCTGGGCGCGGCACCGGGCGTGGGCAAGACCTACGCCATGCTGTCCGAGGCGCACCGCCGGGTGGAGCGGGGCACGGACTGCGTCGTGGCCTTCGTCGAGCACCACGACCGGCCGCGGACCGAGGTGATGCTGCACGGGCTCGAACGGGTCCCGCGCGCGGAGCTGGAGTACCGGGGCGCCCGCTTCACCGAGATGGACGTGGACGCCGTCCTCGCCCGCCACCCCCAAGTCGCCCTGGTCGACGAGCTCGCCCACACCAACATCCCCGGTTCCCGCAACGCCAAGCGCTGGCAGGACGTGGAGGAGCTGCTGGCCGCCGGGATCGACGTGGTGTCCACCGTCAACATCCAGCACCTGGAGTCGCTCGGCGACGTCGTGGAGTCCATAACGGGCGTACGGCAGCAGGAGACCGTGCCGGACGAGATCGTACGGCGGGCGGACCAGATCGAGCTGGTCGACATGTCCCCGGAGGCACTGCGCCGCCGCATGGCGCACGGCAACATCTACCAGCCCGACAAGGTGGACGCCGCGCTCTCCAACTACTTCCGGCCGGGCAACCTCACCGCCCTGCGCGAGCTGGCGCTGCTGTGGGTGGCCGACCGGGTCGACGAGTACCTGAAGCAGTACCGCAGCGAACACCGGGTCTCGGCGATATGGGGCTCCCGCGAGCGGATCGTGGTCGGCCTGACCGGCGGCCCGGAGGGCCGGACCCTGATCCGGCGGGCCGCACGGCTGGCCGAGAAGGGCGCCGGCGGCGAGGTGCTCGCCGTGTACATCTCCCGCAGCGACGGGCTCACCTCGGCCTCCCCCAAGGAGCTCGCCGTCCAGCGCACCCTCGTCGAGGAACTCGGCGGCACCTTCCACCACGTCGTCGGCGACGACATCCCGGCCGCCCTGCTGGACTTCGCCCGAGGGGTCAACGCCACCCAGATCGTGCTGGGCTCCTCGCGGCGCAAGGCCTGGCAGTACGTCTTCGGGCCCGGCGTCGGCGCCACGGTCGCCCGGGACTCCGGCCCCGACCTGGACGTGCACATCGTCACCCACGAGGAGGTCGCCAAGGGACGCGGACTGCCCGTGGCCCGGGGCGCCCGCCTCGGCCGTTCGCGGGTGGTGTGGGGCTGGCTGGTCGGCGTGATCGGCCCGGCGGTCCTGGCGGTGCTGCTGAACACCGTCCACCTGGGTCTCGCCAACGACATGCTGCTGTTCCTGGCGGTGACGGTGGCCGCCGCCCTGCTCGGCGGCCTGTTCCCCGCGCTGGCCTCGGCGGCGGTGGGCTCCCTGCTGCTGAACTACTTCTACACACCGCCCCTGCACCGCTGGACCATCGCCGACCCCAAGAACATCGTCGCCATCGTGATCTTCGTCGGGGTCGGCGTCTCGGTGGCCTCCGTGGTGGACCTCGCGGCCCGGCGCACCCACCAGGCCGCCCGGCTGCGCGCCGAGTCGGAGATCCTGTCCTTCCTCGCGGGGAACGTGCTGCGCGGCGAGACCGGCCTGGAGGAGCTGCTGGAGCGGGTGCGGGAGACCTTCGGCATGGAGTCGGCGGCCCTGCTGGAGCGGGCGAGCGACGTCGACCCGTGGACGTGCGCCGGCCGGGTGGGCGTCGGCCGGCCCGTGGAGCGGCCGGACGAGGCGGACGTGGACATGCCGGTCGGGGACCACATGGCCCTCGCGCTGACCGGCCGTGTGCTGCCGGCCGAGGACCGCCGGGTGCTGGCCGCCTTCGCCGCCCAGGCCGCCGTCGTACTGGACCGCAGGCGCCTGGTGGAGGAGGCCGACCAGGCCAAGGAACTCGCCGAGGGCAACCGCATCCGCACCGCGCTGCTGGCCGCCGTCAGCCATGACCTGCGTACCCCGCTGGCCGGGATCAAGGCGGCGGTCTCCTCGCTGCGTTCGGACGACGTGGCGTGGTCCGAGGAGGACCAGGCGGAGCTCCTGGAGGGCATCGAGGACGGCGCCGACCGGCTCGACCACCTGGTGGGCAACCTGCTCGACATGTCCCGGCTGCAGACCGGCACGGTCACCCCGCTCATCCGGGAGATCGACCTCGACGAGGTGGTGCCCATGGCGCTGGGCGGGGTGCCGGAGGGCAGCGCCGAGCTGGACATCCCCGAGACCCTGCCCATGGTGGCCGTCGACCCCGGACTCCTGGAGCGGGCGGTGGCCAACCTGGTGGAGAACGCCGTCAAGTACAGCCCGCCGGACCGCCCCGTACTCGTCGCCGCCAGCGCCATCGCCGACCGGGTCGAGGTGCGGGTGGTGGACCGCGGGCCCGGCGTCCCCGACGAGGCCAAGGATCGTATATTCGAGCCCTTCCAGCGGTACGGGGACGCCCCGCGCGGTGCCGGGGTCGGGCTCGGCCTCGCGGTCGCGCGCGGCTTCGCCGAGGCCATGGGCGGCACCCTGAACGCCGAGGACACGCCCGGCGGCGGCCTCACCATGGTCCTCAGCCTCGGCGCGGCAGGATCGCGTCCCGAGCTCCTCCCCGCGGGGAAAGGCACCGCACACCGTGAAAGGCGGATTTCATGACCCGTGTCCTGGTGGTCGACGACGAGCCGCAGATCACACGCGCCCTCGTGATCAACCTCAAGGCGCGGAAGTACGAGGTCGACGCCGCCCCCGACGGCAAGACCGCCCTCGACCTGGCCGCCTCCCGCCACCCCGACGTGGTCGTCCTCGACCTGGGCCTGCCCGACATGGACGGTGTCGAGGTCATCAAGGGCCTGCGTGGCTGGACCCGGGTGCCGATCCTGGTGCTGTCCGCCCGCCACTCCTCCGACGAGAAGGTCGAGGCGCTGGACGCGGGCGCCGACGACTACGTCACCAAGCCCTTCGGCATGGACGAACTCCTCGCCCGGCTGCGGGCCGCAGTCCGCCGGGCCGAGCCCGTGGGGTCCGGCGAGGACGACGTGACCATGGTGGAGACCGAGCAGTTCACCGTGGACCTGGCCGCGAAGAAGGTCAACCGGAACGGGAAGGACGTCCGCCTGACGCCGACCGAGTGGCACCTGCTGGAGGCGCTGGTCCGCAACACCGGCCGGCTGGTCGGCCAGAAGCAGCTGCTGCAGGAGGTGTGGGGCCCGTCGTACGGGACGGAGACGAACTACCTGCGCGTGTACATGGCCCAACTACGCCGCAAGTTGGAGGCGGACCCGTCACACCCGAAGCACTTCATCACCGAGCCGGGGATGGGGTACCGGTTCGAGCCGTAGGGCGCGTGGGGGTCGGCCGGGGGTCCGGGGGTTGTCCCCCGGGGGGTGCGGCATCACGGAGCCAGGGATGGGGTACCGGTTCGAGCCCTAGGGCGCGGTGCGGCGGTCGGCCGGGGGTCGGCCCAGGTGGCGGGCGGACGTTACGTCGGTGACAGTGCGTCCCGGTAGGCTTCACGGTATGAGTGCTGTGCCTCGATCCCAAAAGTCGGCAGGCCGGTTCCGGCGCATGCTCGACCGGCTGTCCTCCTCCCAGGAGGACCTGGAGTCCGAGGAGCTCAGGGAGGACGCCGACACCGCCGGCTGCACCCGGATCGGCGACTGCCACGACCGGCAGATCGTCACCGTAACTGGTACCTTGCGCACCGTCACCCTGCGGCCACGCGCGGGAGTCCCCGCTCTGGAGGCCGAGCTGTTCGACGGCTCCGCCGCGCTGGACGTGGTGTGGCTGGGCAGGCGCTCCATCGTGGGCATAGAGCCGGGGCGCAGGCTCATCGCATCGGGCCGGATCTCGATGAGCCGGGGCCGCCGGGTGCTGTTCAACCCGAAGTACGAACTGCGACCCCTCGGACGGGAGTAGCCGGTGACGTCACTCGACAAGCCGACCGAAGACACACAGGCCGACGACGCCCGGGCGGACGACGCCCGGAAGGACGACGCGCGGGCGGTGACCGAAGCCGCGTTGTTCGAGGCGTTCGGCGGTGTCCGGGGCATGGTCGAGACCGTCCTGCCCGGTCTCCTCTTCGTCACCATCTTCACGATCAACAAGAACCTGCACTGGTCGGCGATCGCCGCGCTGGCCGTGTCCCTGGTCCTGGTCGCGGTCCGGCTGGCGATGAAGGACACCGTCAAGCACGCCTTCAGCGGTGTCTTCGGCGTCGCCTTCGGCGTCGTCTTCGCGATGTTCACCGGCAACGCCAAGAACTTCTACCTCCCCGGCATGCTGTACACGCTGGGCCTGGCCCTGGCGTACATCATCACGACCCTTGCCGGAGTGCCCCTGATCGGCCTGATCCTCGGCCCGGTCTTCAAGGAGAACCTCTCCTGGCGCACCCGCAACCCCGGCCGCAAGAAGGCCTACGTCAAGGCCAGCTGGGCCTGGGGCCTGATCCTGCTCGCCAAGTGCGCGGTCCTCTTCCCGCTGTACTGGTGGGCCAACACCGCCCAGCTCGGCTGGGTGCTGGTGGCGCTGAAGATCCCGCCCTTCCTGCTCGCGGTCTGGCTCACCTGGGTCTTCCTCGCGAAGGCGCCCGCGCCGATCGACGTGTTCGCGGAGATGGAGGCCGAGGAGAAGGCCGAGGAGGAGCGGAAGGCCGCCGCGGCGGCGGCCGCGGCAGAGCGCGGTGAGGCACCGGGCGCGGGCCGGCACCGTCGGGAGGCGTAGACAGCCCCGATACATGGATGGGGGGCGCCCGGAGATGCCGGGCGCCCCCCATCCACGTATCCCACGGGAAGGGTCAGCTGCCGTCCCGCCGCACCGACAGCAGGTCCTCCAACTGCTCCTCCCGGGCCTGCGCGGCCACGAACAGCAGCTCGTCGCCCGGCTCCAGCGAGTCCTCCTTGGACGGGGTGAGGACGCGGGTGCCCCGGATGATGGTGACCAGTGAGGTGTCCTCCGGCCACTCGACGTCGCCGACCTGGGTGCCGGCCAGGGCCGACTCCTCCGGGAGGGTCAGCTCGACGAGGTTGGCGTCGCCGTGGCTGAAGCGGAGCAGCCGGACCAGGTCACCGACGCTCACCGCCTCCTCGACCAGGGCGGACATCAGACGCGGCGTGGAGACGGCGACGTCGACGCCCCAGGACTCGTTGAACAGCCACTCGTTCTTGGGGTTGTTCACCCGGGCCACGACGCGCGGAACGCCGTACTCCGTCTTCGCGAGCAGCGAGACGACCAGGTTGACCTTGTCGTCGCCGGTCGCGGCGATGACGACGTTGCAGCGCTGGAGCGCCGCCTCGTCCAGGGAGGTGATCTCACAGGCGTCGGCCAGCAGCCACTCCGCCTGCGGAACCCGCTCCACCGAGATGGCGGTGGGGGCCTTGTCGATCAGCAGGACCTCGTGGCCGTTCTCCAGCAGTTCGCCCGCGATCGAACGGCCGACCGCGCCGGCACCGGCAATGGCGACCCTCATCAGTGACCGCCCTCCTCTTCAGGGCCCCCGGCGAACGCCGCCTCGACCTTCTCGACGTCGTCCGTCCGCATCATCACGTGCACCAGGTCGCCCTCCTGCAGCACCGTCTGCGAGCTGGGCACCATGGCCTCGCCCAGGCGGGTCAGGAACGCCACGCGGACGCCCGTCTCGTCCTGCAGTTTGCTGATCTTGTGCCCGACCCACTTCGGCGAGGCGTGCACCTCGGCGAGCTGGACGCCGCCGGTGGGGTCGCGCCACAGCGGCTCCGCGCCGGACGGCAGCAGGCGGCGCAGCATCTGGTCGGCGGTCCAGCGGACCGTGGCCACCGTGGGAATGCCCAGACGCTGGTAGACCTCGGCACGGCGGGGGTCGTAGATGCGCGCTGCCACGTTCTCCACGCCGAACATCTCGCGGGCCACGCGCGCGGAAATGATGTTCGAGTTGTCACCGCTGGAGACCGCGGCGAAGGCGCCGGCCTCCTCGATGCCCGCCTCGCGCAGCGTGTCCTGGTCGAAGCCGACGCCGGTGACCCGGCGCCCACCGAATCCCGGGCCCAGCCTGCGGAAGGCGGTGGGGTCCTGGTCGATCACGGCGACCGTGTGCCCCTGCTGCTCCAGGGTCTGGGCGAGAGCGGAACCCACTCTCCCGCAACCCATGATCACGATGTGCATGGCTCTACATCACACTTCCGATAGGCCTTCCGGCCCGCGCAAACGTCCCGCTCATTGTCCTCTTCCGGCTCGTCGGGCGACACTCGCGGCCTTCGGGACGGCCGCCGGGCAACATCATGCCCGTCCCCAACGTATCGGCTCCTCCACAGGTGCTCGAAACCCGATCGACGCGCGTATCCAGTACGGCTCGAGCGCCTTGGGCGGGCCGGACGCCGGTCGCCGGCGTGTGGTGCCGCACACACCGCACAGGACCGGGATTCCGTGGCCGGGGAGCGTGACACGCCTTGTACGGACGGGGTTTGCCGTCCGGCCACGGCGGGCAATCGGACCACGGAATCCGCAGTTCCGACCGTCTGTGGGTCCACTCGCCGGGAATAACCGAGACGGCGGGTGGGCGACAGCCAGTTCGAAGGCTTACGATCCTCTCTCGTGTCCAAACTGACCGACGTGCCCAAACGGATCCTGATCGGGCGCGCACTGCGCAGTGACCGGCTGGGCGAAACACTCCTGCCGAAGCGCATCGCACTCCCCGTCTTCGCCTCCGACCCGCTGTCCTCCGTGGCGTACGCCCCCGGCGAGGTGCTGCTGGTCCTGTCCATCGCGGGCGTGTCGGCGTACCACTTCAGCCCCTGGATCGCGGTGGCGGTCGTCGTGCTGATGTTCACGGTGGTCGCCTCCTACCGCCAGAACGTGCACGCCTACCCGAGCGGCGGCGGCGACTACGAGGTCGCCACCACCAACCTGGGCCCGAAGGCCGGGCTCACCGTCGCCAGCGCGCTGCTCGTCGACTACGTCCTCACCGTCGCCGTCTCCATCGCCTCCGGCATCGAGAACCTCGGCTCCGCGATCCCCTTCGTCGTCGAGCACAAGGTGTTCTGCGCGATCGCCGTGATCGTGCTGCTGACCCTGATGAACCTGCGCGGGGTGAAGGAGTCCGGCAAGCTCTTCGCGATCCCGACGTACGTGTTCGTCGGCGGCGTGTTCGTCATGGTCGCGTGGGGAGCCTTCCGCGGACTGGTCCTCGGCGACACCATGCGCGCCCCCACCGCCGACTACCACATCAAGGCCGAGCACCAGGGCCTGGCGGGCTTCGCCCTCGTCTTCCTGCTGCTGCGCGCCTTCTCCTCCGGCTGTGCCGCGCTCACCGGTGTCGAGGCCATCTCCAACGGCGTCCCCGCCTTCCGCAAGCCCAAGTCGAAGAACGCGGCGACCACGCTGGCGATGATGGGCCTGCTGGCGGTCACCATGTTCTGCGGCATCATCGCCCTGGCCATGGTGACCAAGGTCCGCATGGCCGAGAACCCGGCCACCGACCTGATCCACAACGGCGCCGCCCTCGGCCCCGGCTACGTGCAGAACCCGGTGATCTCCCAGGTCGCCGAGGCGGTCTTCGGCAAGGGCAGCTTCCTGTTCGTCGTGCTCGCCGCCGCCACCGCCCTGGTCCTGTTCCTGGCCGCGAACACCGCGTACAACGGCTTCCCCCTGCTCGGCTCGATCCTCGCCCAGGACCGCTACCTCCCGCGCCAGCTGCACACCCGCGGCGACCGCCTCGCCTTCTCCAACGGCATCGTGCTGCTCGCCGGCACGGCGGCCCTGCTGATCGTGATCTACGGCGCCGACTCCACCCGCCTGATCCAGCTCTACATCGTCGGCGTGTTCGTGTCCTTCACGCTCAGCCAGACCGGCATGGTCCGGCACTGGAACCGCCATCTGGCCACCGAGCAGGACCAGAACAAGCGCCGCCACATGATGCGCTCCCGCGCGATCAACGCCTTCGGAGCCTTCTTCACCGGCCTGGTCCTGGTGGTCGTCCTCGTCACGAAGTTCACCCACGGCGCCTGGGTGGCGCTGCTGGGCATGTGCATCTTCTACGTGACGATGACCGCGATCCGTAAGCACTACGACCGGGTCGCGGAGGAGCTGGCGGCTCCCGAGAGCCCGAGCGACGACAGCGTACGGCCGTCCCGGGTGCGCTCGGTCGTGCTGATCTCGAAGATCCACCGCCCGGCCCTGCGCGCCCTCGCCTACGCCAAGCTGATGCGCTCGGACTCCCTGGAGGCGCTCACCGTCAACGTCGACCCGGCGGAGACGAAGGCGCTGCGCGAGGAGTGGGAGCGGCGCGGCATCGACGTACCGCTGAAGGTGCTGGACTCGCCCTACCGCGAGATCACCCGCCCGATCATCGAGTACGTCAAGGGCCTGCGCAAGGAGTCGCCGCGCGACGCGGTCTCCGTGATCATCCCCGAGTACGTGGTCGGCCACTGGTACGAGCACCTGCTGCACAACCAGAGCGCGCTGCGCCTCAAGGGCCGCCTGCTGTTCACGCCGGGCATCATGGTGACCTCGGTGCCCTACCAGCTGGCCTCCTCCGAGGCGGCGCGGAACCGGGCCCGCAGGCGCCAGGAATGGAACGCGCCGGGTGCGGTGCGCCGGGGTCCGGCCGAGCAGCGGGCGCACACCGAGAAGGCGCCCAGCGCCAAGGACTGACGGGGCGCGAGGAGGACCGGGCGGCGGCACGTAGACTGGTCGGCTGTTGTCGGGCCCCCACCGGGGCCGCCCCCGTCCCTCCCCGATCTGGAGTCACCCCACCATGCAGGAAGTACCGAGGAAGTCGCTGGTGGGGGAGGAGTACGAGGTCGAGATCGGCCCCGTCGCCCACGGCGGTCACTGCATCGCACGCACCTCGGAGGGCCAGGTCCTGTTCGTCCGGCACGCGCTGCCCGGCGAGCGCGTCGTGGCCCGGGTGACGGAGGGCGAGGAGGGCGCCCGCTTCCTCCGCGCGGACGCCGTCGAGGTCCTCGAGGCCTCCAAGGACCGCATCGACGCCCCCTGCCCCTACGCCGGCCCGGGCCGCTGCGGCGGCTGCGACTGGCAGCACGCCAAGCCGGGCGCCCAGCGCCGCCTCAAGGCCGAGGTGATCGCCGAGCAGCTCCAGCGGCTGGCCGGACTCACCCCGGAGGAGGCCGGCTGGGACGGCACCGTCCTCCCCGCCGAGGGCGACAAGCTGCCCGCGGGCGAGGTGCCACAGTGGCGGACCCGTGTGCAGTACGCGGTGGCCCCCGACGGCCACGCCGGTCTGCGGCGCCACCGCTCCCACGAGGTCGAGCGGATCGACCACTGCATGATCGCCGCTGCCGGGGTCAGTGAGCTGGGCATCGAGAAGCGCGACTGGACCGGCATGGACGTGGTCGAGGCGATCGCGGCGACCGGCTCCCAGGACCGCCAGGTGGTCCTCACCCCGCGCCCCGGCGCCCGTCTCCCGCTGGTCGAACTCGACAAGCCCGTCTCGGTCCTCCGGGTCGACGAGCGCTCCGGCGGCGTGCACCGCGTCCACGGCCGCCCCTTCGTCCGCGAACGCGCCGACGGCCGTACGTAC
This sequence comes from Streptomyces sp. NPDC001544, assembly GCF_042894285.1. Taxonomy (NCBI): domain Bacteria; kingdom Bacillati; phylum Actinomycetota; class Actinomycetes; order Kitasatosporales; family Streptomycetaceae; genus Streptomyces; species Streptomyces sp. NPDC001544. The sequence goes on along the minus strand of NZ_JBIAVN010000012.1, from coordinate 80,517 downwards.
CGCGTCGGAGGCGGCGGCTTCTGGCAGGTCCACCCCAAGGCCGCGGACACCCTGGTCACGGCGGTCATGCAGGGCCTGCTGCCCCGCAAGGGCGAGACGGCCCTCGACCTCTACTGCGGCGTCGGCCTCTTCGCCGGCGCCCTCGCCGACCGCCTCGGCGAGACGGGCGCGGTCCTCGGCATCGAGTCCGGCAAGCGCGCCGTCGAGGACGCCCGCCACAACCTCGCCGACTTCCCCCGCGTCCGCATCGAACAGGGCAAGGTCGATTCCGTCCTGCCCCGCACCGGCATCACCGAGGCCGACCTCGTCGTCCTCGACCCCCCGCGCGCCGGCGCCGGCCGCGCCACGGTGGCCCACCTCGCCTCCCTGGGCGCCCGCCGAATCGCCTACGTCGCGTGCGACCCGGCCGCCCTGGCGCGGGACATCGCGTACTTCGCGGACGGGGGGTACCGGGTGCGGACGCTGCGGGCGTTCGATCTGTTTCCTATGACGTCGCACGTGGAGTGCGTGGCGATTTTGGAGCCTGCTGCAAAGAAGCTCTGACCTGCGGCTATTTGCCCGTCCCCGCTGTCTTCGCTGAACACGGCCTGACGCTCATCGCTGCTTTGGAACTGGCGTTGCCGCGCGATCTCCTGATCGCCGCTGAGGGTGCTTCGTTCGGCCTGGTCGAGACCGTGGCCGGCCTGACCCCGCCGCTGGGCGGGCTGCAACGCGTGGCGGAACGGGCTGGCCCCGCACGGGCGAAGCGGCGCATCTGCTCGGGAGTGCGCTGCTCGGCCCGAGTCCTCGAGCGCTGAAACGTGATCTATGAGGTTCTGCCCGACGAGGGATCGGCAGAGGCGTCACGAGAGCACGCACGTCGGCTCGCCTCGGGTCTGGCCTGCGCTCATGCCGCCATCAAGCGTCTGGTCACGACCGCCGTACGCGAGGGGGCGGGTGGCCGACCCAGCGGTGGCCCTCGTCGCCGGCGCCGTCTTCGCCTCCATCGATCTCGCCGTCGGCATCGCCTCCTTCCTGAGCGACGGTCCCTGAAAGGGCGCCTACCCAGGGTCGATGAACGTCGGTCGTCTGCCGACCCAAGTCGCCCGGAGGGCCACCCCGCATGGCGTGAGTGCGCCGCACGCGATGCGGGGTGGCCAACCTGCCTTGGTTCGGTCGGCGTCGATGGTCAGGCGGATGTGGCAGCGATGGGCGTCACCGCTGAGCCTGAGCCGAAGACGGTTGGGAAGCCGACCAGTTGCCGACCATCTCGACGTAGTTCTTGCCGGTGACCTTCTTGCCCTCGTAGATGCCGGAGAAAGCCGCGGTGCCTTCTATGCGGTTACCGAGCGTTCCGACGATCTCCTGCGCATCGGTGCCGATGATCCGGACGGCGACATCGGTCTTCAGCGACGGGATCTCCAACCGCCAGCGGGTGGGGTAGGTGTTGCCGGAGGTCGGGCTGTCCCAGAACCTGTGCGCGCTGTCGGCGAGGGGCTTGACCGCCGCCAGGTCGTAGGAGCCGTCCGGGTGCAGCACGGTGGCCCAGGCGTTCTCGGTCGTTCCGCCCAAGGAGTCCCAGACGGCGACCTTGTCACCGTTCGGCAGGCTGAGGTTCATCCAGGTCCAGCGCACCAGAGACTGCGGCAGCGGACCCCACTGCCGATCCAGCCAGGACTCGCCGAAGACCTTGTGTGTCCTGCCCTGGACGGAGAGCGTGCCCGTGGTCCGCATGGACGGCAGGGCGAACTCGTACTGCTGCGCGCCGTGCATGTCCCACAGGCCGGTGCCGGCGTAGTTCATGACCGGGCCCTCGGCCTTGAGTTGGAGGTCCAGGGAGCCCCACGGTGTGGCAGCCTTGACGAACATCTTCTGCGCATTGCCCGTCCAGCTCAGGCCTGGCATCTTGATGTTCAGTCCACTGGTGCTCCAGGTGTAGTCGTCCTTGGCGATGCCGGTCTCGTAGTTCTTGTACCAGCCGGTCTTCTCGTCGGTGATGGAGACGGTCATGGTGCGCTTGTCCCGGTTCGGCATGCGCATCGTATGCACCAGCACCCCGAAGTCGTGACCGCCGGCCTTGACCTCGCTGGTGAAGTAGATCGAGTCGTTCCAGGTGGGCCCGGAGCCAGGAGTGTGGGCGGCGAGGTCGGTGGCGAGGGTCACCGATGCGGGGATTCCGTGGGCCGCGGTGGCGGCACTGGAGGATGATCCTCCACCCGTCAGTGCGGTGGCGACGGAGCCCGCGCCCAGCACGGTGATCGCGGCGACGCCGGCCGCGATGGCCTGGAGCCTGCGGTTGTTCTTCTTCATGGTTTCTCCTGGGAAGTCATGGTTCATCCACTTGCGCAGAGCGCCTGGCTCTCACGCGGCGGTGGTCTTGGAAGCCATGCGGCAGGTGTTCGCCGAGCATGGCGACGAGAGAGGGGGAGCAGAAGATCAGGGCGCTGCCCGAACAGGTCGGCTGCGCCCCGTCCTTGCTGGCTCTGGGCCTTGCGGTCACACGTTCGTACCGCCGTTCTCCCGGGTCGAGGCGGCTCGTCGACGGCCTCGTGGGGTGCGTCCTGGCCGACGCTCGGGACCCTGATGCGGCCGCCAGGAGGTCAGAAGGACCCAGAAGCTGTGCGGGCCGTGGGGCCTCGATTCAGTGGCTCAGCGTCCGCGCGAGCCACTCGGCGGTTCGGGTGATGATCTCGGGGAAGTGGTTCGAGAGGATCTCGTAGTGCTGGCCGGGGTACTCCATCACCTCCTTCGGCCCGGGCACCCGCCCGTACATCTCGCGGGCCTCTTCGACGGGCGCCACGGTGTCCTGGGAGGCAAGAACCATCAGCAGCGGCACGGTGATGCGTTCCGCGTAGGCGCGCACCTCCATCTCGTACAGGTAGTCCAGCGTGGAGACGGTGATCTCGTTCCTGAAGCTGGGTACGTCGTGAATCATGTTCTCGACGAATTCCTGCCCCTCGTTGTCGCTGAACATCACGGGGCTGCCGGGTTCGGGTTTGCCGTGCAGGCGGATGGTGACAGCCGGTTCGCCGCGCAGCTGAGCCTGACGGTCGGCGGGGATGAGGGCGTCGAGTTCGGCGAGGGTGTCGGCCGCCTGCAGGGTGCGCGCGGTCCAGCCGCTGACGGGCGGGATGAGGCTGACGACGGCACGGACCCGGCGGTCCATAGCGGCGGTGAACAGCGAGTTGGCGCCGCCGATGCTGATGCCCCACAGGCCGATGCGGTCGGCGTCGATGTCGGGGCGCAGCGTCAGGTGGGTGATGACATGGCGCAGGTCGCGGCACTGCTGCCAGGGGTCGAACTGCTGGCGGGGCTCACCGTCACTGTAGCCGGTGTTGCGGTGGTCGTAGATCAGCACGGCCAGTCCGGCGTCGGTGAAGCCTCGCGCCACCGGGTACAGGGATTCGGCGGGGCCGCCCAGGCCGCTCTGCAGGATGGTGACCGGCAGGGGCCTGTCGCCGCTGCCGTCGGGGCGGAACAGCTTCCCTCGCAGTATCGCTCCGGGCACGGTGAACTCGACGTCTTCGTCGACGGGCATGACAGCTCTCCTCACAGGAGGACGGAAGGGCGGGACGTGCGGTCAGGTGCGGCCGGGGACGGAGAGGTCGTCCGGCAGGAAGTCGGGTTCGAAGGCTCGGGGGTCGGCGGAGGCGCGCAGGACGGGGAAGACCTCGGCCCGCATCTCCGCCTCGTACTCCGCGATCGCCATCAGCAGGGGCATCTCGCCGTGTACCGACGCCGTGAGGGCCCTGGTCAGGGCGGCGGCGTCCCGTAGCGCGCTGTTGGCGCCAGCACCGAAGGACGGCGGCATGGCGTGGATCGCGTCACCGAGCAGCGTGACCCTGCTGGTGGGCCAGGGGTCGGCGGGCTGAAGTCGGCGCACGGCCACCGGGAAGATCGTCGAGGTGTCGATGTGCTCGACGAGACCGGCCAGTGCCGGATGCCAGCCCCGGGTGGCCCTGCGCAGCACGGCGTGACGCTCTTCGGGGGACGCCTTCCACAGGTCCGGTACCTCGCGGCTGAACTCGGTGCCTGGCATGATGCCGAGGTTGACCATGATGTACGGATCGACCGGATCGATGGATGCGCCGGGCGCCAGTTCGGCGACCGCCTTGGTGATGGGCCGGCGCGGCTGGTAGATGCCGAAGACGAGCATCGCCCCGTCCGGGCCGGACGCCCCGGCGAATCCGTCGAAGAGGGCATCGGGGAGGGTGGCGACCAGTTCGTCGGTGAGCGGCGCGAGCGAGTACGCGCCCAGGGCACCGGTGTCCACGATCGGCACCTCGGGCAAGAGCTGCCGACGGACGACCGAGTTGATGCCGTCGGCTGCCACGAGGACGTCTCCGGTGACTGAGGAGCCGTCGTCGAGGCGCACCCGTACCTGGTCGCCGTCCTCCTCGAAGCCGGTGACGGTACGGCCGAACCGGACCACCTCCTCCATGCCGACGTTCATGATCTGCCGCAGCGTGCGGCGGTTGACCGCGGTGTGCGGCCGGACGGGGTCGTTGGGCGGGCCGATGTGCGGGCGTGCACCCAATTCGTTGCCCAAGTGGTCGAGCAGCACCAGGACTTCCCGGCGCGGTGTGGTCCGGGAGGTCTGCATGTACAGCTCGAAGAGGTTCTCGGGCAGGCACTCCTGCAGGGCTCGGCCGCCCGCACCGTTCATGTGCAGCCGGTAGCCGGAGCGCCCGACGTCCGGCGCACTCTCGAAGACGGTGCAGTCGATGCCGGCCTTGCGCAGGCCCTGGGCGAGGCAGAGGCCGCCGATGCCTCCTCCGGCGATCAGTACGTGAAACGACGGCATTGTCGCCTTCCTCCTTGGTGAGTCGATGTACTCGCCGTGGCGCGGGCGAGGGGCGGGCGCGGGTCCGAGCCAGGCGGCTCCGGTGTCGTCCTTGTGTGGCCGCGATTCCACTGTGGCCGCGGCGAAGGTATCGGGGAACCCGAAGTCGCCTATGCTCGGCATTGGCGTTCCCAATAGTCATCGAGGGGGTCGTACGCCGTGGGTCTGGATCTGAATCTGCTGGTTCCGCTGGACGCCCTGCTACAGGAGCGCAGCGTGACCAGGGCGGCGGAGCGACTCGGGCTGAGCCAGCCCACGCTGAGTACGGCGTTGGGCCGGCTGCGCCGCCACTTCGGGGACGAACTCCTGACCAGGGTGGGCAACACCTACGAGCTGACGCCGCTGGCGGAGCGCCTGGCCGAGAACACGGCGGAGGCCCTCGGCTACACCGACCGGGTGTTTCGGACCCGGCCGGACTTCGATCCCGCCGTCGCCGAGCACGAGTTCACCCTGGTGCTGACCGACTGCCAACTGCCCACCTTCGGACGGGCCCTGGCCGATCTCGTCCTGGAGACGGCACCCGGCGTGCGGCTGCGGTACCGGCACAGCACGGAGCATTTCGTCCAGCGGGCCCACGACAACCTGCGCACCGTGGACGCCATCGTGCTCCCGCAGGGAATCCTGGCGCAGCTGCCGTCCCTCGACTTGTTCCAGGACCGCTGGGTGTGCGTCGCCTCGGCCGATGACGAGCCGGCCATCTCTTGCGCGGAGGAGCTCGCCGGACGTCAGTGGGTGCTGCCCTACTACCACCCGTCAGTGGTCTTCCCGTCACTGCGCCGCCTGCGCGAACGCGGAGTCGAGCCCAGGGCGGCGATCACGACCGAGGACTACCTCGCCGTGCCCCATCTCCTCGCCGGAACCGACCGATTGAGCCTGGTCCCCGAACGGATCGCCCGGCTGTTCGCCCTCCAGGGCAAGACGAGCGTCGTCGATCTGCCCTTCGAGCTGGGTGTGTTGGTGGAGACGTTGTGGTGGCACCCGATGCACGAACGGGATCCCGCCCACATCTGGCTGCGGCAGATCGCGGCGCGGGCCGCGCAACTGGTCACAGCGGGCGCGCACTCGCCTGGAGCCTGAGACGGGAGAGCGGTCCGCCCGAGGCGCAGAGGCGCTGGTCGACGCCGAGAAGATCGTGTCCACCTGGCCCGGACTGGCAGCCTTGCGTCAGCAACACCAGCTCCTGCATGACGGGACACCGGCCCCTGCTCGCGCAGTGGAACTGAGCGGCGAGCGCGGGTCCGAGGTGGTCGATGATGCGGTCGGCTGCGGACTTGGACACCCGAACAGCGCTGCCGGCCGGCGCAGGGGCAGGTCAGTCCGCCAGTACGCGGCGACCAGCAGCACACGGCCCTCGAGCGGCAGGTTCCACGGCCGGCCCTTGCGCACCGGATCCGCACCCTCGCGCCACAATGCGGTGACCAGCATGCCGAACTGACGCGGGCTCAGCCGGTGAACGGGGCAGGTTCTCGGCGTCAGCGGCGATGCCACGGCAGGGCCGCCGGGTAGGCGTCCTCCGCGCCGGCCTGCTTGAGGGAGGTGACCACGGTGGCGGTGATGGTGGCGAGTTGCTCCACCTGTTCGGGGCTGAGGGCGTCGAACACCACGCGGCGTACGGCAGCAACATGGCCGGGGGCGGCCTTGGTCATCAACTCCATGCCGGCATCGGTGAGTTCGGCCCGCTGTCCGCGTCCGTCGGCCGGATCCTCCCGGCGCCGCACGTAGCCCGACTCCTCCAGGCGGATCACCGCGCGCGTGAGGCGGCTGCGGGTGAACTTCAACTGTTCGGCGAGCAAGGACATCCCCAGGGCGCGGTCGGGTGCCACGGACAGCCGGGCCAGGAGGCTGTAGTCCGCGTGTGTCATGGCCGCGTCGCGCCGCAACTGCTGATCGAGGTAGTCGTTCAGCAGCGTCGAGCAGTCGAGGAAGTTGATCCAGGCTCGCAGCTCCTCGGGAGTGAGCCAACGGGGGGATGTCATGCCGGCCACTCTAACCGAGATGTTTGCCTGATCAAACACTTCGGAGTAGCGTCCCACATGTTTGAAGAATCAAACGCCTGCCCTTTCGGTGCTGCGCCTGTCGTTCTTGAGCTCTCCGCAGGAGGTCCCCATGCCCGGTTCCGCCCCCGAAGCCGTATCGTCCGCCCCGCCCGCGCCGCGCTCCCGCGCCCTGACCGTGGTCGCGGGGCTTCTCGCGGCGGGCGCCGTGGCCGTCCTCGGAAACGCGGTGGTCGCGTTGCTCGCCCGCGCGGCGGGGGCGTCGGGCGATTTCGCTCCGCTGCACCTCTCCGCGTACGGGCCGCTGACGGTGTTCGGCGTCGTCCTCGGCGCCATGGGCTGGGCGGTCGTCCGTCGTGTCGCCAAGAACCCGGCCGGGCTGCTGCGGTGGCTGGTGCCCGTGCTGGTGGTCGTGTCGTTCGGGCCTGACCTGTCCCTGCTGGGTGGCGGTACGCCCGGAAGTGGGCCGCTGGCCGTCGCCGCGCTGATGGTGATGCATGCGGTGGCCGCGGTCGTCGCCGTCGCCGCCTGTCGGCGCGTCCTGCCGCTGCCTGTCCGCTGACGCTGCCCGGCGTGCGCGACGTGCCGGCTGCCGGCATCCGGCGGTGTCCCGGAGGCCGGCGGTGTCCCGGAGGCCGGGATGACCGAGCTTCGGGACACCGCTGCGCAGGAACGGTCGTGCACGTCTTCCGTCTGTGTGACGGTTGGCCATCCCATCCACAGCGTGGATAACCCGGATACGGGATTCGGATCGCGCAGGGGATGGCACCGGCGCTTCGGCGCCCCCATAGTCGTCGCTACCGCACGCCGCTGTCCGGATGGCGCCGGCGTGCGAGCTTCCCAGCATGCCGTGCGCCGTCGGCGCCCTTGAGGCATGCCCACCCCTTCACACCGCCCCGTGGAGTCGCCATGCCCGGTTCCGTGCCCCCGCCGCCTCCTGCGGCGGTCGATGTCACCACTCCGCCAGCCGTCGCCGTCTCGGGCCCGGCGCATCTGCTGCGGGTGACCCTTCTGATGGCGGGCAGCTGTCTGCCGATCCTGGGGGCGGTGCTGATCGCCCCGGTACTGCCGAAGATGCAGGACCACTTCGCGTCGGTCCCGGGGGCCAAGGCGCTGGTGCCCCTTGCGCTGACCGTCCCGGCGCTGTCGCTGGCGCTGCTGGCTCCGTTCGCCGGGGTGATCGTGGACCGGGTGGGCCGCAAGCGCCTGCTGATCGCGGCGACCGTCCTGTACGCGCTGTTCGGCACGGCACCGCTGTGGCTGGACTCGCTGGGTGGCATCATCGCCAGCCGCGCCCTGGTCGGAGTCGCCGAGGCTGCGATCATGACCTGCTGCACGACTCTGATCGGCGACTACTACAGCGGTCGGCGGCGGGTGAAGTACCTCGCCCTGCAGACCATGTGCGCCTCCGCGTCGGCCACCGTCTTCTTCGTGCTCGGTGGCGCCGCCGGATCGGCGGGCTGGCGCGTGCCCTTCTGGGTCTACGCCGTGAGCCTGGCGCTCGCCCCGCTCATGGCAACCGCCCTGCCCAGCCCGGCGGCCCGTGCGGACGGCGAGGAGACTCCGGCCGAGACGGAGGCCCGCCGCTCGTTCCCCTGGCGGCAGCTGGGCGGCATCTGCGCCCTCACCTTCTTCGGGGCGATGGTCTTCTACACCGTCCCGGTGGAGATGTCGTACCTGCTCGACGACCTCGGGGTGGAGAACACCGGCGTGATCGGACTGGCCACCGCGGTCGCCAGTGCCGCGACCGTGGGCGGAGCGGTCACCTTCGCCCGGCTCAAGCGTTCTCCCGACCCGATGCTGCCCGCCGTCTTCGCGGTCTGCGCGGTCGGCTTCGGGGTGATGTTCCTCGCGGGCAATGCCCCGCTGCTGGTCATCGGGGCGGTCGTCAACTGTGTGGGCACCGGCATGCTGCTGCCCGCCCTCCTCACCAGTGCCATGTCCCGGCTGGCGTTCGAGGACCGCGGCCGCGGGACGGGGCTGTGGACGGCGGCCTTCTTCGGCGGTGAGTTCATCTGCCCGCTGGTGCTGCTCGCCGGGGAGTCCGCGGCCGGCAGTCTCGCCGGTGCGGTGGGCGTGCTGGGGCTGGCCGCCGCCCTCGTCGCGGTGGGATTGTGGGCGGCCCGCCGCCGGGTGGGCGCCGTCGATCCCCGGCCGTTGCCGGAGCAGTTGGCCTGAGTGCGTGCGGGAAGACCACTGAGAGCGCGTCGATCACGGGCTGCCGCCGGGCCCGGTCAGAGCCGGCCCGGCGGCAACCCCGCGCTCTGGTCGACGGGCACCGCCTTCCCGGGGCCCTTGCCGTTGCCGTAGCCGTTGCCCGCCAGCGTCGCTCCCACTTCCGCGGCCTTCTCCCGCAGCCAGATGTGGCCCGCGTCCTGAGCGTGCACCGGATGCCACCACATCGCCTCCCGCACCGGTACCGCCTCGAAGGGGCAGGGCAGGACGCGCACCGCGGCCGATCGGACCGCCTTGCGCGCCAGGCGCTCCTGGATCATCGCGATCCGGCGGGTGCCCTCGACCATGAGGGGCAGCAGCTGGAAGGTCTGCACGGACACCTCCACCTGGGGACTGATCCCGATCATGCTGAGCTGGCGGGCGGCCGGGGCGTCGTAGGGACGCTGGTAGACGGCCCAGGGCAGAGACCCCAGCTGGTCCAGGGAGAGTTCGTCACCGATCTCGGGGTGATCGTCGGCGACCAGGAACAGCCAGCGGTCCTGGTGGAGGTCGACGGCGGGCAAGCCGTCGATGACGCCGTGCGGCATCAGCAGTCCGTCGACGGTGCTCAGCACCGCGGCGGTGTTCTCCACGACGGACGGGGCCGGGTGCTGGAAGGTGAGCCGGATTCCGGGCGCCTCCTCGTGCAGGGTGCGGGCGAGTGCGGCACCGAACACGGCCGCCCCGTAGTCGGAGGCGAGCAGGGTGAACTCACGTGACTCCGCCGCCGGGTCGAAGTCTGCCTGGCTGGAGAAGACCCGCTCCAGCAGGTCGCACGCGGTGGCGCTGCGGTCGCGCAGAGCGGCGCCGAGCGGAGTCAGCTCGTAGGTGTTGCCGGTGCGGGCGAGCAATTCGTCGTCGAAATGGCGGCGCAGCCGGGACAGCGCGGCGCTCATGGCCGGCTGGCTGAGGCCGATGCGCTCGCCGGCCCGGGTGACATTGCGCTCCTCCAGCAGCGCGCGAAGGGCGAGGACCAGATTGAGGTCGAGTCGGGACAGGTTCACCGGCAACCGCCTAGCAACGAGAGTCATCCATGACGTGGATTCGACCCATCCACAGGATTGATTTCCGTGATTGGTCGATCGGGGCCAGAGTAGACCCCGACCCCGCAGGAGGAAATCTGATGGCCATGCTCGCGCAATCAGCCGGCCCGTTCGCGCTCGGCACGTTCTCCGCTCAGGGCGGGGAGTCGTTTCCCGGCCTCCTGGCCGATGACCGGGTACTCGATCTGCGCAGCGCCCTGGACTGGGCGCCGTCGGATCTGCGCGCAGTCCTGGAGCGGTGGGAGGAGACCCTCCCCGTCCTGCGCACCCTGGCGGAGGACGACTCCCCCGGCTGGCTGCCACTGGAGGGCCTGCGCGTGCACGCCCCCATCGAGCCCCGGCAGATCTTTCAGTCCGGCGCCAACTACCGGCAGCACGTGATCGATCTGGAGGTCGCCCACCGTTCCCCCGACGACCCCCGCACCGTCGAGGAGGCACGAGCGGAGATCGCCGCGGTCATGGACCGCCGGGCCGCCGAGGACTTGCCGTACGTCTTCATCGGTCTGCCGAGCGCGATCACGGGCCCCTACGACGACGTGGTCCTGCCCGCCTGGGCCGAAAAGCCGGACTGGGAGCTGGAGTTGGCGGCCGTCGTCGCCAAGCCCGCCTACCGGGTGACGGTCGAGGAGGCCCTGGAGTACGTCGCCGGGTACACCATCGCCAACGACCTCACCGACCGCGCCACCGTGTTCCGCCGGGACATGAAGGCCATCGGCACCGACTGGCTGCGCTGCAAGAACGCTCCCGGTTTCACACCGCTCGGCCCGTGGCTCGTACCTGCGGAGTCGATCGCGGACACCGGTGACCTGCGGATCACGCTCAAGCTGAACGGCGAGACCATGCAGGACGAGTCCACCAAGGACATGCTCTTCGGAGTCGCCCGGCTGGTGTCGTACGCCTCGCAGACGGCTCAACTCCTGCCCGGTGACCTGGTGTTGACCGGCAGCCCGGCCGGCAACGGCATCCACTGGGGACGCCTGCTGCGCGACGGCGACGTCATGGAGGGTTCCATCACCGGTCTGGGCGTGCAGCGCACCCGCTGTGTCGCGGAGGGAACGGCATGAGCCTGGACCGCCGCGACCCGGAAGGTGCGATAGCCGAGGCCGCCAAGACGTACTCCAACTGGGGGCGTTGGGGCGAGGACGACGTGCTCGGCACACTCAACTTCCTCGACGAGGCCAAGCGGCGCGAGGGCGCGGCGCTCGTGCGCCGCGGCGTGAGCTTCTCACTGTCGCAGCGGTTCGACATGAACGGCCCGCAGAAGGGCTGGCGCCGGCGGACCAACCCGGTGCACACCATGCTCGACACGGGGACCGACGCGGCACTGGGCAACCAGGGTTTCCCGCACGGCATCGGCGGCGCGGACGACGTGATCGCGATGCCGCTGCAGTGCTCCACCCAGTGGGACGGCCTCGGGCACATCTTCGACCACGGCAAGGCGTGGAACGGACGGGCCGCCGAGCAGGTGGTCACCTCCGACGGAGACCTTGTCACCGGCATCGAGCACATGGCGCCGTACGTCGCGGGACGCGGCGTGCTGCTGGACGTGGGCCTGGTCGTCGGCACGGGTGGGGGCACCTCCCGCTCGAGCGGAGCCGAGAGTGGGGGAGAGCTGCCCGACGGGTTCGCCATCACCGAGGAGCACCTCGAGCAGACCGCCGAGGCCCATGGGGTGACCGTCGGGCCCGGCGACATCGTCCTCGTCCGCACCGGACGTCTCGCCCGCGCCCGCCGCGACGGCTGGGGCGACTACGCGGGCGGCCCCGCGCCCGGCCTGTCGTTCACCACCGCCGGCTGGCTGCACCGCACCGAGATCGCCGCCATCGCCACCGACACCTGGGGTTTCGAGGTCCGCCCCAACGAATTCGAGGGCGCCTTCCAGCCGCTGCACCAGGTCGTCATCCCCAACATGGGCCTGCTGATCGGCGAGATGTGGGACCTCGACGCGCTCGCCGCCGACTGCGCCGACGACGGCGTGTACGAGTTCTGGCTCACCGCCGCTCCCCTCCCCATCACCGGAGCCGTCGGCTCCCCGGTCAACCCGATCGCCGTCAAGTAACCCGCACTACTGCGGATGCGCCGTTCCCCGGACAGCGGCGGCGCATCCGGCCCCCACCGCCCCACCCGCTTCGCCGGGTGACCCGTCCCCACCCCTGGCCCGCACTCGCAGCGGGCGAGCCGCAGCCCCCGCCGCCCGAAGTCGCGCGGCCCCACCCCGGGAGGAATCCCCGACATGGCTGACAGCCGCACTCTCTCCCAGCCTCCGGCCGGGGGCACACCCACCGTCCTGGTCATCGGCGGGGGCGCCTCGGGCAACGCCGTCACCATCCTGCTGCGCCGCGCCGGCATCGCCGTCGACCTGATCGAGGCCAAGCCGGACTGGAACGCCACCACCGGCTCCGGCATCACCCTCCAGGGCAACGCCCTGCGGGTCCTGCGCGAACTGGGCGTGTGGGAACGGGTGGAAGCCTCCGGATACGCCTTCGGCTCGCTGGGCGTGACCACCCCCGACGGCACCGTCCTGTTCGTCGCCGAGGACATCCGGACCGGCGGCGAGGACCTGCCCGCCACCCTCGGCATGCAGCGCCCCCGGCTGCAGCAGATCCTCATCGACACGGTCGGCGCCTCCGGCGCCGGCGTTCGCCTCGGCATCACCGCCGAAGCGCTGGAGCAGGACACCGACGGCGTGTCGGTGCGCTTCAGCGACGGCAGCGAGCGCCGCTACGACCTGGTGATCGGCGCCGACGGAGTCAACTCCGCCACCCGCGCCGCGATCGGCATCACGGACAAACCCGAGCCGACCGGCATGGCCATCTGGCGCATCGCCGCCCCGCGGCCCGCGAGCGTGACGCGCACCGACCTCGCCTACGGCGGCCCCGCCTACATCGCCGGCTACTGCCCCACCAGCGAAAACACCATCTACGCGTACGTCGTCGAAGGGTGCCGCGACCGCGCCTCCATCGACCCGGCCACCTACGCCGACGAGATGCGCCGTCTGGCGCAGAGCTACGGCGGGGTCTGGCCGGAGATCACCGAGCACATCACCGACCCGAAGAAGGTCAACTACACCTGGTTCGACCGCCTGCTGGTCGAGGGCTCCTGGCACCGGGGCCGCATCGTGCTCATCGGCGACGCCGCCCACTGCTGCCCGCCCACCATGGCCCAGGGCGCGGCCATGTCCCTGGAGGACGCCCTCGTCCTCGCCGAGCTGCTCAGCGAGGCCGTGGCCGACGGCCGGGACTGGGACGACGAGCTGCTCCTTGCCTACCACGACCGCCGCATTCCCCGGGTGCGCACCGTCGTCGAAGCGTCCATGCAGATCGGCCAGTGGCAGCTGGACGGTGTGCGCGACGCCGACATCGCCGGGCTGGTCGGCCGCACCATGAGCCTCCTCAAGGAGCGCCCGTGACCACCACCGCATCCTCCGCGCCGACCATCGACGTCCACGCCCACCTCCTGCTCCCGGAGGTCGAGGAGGCCGTCGCCGGTCATCCCGGTCTCGCCGAGGCCCACGCCCTCGACGCGCGCCGCAACGGCCCGGCGGCCCTGGCAGTGAACGGTCCGATGGTCGGCGCGCGCGTGCCGAAGCTGACGGACGCCGCGGTGCGCCTGACGGCCATGGACGCGCAGGGCGTGGACATCCAGCTGGTCAGCCCCTCGCCCTCCCACTACCACTACTGGGCCGAGCCACAACTGGCCGAAAAGGTCTGCCGACTGGCCAACGAGGGCACCGCCGCACACTGTGCGAAGGCTCCCGACCGCCTGCACGGCCTGGGCCTGGTCCCGCTCCAGCATTCCGACCTCGTGGTCGGCCTGCTCGACCACGCCCTGGACCAGGGGCTGAGGGGCGTGGAGATCTCCTCGCACGCGCCTGGCCGCGAACTGTCGGACCCGGCGTACGAAGCCTTCTGGTCCCGTGCGGAGGAGACGGGCGCCCTGGTCTTCCTGCACCCGTTCGGCTGCTCCCTCGACGAGCGCCTGGACCAGTGGTACCTGTCCAACACCGTCGGCCAGCCCACCGAGAACGCGGTCGCTCTCTCCCACCTGATCTTCTCCGGTGTCCTGGACCGGCACCCGGGCCTGAAGCTGATAGCCGCGCACGGCGGCGGCTACCTGCCCACCCACATCGGCCGCTCCGACCACGCCTGGCGGGTCCGTCCCGATGCCCGGGACTGTGAGCGGGAACCGAGCAGCTATCTGAAGCAGCTGTACTTCGACTCCCTTGTCCACGACCCTCAGGTGCTGCGGGAGTTGCTGCGAGCGGTCGGGCCGGGGCGGGTCCTGCTCGGCTCCGACTTCCCCTTCGACATGGGCACCGACGACCCGCTGGGCGCGCTGCGCGCCGCGGACCTGCCCGACACCGACTTCCACTCTGTCCGCGGCGGAAACGCCGCCGCTCTGCTCGACCTCGTCTGAGGAGCCCCCCATGAACAACCGCCTGCTCACTCACCTCCGGCACGTCGACCTCGCCGTGCCGGACTACGACAAGCAACTCCACTTCTACGCCGGAGTCTGGGGCCTGACCAAGGTCGTCGAGGACTCCGGAATCTCCTTCCTGGCCGCCGAGGGCAGCCCGGAGCAGTACGTCGTCCGGCTGCGCAAGGCCGAGGAGAAGCGTCTCGACCTCGTGTCCTACGGTGCCGCGAGCGCCGCCGACGTGGACACGCTCGCCGAGCAACTCCTGGCGGGCAGGGTGCAGTTGATCTCCCAGCCGGGCAAGGTCGAGACGCCCGGCGGCGGTTACGGCTTCCGCTTCTTCGACGTCGACGGGCGCACTATCGAGGTGTCGGCGGACGTCGAGGTGCGGCAGCACCGCAAGATCGAGGAGAAGGAGTCGATCCCGGTCAAGCTGTCGCACGTCGTCCTCAACTCGCCGGATCTGGACAAGACCAAGGCGTGGTACGAGGAGCACCTCGGCTTCCGGCTGTCCGACACGCTCGGCCATCCGCACATCGGCGACGTCATGCACTTCATGCGGATCAGCAAC
This sequence comes from Streptomyces sp. NPDC001544, assembly GCF_042894285.1. Lineage (NCBI taxonomy): Bacteria > Bacillati > Actinomycetota > Actinomycetes > Kitasatosporales > Streptomycetaceae > Streptomyces > Streptomyces sp. NPDC001544. The sequence goes on along the minus strand of NZ_JBIAVN010000012.1, from coordinate 65,457 downwards.
CAGCACCACTCCATGGCCATCGCCAAGGGCCCGCACACCTCGCTGCACCACATCTCCTTCGAGATGCGCGGCATCGACGAGTACATGCGCGGCTCGGGCCGTGTGATGCGGGCCGGCTTCAAGAAGATCTGGGGGCCGGGCCGTCACATGGCGGGGGACAACACCTTCACCTACTTCCTCGACCCGCATGGCAACACGGTGGAGTACACGACGGAGCTGGAGCTGCTGGACGAGGACACCTGGCACCCGCACGTCTACGACTTCTCGCAGCCCGAGGTCACCGACCAGTGGGGCACCGCCAACCCCATGAACGAGCTGGTCACCAAGGAGTCCTTCAACGATGTCGACCGCGGCGTGTTCGTCGCTCCGCCGGTCTGATCCGCAAGACCCCCCGGCCTCAGTGCCCCCTCACGCCGACAGTCGACAGGAAACCGCCATGCGTTTCGCCGCGTACGAGTACCGCAACCGACGCCACGTGGCCGTCGTCGCACAGGACGGCACGCTCCACCCCCTGCCCGGCGTCAGCTCACTGACCGGCCTGCTCGCCGAGGGCGGCGGCCTGCCCGAACTGCTCGACGCGGGCTCCGCGACCCTCGACGTCCCGGCCGGCCCCCACGTCTGCGACGTACGACTGCTGGCGCCGCTCCAGCCGCCCACCGTGCGGGACTTCGTCACCTTCGAGGAACACGTCGAGGGCGTACGGCGGTCCGTGGACGGGGCTGCCGGGGTACCGGAGCGGTGGTACGCGGCCCCGACGTTCTACTTCGGCAACCCCTACGCCATGTACGGGCCGCACGACGACATCCCCATGCCGCCCGGCTCGACCGTGCTCGACTTCGAACTCGAAGTGGCCGCCGTGATCGGCAAGGAGGGCCGCGACCTCACGCCCGAGCAGGCCCGCGACCACATCGTCGGCTACACCGTCCTCAACGACTGGTCGGCACGGGACCTGCAGTCCGCCGAGATGAAGGTCGGCCTCGGCCCCTGCAAGGGCAAGGACACCGCCACCACGCTGGGTCCTTACCTGGTCACCGCCGACGAGCTGGGGAAGTACCGCGACGCGGACGGCTTCCTGCGCCTGGCGCTCACCGCCGAGATCAACGGCGAGGTCGTGGGCAAGGATCTGCTGTCCAACATGAGCTGGACCTTCGAGGAGATGGCCGCCTACGCCTCACGCGGCACCGTCGTCCGCCCCGGCGACGTCCTCGGTTCCGGGACCTGCGGAAACGGCGGCTGCCTCGCCGAGCTGTGGGGTGTACGGGGCGAGCAGTCCCCGCCTCCCCTGAAGCCCGGCGACACGGTCACCCTCACCGTCGAGGGCATCGGCTCCGTCTCCAACACCGTGGTGGCCGGCCCGGACCCCATGACCGTTCCCGTCGCCCGACGCCGCTCCCGGGAACGGCCGTGACCGACCTCTCCCCCAAGCGGCTGATCGGCAAGGTCGTCGTGGTCACCGGCGCCGCCCGCGGCCAGGGCGCCGCACAGGCCGAGGCGCTGACCCGAGAAGGTGCCCGGGTGATCGCCACCGACGTGACGGAGACCCCCGGTTGCCGCCGCCTCGACGTCACCAGCGAGCAGGACTGGGCCGAACTCGCCGCCGAACTGGGGGAGTCGTACGGACAGATACACGGCCTGGTCAACAACGCCGGCATCACCTGGCGGGCCCGGATCGACGACGTACGCCCCGAGGACATGGCCCGGGTCCATGCGGTCAACGTCACCGGCCCGCTGCTGGGCATCCAGCACCTTGGCCCGCTGATGGCACCCGGCTCCTCGATCGTGAACGTCGGCTCGTCCGCGGCGCTCACCGGCCACTACCCGGTCGCCTACACGGCCAGCAAGTGGGCGCTGCGCGGCCTGTCGCGGACCGCCGCCATGGAACTGGGGCCCCGTGGCATCCGCGTGAACATCGTCCACCCCGGCTTCATCGAAACGGACATGACCGCCTCCGCGGCGCCCGGCTTCCGAGAGGCGAACGTCCGCGAGACACCGCTCGGCCGGACCGGAACCGTCGACGAGATCACCCCGCTCGTCGTCTTCCTTCTCTCCGACGAGGCGTCCTTCATCACGGGGGCCGAGATCCCGGTCGACGGCGGACTCACCGCGCACGGCGGCGCCAAGTCGATCTCCGACGCCCTGCGCGCGGACGCCTGAACCGGCGACCACGCAGGACAGCCACGACAGAAAGGCCCTCTCTCATGGACAAGGTCCGCGCGAGCGCCGCCGAGGCGGTCGCCGACATCCCCGACGGCGCGTCGCTGGCCGTCGGCGGCTTCGGCCTCAGCGGCATCCCCAGCGTGCTCATCCAGGCACTCCACGCCCAGGGCACCACCGGCCTGGAGGTCGTGTCGAACAACTGCGGCGTGGACGGGCGCGGACTGGGAGTCCGGGCGAACCGACCGACGTGATGGCGAGGGTCGCCGCCATCGAGGCGGCGACCCGGGATCGGCGACGATGTCCTCCCGGAGGGGTGGGAGAAGCCGTGTGGCAGGTACGCTCAGCTGCGGGTCCAGCGTTGGTTGTCGCCGTTCGAGCACGAGTAGAGCTGGATCAGGGTGCCGTTGGCGGTGCCGCCTGAGACGGCGTCGAGGCACAGTCCGGACTGGACGCCGACGATGGATCCGTCGGAGTTGAGGCGCCATTTCTGGTTGTCGCCGCCCCAGCAGCTGTAGATCTGGACTTTGGAGCCGTTGCCGGTGCCGGCGGCGTCAAGGCATTTGTCGCCGTAGACCCTGAGCTCGTTGGCGTCGGTGTACGTCCACTGCTGGTTGGTACCGCTGTGACAGTCCCACAGCTGGAGCTGTGTGCCGTCGGTGGTGCCGGCGCCGGGCACGTCCAGGCAACGGCCCGAACCGACCCCCTTGATCTGTCCGCCGTTCGCAGGGGGCGGCGTCGTGGAGCCGCCGCCGTTCAGTGCGTCGAGGACGGCGGTGTAGGCAGGCTTCTTGCTGCCGTTGCCGTTGAACAGCAGTGGTGTGTCCCCCGATCGCCAGGAGTCGGTGTCGCGCACACCCCAGACGGTGATGCCGAGGCAGCGCGGGACGGCCAGGCAGTCGTTGGTCACGTTGGCGTAGGTGGTGGACGAGGCGCCCTGGATGTCGAGTTCGGTGATGGCCACGTCCACGCCGAGGGCGGCGAAGTTCTGCAGTGTGGTGCGGAAGTTGCTGTTGTAGGGGCTTCCGCTGTTGAAGTGCGACTGGAACCCGACGCAGTCGATCGGCACGCCACGCTGCTTGAAGTCCCTGACCATGTTGTACACGCCCTGGGTCTTGGCCCAGGTCCAGTTCTCGATGTTGTAGTCGTTGTAGCAGAGCTTGGCCGCCGGGTCGGCGGCGCGCGCGGTGCGGAAGGCGACCTCGATCCAGTCGTTGCCCGTGCGTTGCAGGTTGGAGTCTCGTCGGCCTCCCGAATTGCCGTCGGCGAAGGCCTCGTTGACGACGTCCCACTGGGCGATCTTGCCCTTGTAGTGGCCCATCACGCCGTTGATGTGGTCGATCATCGCCTGCCGCAGTGAGCTGCCGCTGAGGCTCTGCATCCAGCCGGGCTGCTGGGAGTGCCAGGCCAGCGTGTGGCCGCGCACCCGCTTGCCGTGCTGCACCGCCCAGTTGTAGACGCGGTCACCGGCGCTGAAGTTGAACTGGCCCCGCTGCGGTTCCGTGGCGTCGATCTTCATCTCGTTCTCGGCCGTCACCATGTTGAACTCACGGTCCGCGATCGAGGTGTACGCCGAGTCGCCCAGCCTGCCCGAGGCGATGGCGGTGCCGAAGTAGCGGCCGCTCTGTGCCGCCGCGGCGCCGAGCGTGTTCTCCGCGGCGTGTGCGGTCGGCGGTGCGACCAGTGCGGTGACCACACCGAGGACGCCGACGACCAGGGCCAGCAGCAGGCCGTGGATCTTCCGGCGGATAACGGATCTGGGAAGGGCGTGCGAGCCCATGACTGTGCCTCCGGGGTAGACATCACGGATGGACCGAAGCGCGGGGATTGCGCCGTCCGCTCCCGTTCGGCAGTCGGACGGGGCGGGCCGGACGTACGGCGAGCGGCGGTGTTCCACGTCTCGGGGTGCGAAGCTCACCGTTCTGATACGGGGTGGCGCAGGTGACATGGTGCGCGGATCTGTCGTGCAGCTGATTCGGGATCTGGAATCAGGGCCGGTTCTCAGACAGGGATATTGAGGTGGTGACCGTGGATCGTCAATACTCCCCGCAGAAGAAATTTCCGATTGACATACGAAACTTTCGGAATCGCCAAGCGGCGGTGATCCCCTGGTGCGGCCATCGGCGGAGCGCGGCGGGTTGGGCCGAGATCGGGGCGGACTGCGGGCGCTGATTACTCAGTGCCACGGACGTCGTGGGCGGAGTCGGGTGCGCGTCCGTACCGCCCGCCCGTCGCTCCGCTCCGGGGTCGAGCGGCGTGCAACGAGCCGTTCTCCGGCATGGCGCGTGCTGTCCGGGGTGGGGGAGCGCGAAAGGTTTCGGCGTCGACGCCGATACATGCGAGAGGGGCGGAGGCCGCTCACCCTCTCTTGCCGGTCGGACCGATCGACTGCTCGCGCTCGTCCTGACCGGACGTGACCTGACTGCTTGTCAGCTTGTGCTGGACGGTAGGTGCACTCACGGGGGCCGGCTCCGCGGGAACGCCTTCTCCAGCGGCATCCGCTCGATCATCGGGCGCACGCCCGCGGTGACGGGGAAGGTGATGGCTTCATCCGTCTCGCGCGGGCTGCCGGTCAGGTGCCCGGCGAGAACGTGACCGTTCATGACCAGCCGGGCCGCCGTGGCGGTCACGGAGCCCTCGTCGACACCGACGAGAGCGAGCTGGACGGCGAGGTGGCGGCCCAGACCGCCGAGCCCTTCTCACGCGAGGGTGGCCGGCGGTGAACAGGGCGATGTCCTCGACGCCGGACGCCAGGATGGTGACGCGGGCCGGCGGGGCGAACCGGTCGCGGTCGCCCACCGTCCGCTGCGGACCCCACCGCATCCGGCGGTGCCGCCGGTACCGCCGAAGGATCTGAACCCGTACCGGGAATCAGGCGGCGACGAGCTCCCGCTCACGGTCGGGCATGTGGACCTCGGGCTTCTTGTTCGGCAGCGAGAGCCGGAAGACCTTGCGCCACGCGGAGAACACCTGCTTGGGCAGCGGCCCGGTGACGTACTCCAGCTCATACTTCTCGAACAGGGCACGCACCTTCACCGCGACCTCGGCGTACCGGTTGCTCGGCAGGTCCGGGAACAGGTGGTGCTCGATCTGGTGCGACAGATTGCCGGTCATGAAGTGCATGGCCCTGCTGCCGCTGATGTTCGCCGAGCCCATCATCTGGCGCAGGTACCACTGGCCGCGCGTCTCGTCCTCGATCGACCGGCGCTCGAAGACCTGTACGCCCTCGGGGAAGTGCCCGCACATGATCACCGAGTGGGACCAGATGTTGCGGACCAGGTTCGCGGTGAACGTGGCGGCCAGCGTGGTGAGGAACGACGGGCCCGACAGCAGTGGGTGGATCACGTAGTCCTTGAGTACCTGCTTGCGGATCTTGCGGCCCACGGCCTTGGCCCGCGCGCGGAACTCCGGGTTCTTGCGGCGGCGCTTGTTCAGGTTCTTGCCGAGCTCCAGGTCGTACGCCGCGATGCCGTACTCGAAGAAGCAGGCGTTGATGAAGTTCCACAGCGGCTGGCCGAGGTGGACCGGGTGCCACGGCTGGTCCTCGTCGACGCGCATGATGCCGTAGCCGAGGTCGTTGTCCTTGCCGATCACGTTGGTGTACGTGTGGTGCAGCTCGTTGTGCGAGTGCTTCCACTGGTCGGCCGGCGAGACGTGATCCCATTCCCAGGTGGTGGAGTGGATCTTCGGGTCCCGCATCCAGTCCCACTGGCCGTGCAGGATGTTGTGACCGATCTCCATGTTGTCCATGATCTTCGCCACGGACAGGCCGGCGGTGCCGAGCAGCCACGCCGGCGGGAAGATCGAGAACAGCAGTACGCCCCTGCTGACCAGCTCAAGCTTGCGCTGCGCCGAGATGACCTTACGGATGTAGGCGGCGTCTTTCTCTCCGCGGCCGGCGATCACCTCGTCGCGGATCGCGTCCAGCTCGCGACCGAGTTCCTCGATCTGATCCGCGGTCAGGTGGGCGGTGGGGTCGATGGCGGTCAAAGTGCTCCTACCGTTCGATGTCACAGGGTCCCGCAGCGGCGGAAACGCAGGTCTGGATGAGGACGCCCGGCTCGGCCTCGGTGGTCTCGCCGGTGCGCAGGTCGCGGACGGCGCCCGCCTTGAGCGGCGTGACGCAGCCGAAGCAGATGCCCATGCGGCACCCGGAGGGCATGAGCACGCCGGCCTCCTCGCCGACTTCCAGCAGCGGCGTGGCGCCATCCGCGTCGACGGTCCTGCCGGTGGCGCTGAACGTGACCTCGCCGCCGCCGTCGCCTGCGACGACGATGCCGGGGCGGAAGCGTTCGGTGTGCAGGCGTTCTTGGACGCCGTGCTCGCTCCAGTGCCCTTCGGCGGCGTCGAGCAGGCCCGCGGGCCCGCAGGCCCAGGTCTCGCGTTCGGCCCAGTCGGGCACGAGGTCGTCGAGACGGGCGATGTCGAGCATGCCGTCTGTGGCGGTGTGCACCTCGGTGAGCCGCAGCTTCTTGGCCGCGACCAGGTCGTGCAGTTCGTTGCGGAAGATCACGTCCTGCGGCTGTGGCGCGCAGTGGACCATGACGGCGTCGTCGAACTCGGTGTCGCGCAGCATGCCCATCACGGGCGTGATGCCGCTGCCGGCTGTCAGGTAGAGCACCTTGGCGGGCTTGGCCCGCGGCAGCACGAAGTCACCGGTCGCCTGGTCGAGCTGGATCAACGTGCCCGGTTTCACCTTGCGGACCAGGTGGTTGCTGACCTTGCCGTCCGGGATCGCCTTCACGGTGATCGTGAGGCGGCCGTCCTGACGGTTCGTCGGCGAGGTGAGGGAGTAGGCACGCCACAGGCGCACCCCGTCGACGTCGACGCCGATCCGCACGTACTGACCGGCTGTGTGGCCGCGCCAGCCCCGTCCCGGCCTGATCACGACAGTCGCGGCGTCACCCGTCTCGGGGTGCACGGCCTCGATGCGCCCCCGCAGGTCAGCGCCCGCACGCAGTGGGCTGACCAGGTCGAGGTAGTCCGACGGCAGCAACGGCGTCGTGACCATCTCCAGTAGTTTCCACGCCCTACTGCGGAGGGCTGCACTAGTCATCACTCCAGCTTGCTGCCCCTCGAGGCGTAAAGTCCTGACCGCAGGACGTAAATCTGGCCGACTGAATTGTTCGCAGGGAACAAAGACATGAGTCATGCAATCCGGAGGGCCAGCGAACTGAACCTGGATGAGACGACGGTCACCGCACTGAGGGCCGCGCTGAAGACCACCGCCGACGAGGTCGTCCAGGCGATCATCGACGAGGTCCCTCCCTACGCCAACGCCCTGTCGGGCCACATGGGCGCCACCATCCGCCGAGCCGTCCGCACCGCGCTGGGGCACTACCTGGACCTCGCGAGCGGTAACGCCACGGGCGGCGACGCCGGTGACGCGGCCTACGAGCTGGGCCGTGGCGAGGTACGCGACGGCCGTTCGATGGACGCCCTGCTCAGCGCCTACCGCGTCGGCGCCCGCGTGGCCTGGCGATGCCTGGCAGCTGGTGCCGTACCCGCGGGTCTGCCCGCCGCCGAGGTCGCCAAGTTCGCCGAGCTGACCTTCGCCTACATCGACGAGCTCTCCGCCGCGAGCGCCGCGGGCCACGCCGACGAACTGGCCGCCCGGGGCAGGGCCCACGAACGCCACCTGGAACACCTGGCCCGCGACCTCCTCGCCGGCGCGAGCCCGGACGCGCTGCTGGCCTCCGCCCAACGGGCCGGGTGGCAGCCCCCGGTTTCGCTGACCGCGGTCCTGCTGCCCGCCGCCCAGGCCCGGCCCGCCTACCGCACGCTCGACCCGGGCACCCTCGTCCTCGACGATCTGCCGGACGCCACCGGTGTGCTGCTCGTGCCCGATGCCGACCGATCCCATCTCTTGCGGCAGCTGACCGACCGCACCGCCGTGGCCGGCCCGGCCCGGCCGTGGACTCGTGCGTCCGCCTCGTACGCACGAGCGGTACGCGCGCGTTCCCTCTCCCCTGATATTCGCGACACCGAGGACCACCTGCCCGAGCTGGTGCTGAGCGCCGACGCAGAGGCGTTCGCAGACCTGCGTGCCCGAGCCCTCGCACCGTTGCGGACCTTGCCTGTCGCGACCGCACGGCGGTTGGAGGAGACGTTGCGGGCGTGGCTGCTGCACCAGGGCAGGCGGGACGAGGTGGCGGCGGCGTTGTTCGTCCATCCCCAGACGGTCCGGTACCGGATGTCGCAGCTGCGGGAGCTGTTTCCGGATCTCGCATCGCCACACCGGGTCCTCGAACTGACGCTGGCGGTCGGTCTCCGGGTGAGTTGACGCGTACCTCGACCGTCCCGAACTCGCGGCGGATCCGCGCCACCTGCGCGGGGACGCCCGCGAGTACGGCGCCCCCGTGCCGATGCGGGACTCCGCATCAGCCGCTGGTGTCGGCGTCGCCGTCATCAGACGGATCCCCCTGTCTCCTGCGGCCCGGCGGGGAGCCGTCTCCGTGCTCTTCCAGCAGTTCGACGAGCGCGGCGTCCGCTCTTTTCTGGTCTTCCTTCGTCAGCTCGAGCGGTGCGTTGTTGTAAACGGTGTAGCGATCTGGATCGATGATGTTGGCGGCCCTCAAGCTGAACGTCAGCAGGGGGTGCCAACCCCTGCGGTGGCCGACCCGCACCTGTATCTGAGCCTTGTAGTCACGGGCCTCCGGAAGGAATCCGGAAAACGGTGCCTCGAACTCGAGGAAGAGCTGTTGCGCTTCTCTGCCGAGCACGACGAACCCCGCCGGCAGCTTCGCCTCCTCGTCCGGCCCCGGTTGGAGCCGGGACGGGGAGGACACCCACAGGAGTGGCAGATGAGAGGCCGGCTCATCAGGGAAGGTCAGGATGAGGTCCTGCACGACGATCGGTTTGGGACCGGTGTTGTGCAGGACCAGCGGCAGTCGTAGGCGTGCCGTGGAACCGTGGACGATCGCCGCGAAGGAATGAGGTTCCCACGCCTGCAGGCGTCCCTGTCGGGCGTTGAGCCACCAGAACGACGCGACGGTGAAGAGCAGTGCGCAGGCTGATACCACACTGGCGCCGGTAAGCGATGAGGACGCGCTCTCACCCGCCGCGACCATCAGCGGAACCACAGATTCAGTCTGCCAGCCCCGCCGTGGGCTCGCTAACAGGACGAGTGGCCGCCGACGGTCTCCCAGAACGGGTCAGGGGCCGGCGAGGAGTACGAGATACCAGGCGACCAAAGCGGCACATGTCACCGCGGGGAGGAGTCTGGTCAGCCCGTCGCCCTTGCGTACGTGCGTGGTCACGGCACCGGCGAGCAGCATCAGCAGCCCGATACCGGCCAGGCCGCCACACAGCGGTACGACCGGGCCGAGGGCCACGCCGATGGCGCCCGCCAGCTCCAGCCCGCCGATGACCCGGTAGGCCGCGGTGGTGAAGCCGGCGTGGGCGGCCAGCTCGGGCATCGGACCCAGGGCCAGAATCTTGGCCGCGCCCAGCAGCGCGAAGATCAGCGCGAGGAGACAGGTAACCGAGGAGGAGAGGATCACGAGGCGCCTTCGGGGGTGTGCGGGCGGCGGGCCTGGCGGCGTTCGGCTCCCAGGCCGGCGAAGTAGGCGATCAGGTCGGGGTTGTCGACTGCGGAGGGGTTGAGGACCTGGTCGGCGCGGACGCCCTGGAGGAGGCGCTTGACGGGGACCTCGAGCTTCTTGCCGGTCTTCGTGTGCGGGATGGCAGGCACGGTGAGGATCTCGTCGGGGACGTGGCGGGGTGAGGCACCGGTGCGGATCGCGTCGCGGATCTTCTCGCACAGGGAATCGTCCAGACCGACCCCGTCGGCGAGGACCACGAAGAGCGGCATCCAGTAACCACCGTCGGGTTCCTCCGCACCGATGACGAGGGCCTCGGCGATCTCAGGGAGGCGTTCGACGATGTCGTGGATGTCGGCGCTGCCCAGGCGCACGCCGTTGCGGTTGAGGGTGGCGTCGGAGCGGCCGTGCACGATCACCGAGCCGTGCGAGGTGAGGGTGATCCAGTCGCCGTGCCGCCACACGCCCGGGTAGGCGCTGAAGTAGGCGTCGCGGTAGCGGCTGCCGTCGGGGTCGTTCCAGAAGTACAGCGGCATGGACGGCATGGGCCGGGTGACGACCAGTTCGCCGACCTGGTCGACGACCGGCCGTCCCGCGCCGTCGTACGCCGCGAGCGCCACGCCGAGGTTGGGGGCCGACAGTTCACCCGCCCACACCGGAGTGGTGGGGGCGCTGCCGGCGAAGCCGGAGACGACGTCCGTGCCGCCGCTGGTGGAGGCCAGCCGGACGCCTGCGCCGACGTGGTCGCGGACCCAGGGGTAGGCGGAGGCGGGCAGGGCGGAGCCGGTGCAGCCGATGACGCGGATCGCCGAAAGGTCGTGCACGGCGGGGTCGACGCCGAGCTTGGCCATGGCCAGCAGGTACTGGGGACTGGTGCCGAAGACGGTGACCTTGTGGCGGGCCGCCAGCTCCCACAGGACGTCCGGGCGCGCCACCGGCGCGGGGCTGCCGTCGTAGGTGCAGGTGGCGGCGCCGGTCAGCAGGGTGGAGACGGCCAGGTTCCACATCATCCAGTGGGTGGTGGTGTACCACAGCAGGCGGTCCCCGACGCCCAGGTCGCAGTGCAGGCCGAGGGTCTTGAGGTGCTCCAGCAGGACCCCTCCGTGACCGTGGACGATGCCCTTGGGCAGCCCGGTGGTGCCGGAGGAGAAGACGATCCACAGCGGGTGGTCGAACGGCACCGGAGTGATGGTGAGGTAGTCGGTGCGGCCGGCCGCGTCCTCCCAGGGAACCGTCGGCCTCGCGGCCCGGGTCGCGGGCCACGCGAGGCCCAGGTGATCCACGAGGACCGTGGCCTTGAGTGTGGGAAGGGCGGCGGCGAGGTCGAGGGAGGCTGCGCGACGGTCGTGACGGGTGCCGTTGAAGAGGTAGCCGTCCGCGGTGATGAGCACCGTGGGTTCGAGCTGGGCGAATCGGTCGGCTGCGGCCTTGGGGGCGTAGTCCTGGCCGCACACGGACCACACCGCGCCCAGGCTGGCGGTGGCGAGGAAGGCGATGACGGCGTGGGGGGTGTTGGGCAGGTAGCCGATCACCCGGTCGCCCTGTCCGACGCCCAGGTCGCGCAGGGTGGCCGCGACGGAGGCGACCTGGGCGCGGAGCTGCCGGCCCGTGATCTCGTAGCCGGCTCCGGTCTCGTCCAGTGCGGTGATCGCGGGGGCGTCCGGGTGCAGGTTGCGCAGTGCGTGGTGGGCGTAGTTGAGGGTGGCGCCGGGGAACCAGCGTGCGCCGGGCATGGCTTCCTCGGCCAGCACCCGCTCGTACGGAGTGGTGGCGTCGATGTCGAAGTACTCCCACACCGCGGCCCAGAATCCTTCCAGGTCCGTGACGGACCAGTGGTGCAGGGCCTGGTAGTCGGTCGGGTCGGGAATCCCTTCGGCGCCCTGGTGCCGGGCGGCCTGGCGGGCGAAGTCCGCGATGCGGCTGCCGGCGGCCGCTTGGGGATCGGGCGGCAGGAAGGGCTCCGGACAGGGCGTGGAGTGCGGGGTGGTCATGGTGTGCTGTTCCTCGTCAGGGTGCGGGCCGCGCTTCGGCGGGGCGGCGGGCCGTGTGCAGCAGGGGAGCCCAGGTGGCGGCGTCGGTGAAGTCGCCGGTGCCGGTGGGGACGGTGTCCATCACGACGCGGTCGGGGCGCAGGAGGACGGCGTCCGCCCGGCCGCGTGACAGCCAGGCGGTCAGCGTGCCGTCGTCGTCCAGGTCGCCTGCATGGATCACGGATGCGCCCAGGGCCGCGGCCACGCCCGTCATGCGTGCCGTGGGCGGCACGGCGGTCAGCACGGCGAAGGAGTCCCCGAGGATGTCGTCCAGGCGCTCTCGCCTGCCGTCGACGATCACCCAGGGTTGTGGGCAGAAGGTACCGGCCAGTGAGCGGCCGGTCAGCCGGGGGCGGCGTCGTACCAGCGGATTGGCGGTCAGTGCGGGACTGAGGTCGCGGCTCACCGCCGCGGTCACACCGGGGATGCGGCAGGCCGCGCCCACCACGGCCCGGCGGATGGCCGCACCGCGGTCCTGCCCGCCGGTCATGGCCCAGCCGACGGCGACCGCGACACGGATCACGTGGCGGGCGTGCGGCTTGCGCTCCTGCTGGTAGGTGTCCAGCAGTCGGTCGCCCGCGCCCTGCTGAAGGACGCGGGCGAGTTTCCAGGTGAGGTTGCGGGCGTCGCGCAGGCCCGCGCACAGGCCCTGCCCGATGAAGGGCGGGGTGAGGTGGGCGGCGTCGCCCAGCAGGAAGACGCGTCCTCGGTGCCATCGGTCGGCGAGGCGGGCCCGGAAGGTGTACCGCGCCTGCCGGATCACCTCGAAGTCGTCGCCCCCGCCCCCGTGGGCAGCGGACGGCAGGTCGACCCAGGGGGCGACCAGCTCGTGCAGCCGTTCCAGCTCTTTCGGGCCGTCCAAGGTCTCACCCTCGGCCAGTCGGAACTCCCAGCGGTAGCGGTCTTCGCCGACTCGCATGAAGGTGGCCGGGCGGGTGGGGCAGCAGATCTGCTCGGCGCCTTCCCAGGTGCGCACCGGGAGGCTCGTGCGCACGTCGATGACCCGCCAGCTCTCCTCGAAGTGCAGGTCCTCCCACACGGCGCCGATGGCGTCGCGGGTGATGCTGCCCGCGCCGTCGCAGCCGAGGACGGCGTCGGCCCACACATGCTCGTCCTCAGCGCTGCCGTCGCGGCGGAAGGTGACCCGGACCGGAGCCGTTCGGTCGGTGTCCTGGCTGACGGACACGACCTCGACCCCGCCTCGCAGCTCGCACTCGGGGCGACGGGCCAGGGCGTCGCGCAGCAGCCGTTCCAGCTCTGGCTGGTCGAACATGCTGGTCTGCGGAAAGCCGTGGTGGCCGTGCAGGGACCGTGGGAACTCGGCGATCACGCGGCGCCGGGCGTCCAGCAGCCGCAACCCGGGCGCCGGCCTGGCGAGAGGGGCGAACTCCTCGTGGACGCCGACGCTCTGCAGGATCCGGCGAACCTCGTCGTCCACGACGACGGCGCGCGGCAGGGGGTAGATGTCCTGGTGGCGTTCGAGGAGCAGGCTGGGCACTCCGTGCCGGGCGAGCAGGAGCGCGGCCGTGACTCCGACGGGCCCCGCACCGATGATCACCACCGGTCGCCGGGACGCGGCGCTCACGTCGCGTCCGCCACAGCGGTCCGCTGCTCGCCCAGGTCGATCCGCCCGTCCGGGGTGGCGATCGAGGCGGTCACGAGGTCACCGTCACGCAGATACCGGGGATTCTTGGCCTGGCCGTTGAAGAACGCCTTCCACTTCAGCGCGGGCGGCAGCAGCGCGGCGATCTTCTCGACCGGCTTGGGCGGGGCCTTCAGGGCGGTGCCGCCGGGCGTACCGGTCAGCAGCAGGTCGCCCGGGTCGAGGGTCTGGAAGCGGGCGAGCACGGTGAGCGCCTGCGCAGGCCGCACGATCATGTCGGCCAGGGTGCGGTCCTGACGCGTTACACCGTTCACCGACAACCGTAGTCGCAGGTCGATCAGACGGTCGAAGTCCTCCGGCTCCAGCAGGGCCAGGTACGGACCCGTCGGCGTGAAGGTCGGGTACGACTTGCTCTCGTAGAACTGCGTCTTGGTCAGCTGCACGTCGCGGGCACTGACGTCGTTGGTGAGGACGAGCCCGGCGACATACGAAGGAAGGTCCTCCTCCTCCACGACTGTGCCCACCGGGAGCGTCGCGCCCATGACGAGGCCGAGTTCGACTTCGTAGTCGAGGAAGTTCACGTGTGCCGGGCGGACGATCGCCTCGTGCGGGCCGCTCACCGAGCCGGACGCCTTGCGGAAGAAGGTGGGCGGTATGTCGCCGGTGAACCCCGAATCCTTTGCGTGGCTGCGGTAGTTGACCATCTGGGCCACCACCCGGCACGGGGTGGTGACCGGGGGCAGCACCACCAGGTCGGCGACGGGCGTGCCCCTCTCGCCGGAGGCGGCGGCCTCCCGTACGGCGTCGCGGTCGGCGAGCAGTTCGGCGGTGGTGACCGCCTCGGTGTCGACACGGACGGCGCGCCCGTCCCGGACGGCCCACCAGCCGTCGGGGGTGCGCAGAACGTTGGTGCTCATGAGCTCATCGCTTTCATCAGGCCCAGCAGGCGTGCGGGGTCGAGTTCGTTGTCGTCGCGCAGGGCCCTCATGACCTCGCGGAGCTTGGCGGGAGAGGGGTTGGTCCCCAGGAAGTCGCGGGTGACGGGCGGGCCCCACTGGGCCAGGCCGCCCGCCGACATCGGTGCCCACCCGGGTTCGAGGTCGCAGGAGAACAGGTCGCCGTCGGCGAAGTGCTCCAGCATGAAGCGGTCGGGGTCGCGCCAGTAGTCGAAGAGCTGGCTGCCCTGGATGTGCCGGCCGATGCCCCAGCTGCGCCGGTAGCCGCGCTCGGCCAGGTACTCCCCGCCGGCGGCGATCGCGTCGAGGTCGGTGACCTGGTAGGCGGAGTGGACGTATCCGCTGCCGGGCCCCAGGTGCAGGGCGAGGGTGTGGTGGTCCACGGGCACGCTGCCCTGGTCGCAGCGGATGAACGCCATGGTCGGCCCGCGCTCGCGCTGCCCGTCCAGGAACAGGAAGTCGGACACGATCATGCCGAGGGTGTCCAGGTACCAGTCCAGGGTGCGGGTGAACAGCCTCGTCTCCAGCACCACGTGGCCGAGGCGCTGGATGCGGGACGGCTCACGGGGCGGGCGCTGGGGGGCGTTCGTACGACGGCCTTCGATGCCGGTGTTGAGGATCAGGGGCTGCTGCCCGGGCAGCGCGGGAAGCGGCTCGGCGCAGTGCACCACCCGGACCGGGAGTCCCGAGGGATCGAACAGGGCGACCGACCGGCCGCCGCCGGGTACGTCGATGTCCCGGACGGTGTTTCCGACGGCGGCGGCGAGCCGGTCCACATCGGTCCGCTCGGCCGCACGGAACGCCGGCCCGATGAACCGGGACGCAACTCCGCGTCGGATGACCATGCAGGGTGGGCCCGCGAACGTGCCGCGCAGCCACAGCTCGTGATCGGTGCGGGCGGCGATCGCGAAGCCGAAGTCACGGGCGAACACCTCGGCCCGGTCCAGGTCCGGCTTCTCGAACTCCAGCCAGGCCAGGTCCACCACCTTGATCACGGGATTCCGGGCTCGTCCGGGGTGTTCACCGCGCAGGGCGCCCTGCTCACTGTGGAGGTCCTGGTGGGGCGTCAGAGGACCGCCCTTGTCAACGGGGATGTGGGACATGGTGTCCTCCAAGCAACACTGCTGTAATGAGGAAATCATCAACTCTGGCGTTTCGCGTCGTCAATAGGCACGCCGCAAATAATTGAGGATCTCATCAGTAATGGCAGTGTCATCGTCGCGGCGGTTACACTGGGCCGTATGCCGACGTCAGCCCCGCCCAAGAACCGCTTCGAGCGACGCCGTGCCGAGACCCGTCAGGCGCTCGTCCGCGCGGCCCGGCAGATCCTCGCGGAAACCGGGGACACGAGCGCAAGCATCCAGGCCATCGCCGAACGCGCCGATGTCGGCTTCGGGTCCTTCTACAACCACTTCGAGTCGAAGACGGAGCTGTTCGACGCGGCGGTGACGGACGCCCTGGAGGAGTTCGGGCAGGTCATCGACGCGCGCGTGGAAGGCATCGACGACCCGGCCGAGCTGGTCGCGGTCGGCTTCCGGCTCACCGCCCGGATGGCCGACTCCCACCCGGAACTCATGCGGATCCTGCGCGACCGCGGGTTGGCCCACATCCACTCCGACCGCGGCCTCGCCCCACGCGCCCTGCGCGACCTGGAGATCGGCATCGCCTCAGGCCGTTTCAGCTGCGGCAACGCGACCACCGCCCTGTCCGCCCTGGGTGGCACCCTGCTCTCGCTGGTGGCTCTGCGGCTGTCCTGCCCGGACCTCGACGGCGACGAGGCCGCCTCCGACCTTGCCGAGATGGTCCTGCGCATGCTCGGCCTCGCCGCGGACGACGCCCACGAGGTCACCCGTCGCCCGCTGCCGGGGCTCGACTGAGGAGCCGGTGGGATCCACGCCGCCGACCAAGGCGCGGTGGGCCTCGTGCGACGGCACCGTCGACCCCTGCCTGCGGACCGGATCACCTCCGGCTGGTCCAGTGCTCCTCGAGGGCCGTGGCGACCTCGGACGGTTTCTGGATCGGCGTCCAGTGGCTGCTGTCGAGTCTCAGGAAACGGGTGGCGCGCACGGAAGCGGCCATCTTCTCGCCGAACTCGACGGGGCAGACCGGGTCGAACGCTCCCCAGAACACCAGGGACGGTCCGGTCAGGTTCGCCAGACCCGGTTCCCACTCCGCACCGACCGTCAAGGCGGAACGGTACAGCTTGAGAATGCTGTCGCGCATGGTCTCGTCCACGCGGCCGGCGGTCTGTTCGGCCAGCTCAGCCGGGATCTGGAGGTTGTCGGTCAGGTCTTCGGCGAACGCGGCGGCGTCGTACTCCTCGGCCCAGCGGTCGCCCGCGACGGGGTCCTGCCACAGCTTGGCCAGCGGATGCCAGTCGTACTGGGCGCTGACCGGGCCGTTGCTGCCGGCCCATGTGCGGACCAGATCCGGCCGTACGGAAGCCACGCGCGCGGTGAGGAGGCAGCCCCAGTCATGGCCGACCAGGTCGACCGGCTCACCGATCCCTTCCAACCGCTCGATGAGCCAGGAGACGTATTCCTCCTTGGTGCAGGTGAAGCCCTCGGGGCGCGGCGAACCGAAACCGGGCAGGTCCCAAGCCTCCACGTCGCTGCGGGTCAGGTGCTCGCGCACGCCGTCCCACACATGGTGGGTGTCGGGCACGCCGTGGATCAGGATGGCGGTCATGAATGAACTCCTATAGGGGGCCGGTTGGAGAAGTGACAGCCGTGGGCGCCGGTGCACCCTCGGACACCGGCGCCCACTCACCCCTGCCCAGGGTGGCTTGTCGTCCTGCTGGCGGGCGTCAGGGGACGAGGATGAGGCGGATCGGGTCGCCGATCTTGTTCTCCAGTCGGTGGACGGCGTCGGCGGCCTCGACGAGCGGGATGTGGTCGGTGATGGAGGGTGCCAGGTCGAGCCGTCCGGCCGCGGTCAGCCGCACCAGCTCGGAGACGGACTCGGGGAAGCCGCCGTAGTGGCCGCGTACCTGCTTCTGCAGGTAGTTGAAGGTCAGGCCCTCGGTGATGGTCAGTGGCCGGGGTGTGATGCCCACCAGGATCAGGGAGCCGCCCAGGCCGAGCACGGAGGCGGCCTGGTCGCGGACGGCGGGGACGCCGGCGCAGTCGAAGGCGAAGTCCAGGCCGCGTCCGCCGGTGGCTGCGCGGACCTGGTCGGCGAAGTCGGGGGCTGCCGGGTCGAGCGCGAGGTCGGCGCCGAAGGCCAGGGCGCGCTCGCGGGCGCTGGGCAGCGGGTCGACGGCGATGATCGGGGCGGCGCCGACCAGGCGGGCGAGGCGTACGTTGTGCGCGCCGACTCCGCCCACGCCCCAGACGCCGACGGACTGGGCGGCACGGACGCCGGCGGTGGCGACGACGGCGGCGTAGGGGGTGGAGACCGCGTCGGGGATGATCGCGGCCTGGTCGAAGGGAAGGCTGTCGGGGATGGGGATGAGGGTGTCCTCGCGGGCGATGACGTACTCGGCCCAGCCGCCGTCGTAGTCGATGCCGGCGGTGAGCATCCGGGTGCAGGGGCGGTGGCGCACGCAGTCGGCGCACGTGCCGCAGGTCTTGCCGGCCTCCAGGGTGACGCGGGCGCCGACGGGCAGGCCGCGCTTGAGGTGGGGACCGAGCGTGTGGATCACCCCGGAGACCTCGTGGCCGACGGTGACCGTGTCGGAGGTGGCGAACATCGGGACGAGGGAGCCGTCGAGCAGGTGGACGTCGGAGAGGCAGACGCCGGCGGCCTTGACCTCGATGAGGACCTCGCCCGGGCCCGGCACGGGAATCGGGACCTCTTCCACGGCGAACTTCTTGCTGTCCAGGTGGAAGCGTCCGGCGAGCATGGTGTCCATGAAGATCTGCTTTCGGTGAGCGGTACCGCCCGGCGGTTCGGGCCGGAGGGTGCCATGTGGTGTCTGGAGGGCGGTGGTGGCCGGGAGGCGTGGGGGGTTGCAGGACGGGGCCGCACGCCTCCCGGCGGCTGGGAGTCGCACGCCTTGACGGCGTGCGACGGTCAGGCGAAGACGTCCTGCTGGTAGCGCTCGTCCGCTTCGAGCTGGGCGAGCCACTGCTGGGCGGCCTCGTCGTCGCTGCCGGTCTTCTGCCGGTGGATGGCGGCGAGGGCCTCGCGGACGGCGGGGGCCATGCGGCGGCCGTCGCCGCAGACGTAGATGTACGCACCGTCCTCGATGGCCTGCCACACCGTGTCGGCGGCGTTGGCGATGGCGTTCTGCACGAACCGGGCAGGGTGGCCGGTCACCGCGGAGAAGGCGGTGTGCACCTGGGCGATCCCGGCCTGCTCCCAGGCCTGCATCTCCTGCTTGTAGAAGTAGTCGTGCTCCGGGTGGCGGCAGCCGACGAAGACCTGGGACACGCCGACCTGGGTGCCGTTGGCGTGCTGTGTCGCCCGCTCCTCCAGGAAGCCGCGCAGCGGCGCGATGCCGGTGCCGGGGCCGATGAGGATCAGCGGCGTGGCGGGGTCGGCGGGCGGGGCGAACGTCGGGGAGGGCACGCGCACGTAGCCGTAGACGACGTCCCCGGGTTCCAGGCCCGCGATGTAGGCGGAGCAGGTGCCGCGGTACCGGCCGTCGCCGGACAGGGCCGGCCCCTCCAGCAGGCCCACGGTCAGGCGCACGTGGCGCGGGTCGGCCGACGGGGCGGAGGAGATGGAGTAGAAGCGCGGCCGGATGGGACCCGTCATCTCCAGGAAGACCGCCAGCGGCAGCTCGACGGCCGGGAAGCGCTCCAGCAGGCCCAGCACCGAGACGCGCTTGCCGAGGATCTCCTTCTGGTAGCGCTCCTCGGCCTCCTCCGTTTCGGCGGTGTACGCCTGGAGCTGCGGCCGGGTCCACGGGCACTCGGTGTGCTCGGCCAGGGTCTGGATCTGGGAGCGGGTGGCCACGTCCTGCAGCTCCAGGAACTCCGTGAGCAGGATGCCGGCGGTGACCGGCGTGCCGACCGGCAGGTGGGTGCGGCCGCCGGCCGGTTGCTCGAGCCGGAGCACCTGGTCGTAGTCGACGCCGAGTCGCCTCAGTGCGCGCTCCACCAGGGCGAGTTCGTTCTTGGCGAAGACGGCGAGGTGGTTGCCGGTGTCGTAGGTGACGCCCTCGGGCAGCTCGACGGTGATGGACTTCGCGGACGGGCGCGGCGGCTCGATCCGGAAGTCCCACAGTCCGGTCGCGTCGGCCACGAGTTCGTCGTTGGTCACCACGGTGAGGGGGTAGGCCTGCTCGGAGACGATGGCGGGGCGCACGTCGGACTCGGTGAGCAGCTGGACCTGGTAGCGGGGGCCGCTGGCCTGGGAGGTGTCGGCGGCGTACTCCTCGGCCAGGGTGGCCCACAGGTTGTCCATCCAGCGGGTGGCCATGCCGTCGAAGTCCCCGGCGGCGTCCGCGATGCCGCGCTCGACGATGGGGGTGGCGCCGGCGGCCAGCAGACCTTCCTCGATCCGCTTGGGGAATGCCTGGTAGGTGGCGACCCACTGGGTGTTGCCGGCGCCCAGCAGCGCGTACCGCACGTTCGCCAGCGAGCCCTCGGGCAGTCCGGCGGCGAGCAGGTCGTCGAAGCGCTGGGCGTTGTCGGGAGCCTTGCCGTTGTAGCTGGCGGCCACCACGGCGAGCAGGCCCTCGGTGGGCAGGTTGTCGCCCAGCTCGTCCAGGCTCACCAGCGTGGTGCCGAACCCGGAGCGCTCGCCGCGGTCGGCGATGGTGTGCGCCAGGTCCTCGCACGAACCCAGGCTGGAGCCGTAGGCGACGGTCAGGTTCACCCCGACACCGCTGACCGCTGCCTGGGCCTGGGTGTCGTCGGTCTGCACCTCCGCGGCGCCGAAGACGGTCCGCTCGTGCTCCTGACGACGGCGGACGATCAGCTCGAAGTTGCCGGGCTTGCGCGTCAGCGCCTCCCGCACGTCCATCGCGTAGTCGCTGGTGTCCGAGAACTTGAACTTCTGCAGCACCAGCGCCAGGGCCAGGCGGGCCTCGGTGAGCGCGAACTGGCGGCCGATGCAGGCACGAACGCCGTTGCCGAACGGCTTGTAGGCGTGCGGGTGCTGCTGGGCCCGGTTCTCCGGCAGCCACCGGTCGATGTCGAACTCGTCGGGCCGCTCCCACGCCTTGGGGTGGGTGTGCAGCGGGCCTTCAAGGATGCTGACCCGTGTGCCCTTCTTCAGCTCGTAGCGGCCGCCGATGACGGTGTCGTCGATGGGCGCCTTGGCGATCATCGGGATGGGAGCCCACAGCCGCAGGGTCTCCTCCAGGATCCGCGGGATGACGTCCAGCTGCATGATCGTGTCGTAGTCCGGGACCGTGTCACCTGGCATCAGCCGGTCCACCTCGGCGTACGCCTGGGCCAGCACGTGCGGGTTGCGCATCAGCGAGTACGTGGCGAACGACAGCAGACCACTGGTGGTCTCATGCCCGGCGATCAGGAACGTCAGCACCTGGTCACGCACGTTGTCGACGTCCAGCCGCTTGCCGGTCTCCGGGTCGGTGGCCTCAAGCATCAGGCCCAACAGGTCGTCCTCACCGCTGCCCTTGCCCTCCTGGCGCTCCTTGATCACGCTCTCGACCAGGTCGCGCATCACCTGGATGTTCTCGCCGTACTTCTTGGCATCGGCCCTGCGCAGCCTGGTCATCATCGGCAGCTCCTGAGAGCGCCGCATCGACTCGGTCAGCGCGCCCAGCATCGCGTTGAGGAACGGGTGCAGCTCCTCCTTGTCGAAGGACTCGAACCGGTAGCCGAACCCCGACAGGGCGATGGTGTCCAGCGTCAGGCGGGTGTAGTCGTCGGTGATGTTGACCGGCTGACCCTCCCGGCGCTCCCACTTGCCCGCCAGGTTCTGGGCGATCTCCAGCATCTGCCCGAAGTAGTTCCTCATGGCCCGCTGGCTGAAGGCCGGCAGCAGGATCCGGTGTGCCCTGCCCCATTCCTCTTCGTGCTGGTGGGCGGTGAACAGGCCGGCGCCGGCGAAGTCCCGGATGTGGTGCAGCGGCGTCTTGTCGATCTGCTTGAAGAACCGTGTTTCGTCGCTGACCTCGGCCACCAGGTCCGGGTCGTAGACGAAGACCTGCTCGATGCCGGCGATGTCCATGCCGTAGATGCCCTCGGGGAACTGCTTGGACAGCTCGGCGAAGTACTCGACCGGATTGGTGTCGGGGATCTGCGGCGTGTTGCCGAGCAGGGGGATCCCGCGCGGGGACCGGATGGGGCGAAGGTCGTTCGCGGGGTGCGTGGTCATGTCTTGCTCCTCTGCGCGGAGGGGGTGGAGGGGGATGGGGATGGGCAAGGGCGCGCTGCGCAGGTCGATGCCGTGGCGCCGTACGGAAACATACGCCGTATGGATTTAGAACCATACGCGGTACGGAAAATGGAGTGCAACCCCGGAAAGCCGGGTGGGACTGTGGTGAAGCTCATTTCCGTACCGCGTACGGAACTGGTACCGTACGAGGTATGGAAAAGAAGGTGAGGCGTCCCCCGCGGGGCACGAGGAAGAGAGACGTGCCTCTGACGGAGGCCGGGATCTATGCCGCCGCCCTGCGGCTCATCGACGAGGACGGCGTCGAGGCGCTCACCATGCGCAAACTCGCCACCGAGCTCGACGCGAACCCGATGTCGCTGTACCACCACGTGCCGAACAAGGAAGCCGTGCTGCGCGGCGTGACGAGAATGGTCGGAGCGCAGTTCCGCACCGTGACACTGGAGGACGCTCCCTGGCAGGAGCGGATCCGCCTGCTCGCCACGGACTTCCGGACCCTGGCGCACCGTCACCCCAAGCTGCTGGCGTACTCGTTCAGCCACCAGCCGGACTTCATTCAGCCCAACGACCCGTTCTGGACCGCCCTCACCGCCGTCGTGGCCGCTGCCGGTGTGCCGCGGTCAGAGGTCTCGAAGATCGCCGCGCTGATGGTCGCCGTCGTCATCGGCGTCCTCACCGCAGAACTCAACGGCGCACTCCACCAGTGGTCGACCCTCAAGCCCCAGGGCCCTGAAGCCGACGAAGACGGGGCCGACGCAGACCCTGGCTCCACGAGTGCGGCCCCGGAAGGCGCTGACCAGGACCACATGTTCCGTCTCGTGATGGACACGCTGATCACGGGCCTGGAAGGCCGTCTCTCCGCCGGTCGTGACGGCCGGCACGCCGGCCATTGAGCCAGTCGGCCTGAGGCCCGCCCGCAGGTGGGCGACATCCGCCTGCACACGGGAGCCATCCCGTGTGGTGCCGGGGACCACCAAGTACATCGAGTAGCCGTCGGCCGGTACACGCAGCGGTGCCCCCACCGGCGTGGTCGTCGGTTGCCGACTCCCCCCGCTCGGCTCCGCTCGCGCGGGGGGACCCCCATCGCGTCGACGCCCTCCTCCGCCTTGCAGCCGGACGCTCCCCCACGCTCGAATGAGCTCGCGCGGGGGCACCCCCATTCGCCCCGCTCACCAGCACCGATGAGGCACCGCCCGTACCCTGCGACCTGATCCGCCGGACAGACCCCGGAACGGTCGCTGCCCACCGAGGCCATGGCGGTGAACACCGAGGCGCAGACGTCCGTGTGCCTGCCTCAGGTCGCACCAAGCAAAGACTCACCCTTCGGCGAGGAGGTGCGCCAGGAAGCGGTCGAAGTCGCTGTGAGCGAGCTCGGCCCCCCGGGGCACCACCGCCTCCGTTTCCCGCAGGAACGCCTTGACCTCCTGCGCCGGGGCCTTGAGCAGGGCCGTGCCGGACGGCGGGTTGAGAAGGATGTACAAGTCGCGGCGGCCCTCCTCGCCGGCGGGCCATATGCGAACGTCCCCCTCGCCGGCGGGGCCCTCCAGGCCGTCGACCAGCAATTCGCGCCCGATGATCCATTCCGCCGGCTCGTCGCTGTCCACATCGGTGGCGAATGCGGCATGGACCGCATAGGGATCACTCGGCTCGTACCGCAGAGTCATGATCATGGGCAAGGACGTCGCATGAACGCCGACAAGCTTCACAGGCAGCCCCCGGATCACAGTTCTCAATGACTTCATCGGGTCTTACTCCTGGTGCTTTGCGTCATCCGGGGAAGGCCATCGAAAGGGCCGTCGCCGGATTCAAAGGGGCTGCGCAGACGGGGTTGCGGCGAGGGACCGGTGGCGATCGGCACGAGGACACCCTCAGGAGCAGTTCTTCGTGGCGTCGCCAGGGTGCCCGGCCGACGGTGGTTGCCGGACAGGGGGCGGTATCGGTGCCGGCAAAGGCCACCACCGGTGGGTCGCCGTCGACGACACCGCAATCGCCATCGCAGGGTCGCCGGACACCGGCCCTTGAGGCCGCGTCACTCGTCGCAGGCTGACCCGTCAGCGCAAGGGTGAGTCCACGGTGGGCGTCAGGAGGGTCTCGTCGAGGCCGACGATCTGGCCGATGTCGAATCCCTCCATGTCCGCGCGGAATGCAGGACTCGACAGGTAGGCCTCCAGCCGCTCCTGCACGTCCTCGGCGTCCTCGTAGGAAACGAGGGCGTACAGCCGGGGGGTGTCGCTTCCGGGTGCCGCGGGCACCGTCCAGACGCCGTGGGTGGTGATCCGGTGCTTGGCCATACCGGGAATGTGCCGGGCCCAGATCTTCTCGTAGGCGGAGAGCGCGGCGGAGCTGCGCAGGGTGTAGACGCGAAGCTGGTACTGGGGCATGACACTGGTCCTTTACTTCTGAGCATGGATGGTCGGCGGTCAGCCTCGGGGGAGGAGGTGTGCCAGTTCGGAGTCCCAGTCGATGAGTCCGGACTCGGTACCCCGTGGCACCGAAGCCTGGGTCTCCTGAAGGAAGGACGAGATGTCCTGCACGGGGACCTCGAGCAAGGCGGTGCCTCCGGAAGAACCGAGGGCGATGTAGATCGACTCGTCACCCCGCCCTGCGGCCGACCAGATCCGGACGTCCGCGTAACCTACGGAACCCTCCAGACCGTCAGCCAGAAGATCCCGCCCCAGGACCCATTCGACCGGCTCGTCGCTGTGGACGGAAAAGGCGGCACGGACGACGTAGGGATCGGCAGGCTCGTACCGCAGCCGCATGCACAAGGGCTGTGAGCAGGTGCGCGAGACGACGAGCTGCGCGGTCACCGCCCGAACCACGGTCCTCGAAGACTCCATGGGCGTTCACTCCAAGAGCACCCCCCTTGCCTCGGCTGCGCCCCGGCGCTCGTGGCGACCAGCACGCGTCGAAACAGGAGGTGTTCAGCAGGGCCCGGGCGCCGGACGGCAACGGCGGACCGCGCGGGTCGTGGCGTCGCGGCAGTCGGGCGACGCGCGCCTGCGGCGCGAGGTGGTGCCGCAGGCAGGTTCAGAGGGGAGCAGGGAACAGGCCCTCGCTCGATCCCCCGCCCGGCGGGCAGGGGACCGCGGATCCGTGACCAGCGGTCGCGTCCCTGCCTCCGCTCAGGGGCACAGGCGGGACCCGTCCTACCGGTCACCGTGGTTCCGGCCGTAGTGGTCCCAGCCGAAGTAGTCCCGGTCACCGCGGTTCCAGTCATGGTGGTCCCAGGCCCGGCCGTCGCTCTCGTAGCGGTTCCAGTCGTATCGGTGGGACCTGTCGGGCTTCCACCCGTCCCGCTCATCGTCCCAGCCGTAGCAGCGACCGTCGCGGCTGTGCCAGAGGGAGTCGGCGACATGGTCGTCGTGGTGCCAGCCACGCTGTGCGTTCCAGCAGTAGCCCTGCTCGATCAGGTAGCCCACGCCGTGGTCCCAGCGGTAGACGGTGAGGTTGACCTCGGCCGACCGCTGGGCGTGTGCAGAGGCGGGAGTCGCGGCCGAAGCGGTGCCCCCGGCACCGACAACGGCGACACCCGCGACCGCCACGGAGGAAACGGCGACAGCAATACGCTTCGTGAGCTTCTTCATGATCTTTCCTTCCGGTTGGTGCGATCTGCACCAACGGCTGCTTTTGCAGGCGAGATGAGGCGCCTGGCGTTGTGTGGCGTTGCCCGTCAGGCAGTTCCATACGTTGTATGGAACTACCCTGTCAGGATAACCATACGACGTATGGAAATGGGGAGGCGGGGACGGTGACTCGGGTCACCCGGACCGCATGGTCGGGTGGAGCGCGTGTGCCGGGCTGCGGCTGCCTGCCCGGCGCAGGTGATCCCCCGCGCGTCGACGGCGGTGGCGCGGGTGACCGCCATGGAGGCGGCGGTGATGGTGATGCGCGGAACTGTCGAGGCCGACGGTGCGCGGGAGTGGTGCGTGCATGGAGGAGCTTGACGGTCGGGCCGCCATGGTTGATGCTTTCATCAGAAATGGACAAATAGCTCATTAGTGACACATGCCGCCGTGTGCCTCTCCCCAGGACGTCGCCGTTCATCACGGCTGCACACAGGGCGGTCGCGCCGTGTGCCGGCGCTTGCTCACCTCCGCAACCAGGGAAAGGACCGCGATGACCGACACCGACCACACCCTCCCCACCGAGCCGGTCGGCCCCCGTGAGACGCAGGACGCCGCGATAGCGATGCTCGATGCCGAAGGCACCGTGGTCGGATGGACCCACGCCGCCCAGCAGCTCGTCGGCTACTCCGCCGGGGAGGTGGTGGGCCGGTCCGCGACCCATGTGCTGTCGCCCTCGCACGAGGCCCGGGGGGCTGCGGCGTTCGCCGAGCGGTGCCGTGCGCGGGGTGGCTGGTCCGGTACCGCGGCGATACGCCACCGCGACGGCCACACGCTCAGGATGGCGCTGCGCGTCTCCCTGCTGCGGGGACGGGACGCCGGGGTGCGGTGGCTGGTGTCCGTGACGGACACAGGTTCCCTGTCCTCGGGGGTGACCAGCGGACCGGTGCGGGAATCGCTCCTGGCCCACGCGCCGATCGGCATCGTCGTCTACGACCCGAAGTTGCGCTGTGTGTGGGTGAACGACGCCATGGAGCGGCACGACGGCGTTCCTCGTCACCGGCGCTTCGGGCGCGGCTTGAAGGACTCACTTCCCGCCGTCGAGGCCGAGGCCCTCAAGGTGGTGATGCGGCAGGTACTGGAGAGCGGCACGACGACCGTGCACGAATACCGTGCGTGGCCGCCTGCCGACCGGCCCCGTGAACACGCGTTCTCGGCCTCGTTCTTCTGCCTCCAGGGCGCGGACGGCGCGCCGCTGGGCGTGTGTTCCATGACCGTGGACGTCACCGGGAACCGTCGGGCGCGCGAGCGCCTCGCCATCCTCAGCGAGGCCGGCACGCACATCGGCAGCACCCTCGACGTGCTGCGCACCAGCCAGGAACTGGCAGAACTCGCCGTGCCCCTGCTGGCCGACCACGCCCTCGTCGACCTCGTGGAGTCGGTTCCCTTCGGCGTCGAACCGGCCGTACGGACCGGCACGACGAAGGGTCGCCCCCAGCCGCTGCGCCGTGCCGGTCTGGCCTCCGTCGACCTGGGTGTCCTGGAGTCGCCGTGGGTGCGCGAAGAAGTGGTCCACGCCCACCCGGACTCGCCGTTCTCCGCCGCCCTGCGCACGGGCCGGTCGTACCTGGAGCCGGTGCTGGACACCCGTTCCGGCCCCTGGGTCGACCACGACCCGGTGCGGGCGCAGAGGGTACGCGACAGCGGTGTCCACTCCTTGATGGTCGTCCCCATCCGGGCACGGCGCTGCGTGCTCGGACTGGCGCTGTTCGGCCGTTCCGTCGAACAGAAGCCGTTCCAGGAGGACGACCTGCTGCTGGCCGAGGAACTGGTCACCCGCGCCGCGCTCTGCCTGGACAACGCGCTCCAGTACGCGCGCGAGCGCACCGCCGCCCTCGCGCTGCAACGGGACCTCCTGCCTCACCGGGTACGGGGCGGCGTCGCCGTCGAGGTCGCCTCGCGCTACGTACCGGCCGACCTGGCCCACGGTGTGGGGGGCGACTGGTTCGACGTGATCGAGCTGTCCGGCGCCCGGGTGGCCCTCGTCGTCGGTGACGTCGTGGGGCACGGCATCAACGCGGCGGCGACCATGGGCAGGCTGCGCACCGCCGTGCGCACCCTCGCCGACCTCGACCTGCCCCCGGACGAACTGCTGGCACACCTCGACGACACGGTCCGGCGACTGAACGACGAGGACGCCGACGTGACCGGCCCCGGGTCCGCCGAGGTGGGCGCCACCTGTCTGTACGCCGTCTACGACCCGGTCACCGGGCGGTGCACGCTGTCGCGGGCCGGGCATCCACCGCCCCTGATCGTCGACCCGCAGGGCAGGGTCACCCTGCCCGACCTGCCCGCGGCGGCCCCGCTCGGCATGGGTTTCGGCCTGGTCCCCTTCGAGTCCGTGGAGCTGGACCTGCCCGAGGGCAGTGTGCTCGCCCTGTACTCCGACGGTCTGGTCGAGTCCCGCGACGAGGACATCGACGTCGGCCTGCGCCGCCTTGGCGCCGCCCTGACGCGTCCCGGTGCCCCTCTGGAGGACCTGTGCGCACGGGCGATGGAGACCCTGCCCGCGCGGGCACCGGCCGACGACGTCACCCTGCTCCTGGCGCGGACCCGCGCACTGCGACCCGCCCAGGTCGCCTGCTGGGACCTGCGGAACACGCCCGTCACCGTCCGCACGGCCCGGCACCTGGCCGTCCGTCAGCTCAGGCAATGGGGTCTGGAGCCGCTGGTGACCCCCGTGGAGTCGGTCGTCGGTGAACTGGTCACCAACGCCGTCCGCCACGGCGACGGTCCGAGCCGTCTGCGGCTCATCCGGCACCGGGTGCTGACCTGCGAGGTCTTCGACCCCCACACCGGCCGGCCACGCCCCCGCCGGCCACGCGCGCTCGACGAGCAGGGCCGCGGCCTCCACCTCGTCGCCCGGCTCTCCCGCAGGTGGGGTGCCCGCTCGTCACCGGACGGCAAGGTCGTCTGGGCCGAACAGGACCTGCCGTCCACAGCCGACGCCCGCTGACCCGCCGGCGGCCTACAGCCGCACCGGCCATCCGCTGCGCACAGCCGCGGGCTCCCCTCATGGAAGCCAGACACATGCACATACCGCATATCGACAACGCCGCCCCGGCAGACAGCCCCGAAGGCGCGACGACCGTCTCCGGTGCCGCTGCCGACGCCGCGCCGTGCGCCTTCGACAGCCTGGCCGCCGCCGTGCTCGACGACCGAGGCGCGGTGGTGGGGTGGACCGGCACGGCAGAGGACCTGACCGGGTTCCGCGCCGAGGAGGTCCACGGACGCCCCGTGCGCGAGCTGGTGGCCGACCTCCCGCACGGCCCCCGCGGTGCCACGCCAAGGCCGGCGACCGGCCGGGTACGGTTGCGACACCGCAGCGGCAACCCGGTCGACGTCACGTTCCGGACCACACGGGTGAGCGGCTCGGCGGACTTCCTCGTGCTCGCCGCCCCCACCCCGCACGTCACCGGCCGGCAGCACGGCGACGCGCTCCTGCGCGCGCTC
Organism: Streptomyces sp. NPDC001544; assembly: GCF_042894285.1. Lineage (NCBI taxonomy): Bacteria > Bacillati > Actinomycetota > Actinomycetes > Kitasatosporales > Streptomycetaceae > Streptomyces > Streptomyces sp. NPDC001544. Next base: position 36,840 of record NZ_JBIAVN010000012.1, on the reverse strand, counting down.
TCCGCACAGAGCCGGATCACGATCGCCCTGCACGACACGGATCTCACGACCATGCAGACCAACGCCAGACCGGACACCCCCGAGGGCCGTCCGGTGGAGCCCGGCACCCGGCTGTGCGACGTGCTGCGCGCCGAGGACGCCGAGAGCATCGAGGCCGTACTGCGGCAGGTGCTCGAAACAGGCGTCCCGGTGATCAACAGGACCCAGCGAGTGAGCTGGCGGCACCACCCGGCGCCGCGTCACGAGCTGGCGCTGTCCGCCTTCCGCCTGGAGGACGCACGCGGACGCCCCACGGGGGTCGCAGCCCTGTACATGGACGACACCGGCCAACTGCGCGCCCGCCGCCAGCTGGAACTCACCCGCGAGGTCGCCGAGCGCGTGGGCGGTTCCCTGGACGTCGTGCGGACCGCGCAGGACCTCGCGGACGTCCTCGTACCCGCCTTCGGCGATCTCGCCGCGGTCGACCTGGCGCAGGCCGTACTCGACGGTGACGAACCCGTCGAGCGGCCGGCCGGGGGAGATCCGCGGTTGCGCAACGCGGCCCTGGCACCGGACACCGCGGTGTGGCCGGCCGGCGTCCGGCGCGGCAACGTCGTGCCACCCCTGTCCGACCACCCCCTCCTGCGCCGCTTCCGGCACGGCGAGACGGTCGTCCACGGTCCGGACGACATCGCCGCCCTGGTCGGCGGCGCACAGCAGGTCGAGCAGTTCCTCCCGCGCGAGGCGAACGCGGTGATGGTGGCACCGCTGTACGCGCGCGGCCTCACCCTCGGCGCGATCGTGGTCTGGCGCACCGGCTCGTCCGCACCGTTCACCGGGGACGAGGTGGAACTCATGCGGCAGATCGCCTCTCGGGGAGCGCTGGCCATCGACAACGCCCGCCGCTACACGCGCGAGCACAGAGCGGCCGTGGCCCTGCGACAGAGCCTGCTTCCGCCGGCCACGACCGACACCCCGGCCGCCGAGACCACCGGCGCCTACCTGCCCGCGGGCGGGGGAGCGGGCACCAACGGGGACTGGTACGACGCCATCGCCCTGCCCTCCCTTCGGCTGGCCCTCGTCGTCGGAGACGTGGCCGGTCACGGCATACCCGCGAGCATCACCATGGGACGACTGCGTGCTGCCATCCAGACCCTCGCGGATCTCGAACTGGAGCCGGACGAACTCCTCACCCGGACCGCCGACCTGGTCCAGCGCCTCGCGGCGGAAGTGCCGCCCGGCGAACAGGACACCGTCGGCGCCACCTGCCTGTACGCGGTCTACGACCCGGTCACCCGACGCTGCGCCATGGCCAGTGCCGGTCACCCGCCGCCGGTGTACGTCCGGCCCGACGGGACCGCCGAAGCCGTCGACATCGTCCCGGGGCCACCACTCGCCGTCAGCGGCATGCCCTACGAGACCACGGTCATCGACCTGGAACCGGGCGGCGTCCTCGCGCTCTACACGGACGGCCTGGTCGACCGGGGTGCGGAGGACGGCACCGGTGACGGGCTCCGGCGGCTGACGGACGCGCTCGCCGCCTCCTGCCGCCCGGGCCGGCCGCTGGAGGAGACCGGCCGGGCGCTCCTGACCGGCCTGGTGGGCGAAGCACCGTGTGACGACGCGACCCTGCTGCTGGCGCGCACCCGCGCCCTGTCGGGCGAGGATGTCGCCCACTGGCCGATACCGGCCGACCCGGCCGCCGTCTCCGGGGCCCGGGAATGGGCGTCCCGCCAACTCGCCGCGTGGGGGCTGGACGACCTCCTCTTCCCCACGGAACTCATCGTCAGTGAGCTGGTCACCAACGCGATCCGCCACGGTCGTCCGCCGGCTCAGCTGCGGCTGGTCCGCCACGGCGTGCTGGTCTGCGAGGTCACCGACTCCAGCAGCACCCAGCCCCGGCTGCGGCGCGCCCGCGCCACCGACGAGGGAGGGCGTGGCCTGTTCCTCGTCGCCCGACTGGCCGAGCGCTGGGGGTGCCGCCACGGGCAGAACGGCAAGACCATCTGGGCCGAGCAGGCCATCGGGGGTCCCCGCTGACCGGCCTGGACCGCGGAGCCGGCCGCCGCCCCGGGACAGGTCGTTCCGCGCCGCGGCGGGTTTGCGATCGTGGAGAGGCGGGACGATTATTTTTTTAGGGCGCAACGGCCGGGGCGGACCTTGATGTCGACGCCGAGGTGTACCGGGCCCCTTCGAACCGTGACGCTCACCGCCGACAAGCGTCCCCGTCAGGGCAGTGACGCGGCGTAAAGGACCGAACCTGCTCAGCCGCCCGCCTCGGCCGGGCGACGGGCAGGACATCCGGCCGGGCCGCCCGACGGGAGGCTGGAGAACCGCCGCCTGGCTTCATGACCGTGCCGATGGTCGCCGTGGGGCGGGAGGCAGAGCGGAAGGAGTCTGCCCATGCGGATCGTCGTGGACCTGAACCGGTGTCAGGGATACGCGCAATGCGTGTACCTGGCGCACGAGACCTTCAGGTTGAACGGTCAGGAGGCGCTCACCTACGAGCCGAACCCGGATGACGAACGCGTCCCGCACGTGGAGCGGGCCGCAGCGGCGTGCCCGGTGCAGGCGATCATGATCGAGCGCCTGGACGGCGCGGACGGGAGCGCGACGTCATGACCTTGCGGGCAACGGTCGCGGAACTGGTGCGCGAGTTCAGGGCCGACGGCCGGATCGTCATCGTAGGTGCCTCCCTGGCCGGGCTGCGGGCCGCGGAAGCGCTGCGTGAGGAGGGCTTCACCGGTTCGCTGACCATCATCGGGGACGAGCCGTACGAGCCCTACGACCGCCCCCCGCTGTCCAAGCAGGTGCTCAAGGGCTGGGTGCCGGCCGACCACACCAAGCTGCCCCGCATGCGGGACGTGGCTGCCGACTGGCGACTCGGGACGGCCGCCACCGGGCTGGACCGGACCGCCAAGGAGGTACGGCTGGCCGACGGTGAGCAGATCCCGTACGACCGGCTGCTGATCGCCACGGGCACACGCGCGCGGCAGTGGCCGAACCCGGACGAAGCCGCCCTGGACGGGGTCCACACGATTCGCTCGCGTGACGACGCCGCCCAGCTGCAGAAGGCACTGGCCGCGCCGCCGTCACGGGTCATGGTCATCGGCGCCGGGTTCATCGGCTCGGAAGTGGCCTCCGTCTGCCGCGAACTGGACATCCCGGTGACCGTCGTCGAGCGGGGCGCGGCGCCGCTGGTCGGCGCGCTCGGCGGGGTGATCGGGGAGATCGCCGCGCAGATGCAGCGCGACCACGGTGTGGACCTGCGCTGTGGGCTGGGCGTGTCGTCCCTGGAGGGCGACTCCGCCGGACACGTGCGGCGCGCGCATCTGTCGGACGGATCCGTCGTCGACGCGGATGTGGTGGTGGCCTCGCTGGGGTCGATCCGCAACGTGGAATGGCTGGAGGGCTCGGGGCTGGCGGCCGGTTTCTGGGGTGTCGGATGCGACGCCGGTGGCCGTGCCTTCGACATCAACGGTGTCGTCACCGACAGCGTCTTCGTGGCCGGGGACGTGGCGCGAGCACCGCACGTGCTGTACGAGTACCAGTTCCTCGCGATGGAGCACTGGGACAACGCGGTGTACGGCGCCGAGGTCGCGGCCCACAACATGGTGAACCTGGAACCCCATTACCGCCCGCAGCTGCTGCTTCCCGGCTTCTGGTCCGGTCAGTTCGGTGTCAACATCAAGTCGGTCGGCGTGCCCCCCTTCGGTGACGAGATCGTCTTCACCCAAGGGTCCGTCGCGGAGCGCCGTTTCGCCGCCGCCTACGGTCACCGGGGCCGGATCGTCGCCGCCGTCACCTTCGACCACGGCAAGTGGCTGGAGTACTACGGGAAGCTGATCGAACGGTCCGGCCCGTTCCCGCCTCCGCCGCCGGGCTGGGACCATCCGTCCGACCCGAAGCCGATGCCGGCCGAGTTCCCGGAACGCGGTGCCCCTGGAGGAGTACCGGACGTCGTCCTGACCGGCCACGACCCGAGCGAGCGTACGGCCGAGTTCCGCGCTCGGCGCCACTGACGTGCCCGCCCGGTCGCGCCGGGCGGGCGGACAGCACCGACAGGAAGAAGGAGGGGAGCCTCGTGGTCGAGGAAACCCCCTGGCAGCAGGCCCTCCGCTACGCCAACCGCGCCAATCCGTACCCCTTCTACGAACAACTCCGCAACACACCGGTGGCGCGGCAGCCGGACGGCACCTATGTCGTCAGCACCTACCGGGAGATCGTCTCGCTGCTCCACGATCCCCGGGTCAGCTCGGATCCACGTAAGTGTCCGGTCCCGGCCGCGGCCCCGGCCGAGGGAGCGGCGGAGGCGGAGGCCGAGCCGATCACGGAGGCGGTCATCTCCTTGGAGCCGAACATCATCACTCAGGATCCACCCGAGCACGACCGGGACCGCCGGATGATGATGCCGCACTTCGTCGGCCCGCCCCCTTCCCCCGACCGGATCTCCCACCTGGAACCCGAGATCCGCCGCATCGTCGCCGGTCTCCTGGACGACATGGCGGGCAAGACCCGGATCGACGCCGTCGACGACTTCGCCTACCCCCTGCCGGTGACGGTGATCTGCAAGGTCCTGGGCGTGCCGCTGGAGGACGAGCCGCGCTTCCACCACTGGATCGAGACGGCCCTGGACGCTTTGGACTTCGGCCCCGAGGCCGCCTCTGAGGAGATGCAGAGCCGGCTGGCCGGGGGGCGGCAGGCCGTGCAGGCGTTCGGACAGTTCGCAGCAGATCTGCTCGATCGGTACGCCCGGCAGCCGGGCCCGGGCATGCTCTCGGAGATGGTGAACGAGAACGGCCACGAGGGACGGATGCCCAAGGGCATACTCGCGAGCAACTCCCTGCTCCTGATCTTCGCGGGACACGAAACCACGGTCAACCTCATCGCTCACAGCGTCCTCACCCTGCTGCGCCACCCCGACGCGCTCGAAAAGCTGCGCAGCCGGCCCGAGCTGATCGTGCCCGCCGTGGAGGAACTGCTGCGCTTCGAGTCGTCGGTCCAGTTCTGGCACACCCGCTCCGCCGTGGAGGACATCGACATCGCCGGCACCACCATCCCGAAGGGAGCGCCGATCTTCCTTGCCTACGGCTCGGCGAACCGGGACCCGCAGCGATTCACCGACCCCGACGCACTCGACCTCGAACGCCGCGACAACCAGCACCTCGGGTTCAGCCAGGGCATCCACTTCTGCTTCGGCGCACCGCTCGCCCGGCTCGAAGTCCAGGTGGCGGTCGCCGAGTTCGTCCGCCGGGTGCAGAACCCCCGGCTCGTCGAGGATCCGCCGCCGTACCGGCACAACCAGATCTTCCGGGGGCCGCGGCACGTCCTGGTCGACATCGACGGCATCCGCGACTGACTCCGCGCGCGTGGAGGATGACCATGCAGGCCTTTCGACTCGTCGGATGGCGGCAACCCCCCGAGCTGCACGAGGTGCCGATACCCGATCCGGGGCCGGGGCAGATCCTGGTGAAGGTCGGGGGTGCCGGGGCCTGCCACTCCGATCTGCACGTCATGGAGGCGCCCGCACCGCTGCCCGGCTTCACGGAACTGCCCTTGACGCTCGGCCATGAGAACGCGGGATGGGTGGAAAGCGTGGGGCCGGGTGTCACCGGGTTCGGGCCCGGAGACCCCGTGATCGTCTATGGCTGCTGGGGCTGCGGAGTGTGCTCGAACTGCCGCCGGGGTCGTGAGAACTACTGCCAGAACCTCGCCGGCCAGGGACCGGGCCTGGGCGGCGGTCACGACGGCGGCATGGCCGAGTACCTGCTGGTACCGGCGGCGCGGTACCTGATTCCGCTGGGCGCCCTCGACCCCCGCCAGGCCGCCCCGCTCACCGACGCCGGGCTGACGAGCTATCACGCCGTCAAGCGGTCGTTGCACCTGCTGGGGCCGGGCTCGACCGCGGTCGTGATCGGGGCCGGCGGCCTGGGCCAGCTGACCATCCAGATCCTGCGCGCGCTCAGCGCGGCGACCACCGTGATCGCCGTCGACACCGACGCCGGGAAACTCGACACCGCGGGGCACATGGGCGCCGACCTCGCCCTGCTCTCGGGCGACGAGACGACCACGCGCATCAGGGACGTCACGGGGCAGCAGGGCGCTGAGCTGGTCCTGGACATGGTCGGCATCGAACCGACCCTGCGGATGGCCGCCCAGGTGGCCCGGACACTCGGCCACCTGACCATCGTCGGCCTCGGCGGCGCGGCCCTCCCCGTCGACTTCTCCAGCCCGCCGCACGAGTGCTCGGTCGCCTCACCCTACTGGGGCTACCTCCCGGAACTGATGGAGGTGATCACCCTCGCCCAGCAGGACAAGATCAAGGTGCTGGTCGAGCACTTCCCCTTGGCACGCGCCGGCGAGGCGTACCAGCTCCTGCACGACGGCAAGATCCGAGGACGCGCCGTCATCACCCCGCACGACTGAGCCGCCCCGGTTCCACCTTTCCTACGTGTCGACCAGGGACATGTGGTGCTCGTTGTACCGGTCGCCCCGCACGCCTGTCCGGTCGGCCAGTGCGTCGAGGTCGGCCAGTTCGTCGGCGGAGAGCGGGAGCCGAGTGGCGCCGGTGTTCTCCTCGACGCGGGACAGGCGCCGCGTTCCGGGGATCGGCACGATCGACGGGTGCTGGGCGAGGAGCCAGGCGAGGGCCACCTGGCCGGGGGTCGCGCCCTTGGCCCGGGCGAGCGTCGCGACATGGTCCACGAGAGCCTGGCGCACCACCGAGCGGCCCGCGATCCCACGCCCCGTTCGGGCGCACGTCGGCGTGGACGCCGTGTCCGTCGAGCGGTGTTCTTCGGCGGAAGTTCCCCCGAGTGGCTCGTTCGGGCAGGGCCAGGCCGGGCACCTGGAGTCCATGACCGACGACGCAAGCCGCATCCGGCTGGTGCAGACCGTGCTGGACAGCACCGACGCCCGCAAACTCGCCGAGTTCTACCGGTCCCTGCTGGCGCTCGAGTACGCGGAGGGGGACGAGCCGCCGCCGGCCGGTCAGCCTGACGAGCACGGCAGGGACTGGCTCGTCCTGCGCAATCCCGGCGGTGGACCGCAGCTCGCCTTCCAACAGGTGGAGTGCCTGCGCGAACCGGACTGGCCCGACGGCCCGGTGCCCCAGCAGATGCACCTGGATCTGAGCGTCGCCTCGTTGGAGGAACTGCGCAACCAGCACGAGCGCGTGCTCGGCCTCGGCGGCAGCCTGCTCAGCAACCGGGACCGGCCGGATCCCGACGACGAGGAGCGCTTCCGTGTCTACCGGGACCCCGAGGGCCACCCGTTCTGCATCTTCGTCGCGGAGCGGGACGAGTAGCCCGCGGGAGTACGGTGGACGACGCGCGCACGGGTATCCGATGCCCATGACGACGGGACATCTGCTCGTGATCACGCCTGGTCTCCGCGCCTACCGCGAGTACCTGCTGCAGTCGATAAGCCGCGAGTTCCGCGTCCACCTGGTGGCGACCGAACCCCCCACGTGGGAACTGGCGTACACGGTCGGCCACACCGTGGTGGCCGACCTGTCAGACGTCGACGGACTCGTGCGGATCGCCCGGGCGGTGGACGCCGAACAGGCGCTGGACGGCGTCATCTGCTGGGACGAGACCTGGATCGAGCAGACCGCGCAGGTGGCCTCCGCCCTCGGACTGCCGGGAGGGGACCGGCGGTGCGTCGAGCGCTGCCGGGACAAGTACCGCACCCGTGCGGCCCTCGACGCCGGCCGGGTGCCCCAGCCGCGCTCGGTGCTCGTCCCCGGGCGCGAGGAGGCCCTCGCGGTGGCCGGGGACATCGGCTACCCGGTCGTCGTCAAGCCGCGGGCCCTCGCCGGGAGTTTCGGTGTGGTGCGGGCCGACTCTCCCGCCGGTCTGCTTCAGGCCGTCGAGTTCACGGAAGCGAGCGGCGAGTTGGCGCCCGACCTTCCGGCGCACGAACGGAACATCCTGGTCGAGGAGTTCGTCCGAGGTCCGGAGATCAGCGTCGACAGCGTCGTCCACCGCGGCACGGTGACCCCGGTCTGCCTGGCCCGCAAAGAGGTCGGCTTCGAGCCCTACTTCGAGGAGACCGGGCACGTCGTCGACCCGGACGACCCGTTGTGGTCCGACGGGACACTGGCGGAAGTGATCGTGCGCACGCACGCCGCGCTGGGCTTCACCGACGGTGTGACCCACACGGAGATCAGGCTGGCACCGTCCGGGCCGAAGGTCATCGAGGTGAACGCCCGGATCGGAGGAGGCATGATCCCCCTGCTGCACCTCATGGGCGGTGGCCCGGACCTCGGGCTCGCCGCCGCCGACGTCGCGTGCGGCAGACCGCCCAGGCTGCGGGCGGCCACCGGACACCGCCGGGTCGCCGCCATTCGCTTCTACTACCCGCCCAAGGAGGACTCCGTCATCGCGGACGTCCGCTTCGAGAAGTCGATGCTGCCGGAGCAGGTGGTGCGCTGCGGCCCCCTGGCGGCGGCGGGGGAGGTCAAGTCGCCCCCGCCTCGCGGACTGATGGACGGCCGGGTGGCCTACGCGATCGCCCTGGGCGCCGACGCGGCCACCTGCCGTGCCGCACTGGACGAGGCGGGCCAAGCCCTGCGGGTGGATGTGGCCTGAGACGGCCGGGCCCGGGGCGGCCGCCGGACCGCGGCCCGCTCAGGGCGTGCTCGCCGGAGTGGTCGCCCGGACCTCCTCGGGGGGCTCGGGGCGGAGCCTGTCCAGGCTGCGGACCTTGCGCAGCGGGGACAGGATCAGGAAGAGACTGGTGCTCAGCAGCCCCACCGTCCCCACCACCAGCGCCCCGCGCAGCCCCAGATGGGTGCCGAGCCAGCCCCCGAGCAGCGAGCCGACCGGTTTCATACCCAGGGCGACGAAGAGGTAGGCGGCGTTGGTGCGCCCCAGGAGCCGCTCCGGGGTGACCCTCTGGCGGATCGTCACGGTGTGCACGTTGCACGCGGTGATGCCGAAGCCCTGCACGAAGAAGGTGAGGGCGAAGAGAGGAGCCGCCCACGTGCCGCGGTGCGTGACCGGCAGCAGCAGCGGGGCCAGGTCGCCGATCACCGCGGCGACCACCAGGGTGCGGCCCAGACCCACCCGCTGGGCGAGACGGGCGGTGAACGCCGCTCCGAGCAGTGCACCCACGGCGCCGATGGACAGCATCAGCCCCAACGTCCCAGGACTCATGTCCAGTTCCTTCACCGCGAACAGGGTGAGTATCGTCAGGACGATCTGCCAGAACAGGTTGTAGCTGGCGGCCTCACCGAGGGTGGCCCGCAGGTAGGGGCTGGAGAAGGTGAAGCGGAACCCCTCGGACACCTGGGACCGTAACGGCGCGGGATCGACGCGGACGGCCTTCTCGTGCTTGCGTACCGCTGACACTCCCAGCGCGGAGGCCAGGTACGAGAGCGCGTCGGCGAGCAGGGCGAACGGCGCCCCGATGAGCTGCACCAGCACGCCGCCCAGCCCCGGCCCCCCGATCTCCGCCAGCGACTCGCTCGCCGTGAGGCGGGAGTTGGCGCCGGTCAGGTGTTCCGGCGGCACGATCGCCGGCAGGTACGAACGGTAGGCGATGGTGAAGAACACCCGCGCGGTTCCGGCCAGACAGGCCAGTGTCAGCAGGCGGCCGAACGTCAGCAGGTCCAGCGCCGCCAGCAGGGGGATGGCGCCGATCGACAGCGCCTGCCCCAGGCTGGAGAGGATCAGCACGCCGCGCCGCTGCCGCCGGTCGACCAGGATGCCGGCCGGCAGGCCGAGGACGACGTACGGGGCGAACGTCAGCGCGCCCAGCAGCCCCATCTGTGCGGGGTCGGCGTCGAGGGTGAGCACCGCGGTCAGTGGCATGGCCAGCTGGTACACCTGAGTTCCGACGAGCGAGACGGTCTCGCCCGCCCAGACGAAGTTGAAGTCCCTGCGCCAGCTTTCGGCCACGATGCTCCCTAGGTGTGGGTTCGCCGGTACCGCTCGGCGCCGTTCCCGGACGGGCGGTCCGGGAACGGCGGTGGGACTGTCTCAGTGCCCCGGTTCGACGTCGTGAAAGCCGAAGCCGTCCAGATGGCAGACTGTGGCGAAATCCTGCAGGAGGACGGAGCGGCACGGGTGGATCAGGCCCACCGCGACCGGTTCGCTCTCGTCGTCGATCGCGCGCACCAGGCGTTCGCCGGGTGCGATGCGCTGACCGAGGTCGGTCCATAGGAGGGCGGGACCTGTGGTGTGGACCGGACGCGGACGCAGTCGAGCCCGGCCTCGCGGAACGCCCTGCCCACCTTGTCGACGGCGCCGTGGGGATCGACGAGGGCGATCGCGCGTGGGTCACCCATGGTGTTCTCGCTCCACTTCGTAGAAGCCGTACCCGTCGAGGTAGCAGACGGTCTGGAAGTCCTTCTCCACCGTTGCGGCGTCGGCGTGCGCCAGACCGATCACAAGGGGCTCGCTGCTGTCGTCGACCGTGCGGCACAGCTGCTGTCCGGGGGTGACCCGCAGGGCCATGCCCTGGTAGCTGTCGAGTCGTTCCACCTCGCCGAGCAGCGGGTACGACACGAGGCGGCCCTCCATTGGGGAGGCGAGGAACGCCATCGCGGCGTGACCGTCCCTGCGGTAGGGGGAGTCGGCGTCGGCGAGGAAGGCATCCGGGTCCGTGTACGCCTGTACCGTGCGGTCGATCTGCGACTCACCGGTGACGAGGACGGCGTACCGGGCGACGTCCGCACCGCACAGGCGGGCGCCGAGCTCCACCAGGCGAGGGCCGTCGGAGGTCATGATGATCTCGAGATGAGCGGGCCCGTGGGCGATGCCGAGGGCGTCGAGCACCGAGAAGGCGTACTCCCGCAGCCGGCTCCAGCGCGGGTCCGACGGCGGCAGCGAAAGGATTCCGTTGATCCGGTCCCGGACGCCGTTGACGTTGATCTTCTGGTAGCGCCAGGTGTCGGTGACGCGATGGCGGCCGTCCCGGCTGACGGTGTTGACCACGAACTCCGTGCCGGACAGGTACTCCTGCGCCACCACCCCCTCGTTGCGCAGGTCGAAGGCGTTGACGGCGCCGCTGACCCGCTCGTAGGCGGCGACGGACTCGGCCGGGCTGTCGCAGACGCTCACCCCGTCATTGCGTGCGCTGCGGACCGGTTTGACCACGACCCGCCCGCCCAGCCGCGCGTGCCACGCTTGCAGTTGCGCGGCGTTCTCGACCGTCAGCTGACGTGCCGTGGGCAGGCCGGCCGCCGCCACGGTCCGCGTCTGCACATCCTTGGTGCGCCGGGCGTGACTGAGCGCGGTGCCGTTGCCCGGCAGGCCGGTGGCCTCGCACAGGGCGTCGGCGAGTTCGACGCCCTGCTCGGCTCCGGCGATCACCGCGGTCGGCCGGTACTCGGCCAGCAGCGTGGCGGTCGCCGCGACGTCGCCGGTGTGGACGAGGTTGTCGACGTACGGGCCGAGATCCAGGTCACTGCGGTAGTGGGCGGGTATGTCGACGGTGCTCTGCACCCGCACGCAGTCGTGCCCGGCGGCGCCGAACGCCTTCACCAGCCGGGCGGCCGAAGCGAAGCCGTCGACGACCGCGACGACGTGACGCCCGGTCACGAGCCGTACCCGGTGACGGTGCGCAAGGCGGTCGTCAACCGCTCCACGAGCTCGTCGGCCTCCTCCTCGCCCAGCACGAGCGGGGGCATCAGCACGAGCGTGTTGTTGGTGCTGGTCAGCAGCAGACCGGCGGCCTTGCAGGCGTTGCGCACCCGGGCCATCTCGCTCTCACCCGGACGGCCCGACTCCCGGCGCAGCTCGACGCCGATCATCAACCCTTCGCCGCGCACATCGTGGATCAGCGGGATCTCCTCGGCCGCCGCGCGCAGTCGCCGGCGGATCTGCGCCCCGGTGGTCCGCACCCGCTCCAGCAGCGTGCCGTCGGCCAGTTCCTCCAGGACGGCCAGCCCGGCGGCCATGGCGGCGGGGTGACCGTCGGCGGTGCAGCCGTGCGGGAAGACGTACTCCGGACGGGAGACGGCCTCGTCGAAGACGGCGTCCGAGCAGACCAGCGCGGCCAGCGGGAAGTAGCCGGAGGTGATGCCCTTGCCCAGCACCAGCATGTCGGGCAGGACTTCGTGCGAGGCCATGACCGACATCGCACCCGTCCGGCCGAACCCCGTGGTGACCTCGTCGGCGATGAGGTGGATGCCGTGCCGGTCGCACAGTTCCCGGATCCGGGCGAGGGCTCCTTCGGGGGCGGGCAGGACGTCGGTGCCCATGATCGGCTCCATGATCACGGCGGTGATGTTCTCCGGTCCGCGCCGCTCCACGGCCCGTTCGAGGGCGTCCAGGTCCCAGGGCCGGACGTGGTGCACCTCCGGGGCGAGCGGGGCCTGCAGCGCGTGCATCTGCCGCTCGCCGGTGAGCGCGCCGGCCAGCCCCCCGGTGCCGTGGTAGCCGTTGGTGAAGGCGAGGACCTTGACGCGCTGCGTCTCGCCGCGGACCTTGCGCACGAAGCGCGACATGAGCACCGCGGCGCTGGTCATCTGGGAGCCGGTGCTGCCGAAGCGCACATGGTTGAGGGGGTCGGGCAGTTCGGCGACCAGTCGGCGGGCATAGCGCAGGCAGACGTCGGCCGGCTCGTGGTAGCGGATGATCTGGGCCACCGGCAGCCGGCGGAGCTGCTCGGTGACGGCGTCCACGATCCGCTCGCAGCTGTAGCCGAGGGTCGTGTTCCACATCGCCGCCCGCGCGTCCAGGTACCAGGTGCCGGTGGCGTCCTGCAGGCGGCAGCCCTTGCCCTGCACGACGGCGGTGTCGTCGAAGCCGCCGTCCTGGACGGTCCGCGGCGTGAGGGAGTTGTGCCAGAGTGCGTCGTGGTCGTTCCTCAGCATGCCAGCGTCTCCAGCTTCTTGCGGTCGAGCTTGCCGTTGTCGTTGAGCGGGAAGCGGTCGATCCGCAGGAACCGGCCCGGGACCATGTAGGCCGGCAGCCGGCCCGCCACCCATCCGGCCAGTTCGGCCATCGGCACCGAGGCGCCCACGTAGAGGGCCTTGAGATCGGTGCCGTCGAAGAGGACGGCGGCGTCCTCGACGCCGGGGTGGCTGCCGAGGGCCGCCTCGACCTCGCCCAGTTCCACGCGGTAGCCGTGGACCTGGACCTGGGCGTCCAGCCGGCCGAGGTGGGTCAGCACCCCGTCCTCCTCCACGACCCGGTCGCCGGTGCGGTACCACAGCCGCGCCGCCGGGGCGTCGTGCGTGTCGTGGATGCGGGCGACGGCGCCGGGCTCCCAGTCGAGGAAGCGGCCGGCGTTGTTCGCCGGGTCCAGGTATCCGGCGAAGCGCTGCACGCCGCGTACGCACAGCTCGCCCTCGGCCGCGGGCCTGCCCGTCTCGTCGAGGACGACGTGCTCCAGGTGCGGCAGGCGGTGGCCGATCGGGACGGAGGCGTTGCGGGTCTCGGGCCAGTCGGCCGGGTCGGCCGGCAGCCGGTGGGCGGTGCAGGTGACGGTGAGTTCGGTGGGGCCGTACAGGTTCTCGATGACCGCCCGCGGCGCCGCCCGGTGCCAGGCGGCCGCCTGCTTGAGGGTCAGCTGCTCTCCCGCGAACAGCCCCCATCGCAGGTCCGGGAGGCACCCGGCCGGCAGCCTGCGCATGCGTGCGGCCAGCGAGACCACCGACGGCACGGAGAACCAGTGCGTGAGCCGGTTCGCCCGGGCGAAGGCGGCCGGGTCGGCGAGGTCCGCCCGCTGCGGTACGACCAGGGTGGCGCCGCCGGCCCAGGTGACGAACATGTCGAACACGGACGGGTCGAAGGTCAGGTCGAAGGTCTGGCTCAGCCGGTCGTCCGGAGTGACCTCGTAACGCTCCACCTGGTGGGCGATATAGGGGAGCACGTTGCCGTGCGCGATGGGCAGGCCCTTGGGAACACCCGTGGAGCCCGATGTGAAGAGGATGTACGCGGGGGCCTCGCCGGCGGACGGTGACGCTGCCGCGTCATCCGGCCCGGCCGCGGTCCAGCCCGACGCCGGCGCAGCGCGGTGCCCCGACGGCGTGCCGTCCGCCGTCGCCAGGGCGAGCGGGACCGCGCTCTCGCGCATCAGGTCCCGCAGCGTGGTGTCGGTGAGCACGGTTCGCAGACCGGCCCGGGCGGCGATCGCGGCGTTGCGCGGCGCGGGGAAGACCGGGTTCAGCGGGACCACGGTCGCCCCGGTGCGCAGGACGGCCAGATATCCGGCGTACGCCAGGGGGGAGCGGGAGGCCAGCAGTCCGACGCGCGCTCCCGGCGGGACCGGGCCGAGGTGGGCGGCGAGGCGTTCGGCGGCCCGGGCCAGCTCCCGGTAGGTGAGGGTCACGCCGGCCACGCTCAGGGCGGGCCGGTCCGGGTGCCGCCGTGCGCTTTCGGCGAACAGGTCGAACAGCGAGTCAGACATGGCGGACCTCCCGGTCCATCAGGGCCAGCACGCCGTCCGCCGCGTGCAGCCGGTCGTTGCTGTAGTTCAGCGGGGCGGACCGCAGGTCGCGCAGCGTCCGCTCGAGGCCGGTCGGCGAGTCGCGCAGGTAGCCGTGCCGCATGCCCATCAGGTCCGTCAGCTCGTCGGCGGCCGCCGGGCACAGCTCGGACGCGGTCAGTTTCACCGCGTTGACGAGGAGCTGCACGGGCGCACTCGTGGTGTCCTCGGCCGAGGCGAGGACCGATGCGGTGTGTGTGATCAACGCGTGCACGGTGTCCAGGCGTTGGCGGACCCGCGAGAGGCGGGTGAGCAGCAGCGGCGAGTCCAGGTCGTAGCGGCGCCGCTCGGCCCGCAGCAGGGTCACGACGCGCTGCAGCGCGCCGTCGGCGGCGCCCTGCCAGCACGCCGCCCAGCCGAGATGCGCCAGTGGCGCGAAGGTGCGTACCGCGATGTCCCGGAACGCCCCGTGCTCACCGATGACCTGGTCACGGGGAATCTCGCCGGCCAGGTGCAGGGGCGCGCTGTGGGTCGCGCGCATGCCCATCGGGTTCCAGTCCCCCCTTGCCGTGACGGCGAGTTGATCGCGGTCGGCGTAGACCAGCGACAGCTGGGACGGGGACGTGGCGTCGGGCGCCAGGGCGGTGATGAGGAATCCGTCGGCGTGGCTGCCTCCGGTCACCACGGGGGCGAAGCGGTCCACACGGACGGTGGAGTCGTCGCCGGCCGTCAGCGAGGACCCGGAGGAGAGCAGGTGTCCGCCGGTGGCGGCCTCGGTGGTCACCGAGGCCAGGTAGAGCTCGCCGCGGACGATGCGGGGCAGCAGCCGCTCCCGGAGGGCGCCGCCGTCCCGGACGACGGCGGCGACCTGCTGGCAGTGCATGGCGAAGATCATGCCGACGGACATGCAGGTGCGGGAGAGACGGCCGCACACGGCCAGCAGGTCGGCCGTGCCGCCGCCGGGGCCGCCGTCCTCGGCGGGCACCAGGAGCCCGAGCAGGCCGGTGCGGCGCATGGCCTGAAGCGCCTCGGCGGGGAAGCGCGCCTCGCGGTCGCAGGCCTCGGCGTGTCGGGCGGCCTCCCGCTCGACCTCGGACACGGCACGTTCGAGGTCGGCGGGTTGCCACGCCGTGCGGGGGAGGTCGGTGACGGTCATCCCGGCACCCCTGCGCGCAGGGTCCGCTCGAAGAGGGCGATGAGCGTGTCCAGGCGGCTGAGGTTGTCCGGGGTGAGTTCGCTCGCCTCGACCTCGGTGTCGAGTTCCTCCTCGACCCGCTCGACGATCTCCACGATGCGGAAGGAGCTGAACGTGGGCAGTTGGGTCAGCGCGGTGGTGCTGTACAGGTCGGCCTGGTCGACGCCGAGGACCTCGGCGGTGATGCCGGTGACGACCGCGCGGACGTCGGGTGTCTCCATGTTGTCTCCCGGGTGGTCAGGCGCCGAGTTTGGCGAAGCCTTCTGCGACGCGGACGAGGACGTCGGCGACGTGCGGCAGGGCAAGCGGGTCGGGGGCCGCGAGGGCGGCCTCCTGCTCCTCGTCGGTGTCGCCGTAGAGCATGCTGGTGGCGGCTTTGAAGCGCAGCGCGCCGGGATCGTCTCCGAGGTGGTGGCCCGCGAGGACGGCCAGGCCGTACTCGTCCAGCAGGTGCCGGGCCAGCGCCGCCGATCCGTCCACCCCTCGCTGCGCCAGCGCCTCGCGCCGCGGCTCGAAGTCGGGGTAGACGTAGAACGCTCCGGTGGGCGGCCGGCAGGTGGCGCCGGCGGCGACCGCCGCGGCGTGCACGGCACGGGCCACGGCTCCGTGCAGTCGTGCGCTCGCCGCCAGCCGCTGCCTGATCTCGGGCGGGTCGCCGAAGGCGTATGCGGCGACCTGCTGCATGGGGCCCGCCAGCGTGGACCACATGTCGCTGGCCACGGCGACCAGTCGGTCGCGCAGTTCGCGTCCCGGGGCGCCGGGAGGCACCCGCAGGCCGCCGATGCGCCAGCCGCCGAGCGCCAGGGACTTGGACAGCCCCGTGGTCACCACGGTGCGGTCGGGGGCCACTTCGGCGGGGCTGAGGAAGGGGGCGTCGGGCCGGTGCATGACGTCGCGGTAGATCTCGTCCGAGACGACGACCAGGTCCTCCGCCTCGGCGATCCGGCACACCCGCTCGATCAGCCCGGCGGTGGCGAGCGTGCCGGTCGGGTTGTCGGGGAGCGTGAGCACGACGATGCGCGGGTCGCCCCCCGTGCGGCGGGCGCGCTCGATGGTCTCCGGCAGGACGTCCGGGTCGGGGATGCCACCACAGCATGCGGGGATCGGGACGCCGTACACGTTCTTCCCGGCCATGCGGGCCTGCGGCTCGTAGGAGTTCCAGCTGGGACGCGGCAGGAGCACGTCCCCGGGCAGCACCACGTTCAGTGCCATGAGCAGGGGCTTGCTGCCGGGGCCGAGCAGGACGTCCCGCGGGCCGGTGGGCAGGCCACGGCGTTCGAAGTAGCCGGCGAGCGAGGCGAGGGCGTCGGGCGCTCCGGCCACGGGCCCGTAGGCGTTGCGGTGGGCGCCGACGCGCAGTTGCTCCACCAGGGGGGCGAAGGCGGGCAACCGGGACTCGCCGAAGCCGAGGTGGACGACGGACCGGCCCTCGGCCCGTAGCCGCGCGACCTCTTCGTTGAGGGCGAGGTTGGGGGACATCGAGGCGTTCACGGCCGCAGCGCCTCCCGGATGTCCTGCGGCGTGTCCGCCGCGATCTCCAGGTCGCCGAGCCAGGTGGCGCTGGGGTCGTAGTGCGCCCGGAACGGGCGGCCGACCAGGGCGGGGTTGCGGGCCTGGGCCAGCCGCAGCTGGAAGTACCGGTCCGCGCCGACGGTCTCGACGCCGTCCACCACGACCTTGCCGGGCGTCGTGGACATCACCGGGCCACGCACGGTGCGGGCGAGTCCCGGCAGGGTGCGATAGGCGGTGTGGAAGATCTCCATCGCGCGGGCCAGCGGCACCTTGAAGTAGTCGTAGGGGCCGGTGTCGCGTTCGACGAACATGTAGTACGGGACAGCGCCGAGCGCCAGTTCGGACTTCCACATGGAGGCCCAGGTCTCCGCGTCGTCGTTGATGTGCGCGACCATCGGAGCCTGGCAGTAGACCACGGCTCCCGTGGCCCGGATCCGCCGCACGGCCTCGGCCACCCGGGCGGTGCGCAGCTCACGTGGGTGCGTGAAGTGGGCCATGACGGCGACCTGCTTGCCCGCGGCCGCAATTCGCTCGAAGAGCCGCAGCAGCGGGTCGGCGTCCGCGTCGCTCACGAAGCGCTGCGGCCAGTAGGCCAGTGACTTGGTGCCGATACGGACGGTGTTGACGCTCTCCACGCCGAGCAGGGGCCCCAGGTGCCCGGTGAGGCGGTCGGTGCTCATCACCATCGGGTCACCCCCCGTCACCAGGACGTCGCTGACCTCGGGGTGATCGTGCAGGTAGCGGACGAGCCGGTCCGGGCCGGGGGTGGCGAAGCGCAGGGCCGGGTCGCCCACGAACTGCGCCCACCGGAAGCAGTAGGTGCAGAAGGAGTGGCAGGACTGTCCCTGCGTGGGGAAGTACAGCACCGTCTCGCGGTACTTGTGCTGCAGGCCGGCCAGTCGTTCGCCCTCGTGCACCGGCACGTTGTACTCGCGCTGCCCGGACGGATGGGGGTTGAGTCCGGCGCGTATCCGTGTGACTTCGGCGGCCATCTCGCGCTTGGTCGCCCCGGAGCGCACGAGCGACTCCAGTGAGCGCTCGTCCTCTTCCGGAAGCATGCCACGCTGGGGGAAGACCAGGCGGAAGAGCGGGTCCTGGGCCGGGTCCGTCCAGTCGATCAGCTCGTCGAGCACGTACTCGTTGACGCGGAACGGCAGGACGTGCGCCAGCAGGGCGATGCCGTCCCGTAGTTCCGGGGAGAGTCCGTAGCGCCGGACGACGTCGTCGATCTGCCGCGGACCGAAGGCACGGAAGCGGTTCGTGCCGACCGGCTGGTCGAGCATCAGTGTCATGCGGGGTCCCTCTGCATTCGGCGGAATAGCTGGGAGACGACGGCCGGCCCTTGTCGGCGGTCGTGGCGTCGAGCGCCGATTACCCGGCTGGGATTCGTTGATTCGAGTTCGTTTCCGAGACCATAAATGCCTCGTATGGCGCCGATAAGAGTGCCGCATTCCGCCTGCCGGCCTGCCTTTATAACGTCCGCGACCGCGGGCGATAAGAGTCCTCTATGGGGAGGCAACGGAATTCGTTTGAAAGGTGGGAGGTGCGGAAGTCGCTTCTCGTCAATGCCAATGAGTGCGGAAGGAAAGATCATCGATGATCGGTTGCCCGCGCCGCGGACGCACACCATGAGCCGCGCGGACGTCGCCCAACCGGTGCTCATGCCGATGGGCCGGCCCCGGCCCGGGACGTGCAGCGTCCTCGTCCACGCCGCAGGCGGTGGCGTCGGGGCCTACACGGGCGTCGGGTTCGCCCTGCGCCGGTACGGCCCGGTACACGCCTTGCGCGGGTTCGGGCTGGCGCCGGGGGAGGAGCCGGACCGCAGCGTCACCGCCATGACGGACCGCTACTGGTCCCTGCTGCCGGAACTCCCCGAGCCCCCACAGCTGTTGTTCGGCTGGTCACTCGGCGGCGTCGTCGCCTGGGAGCTGGCCGCCCGACTGGCCGAGGAGGGGCGGCGGCCCAGGGTCGTGATGGTCGACAGCCCCGCCGCCCGCATCGACCGGGACCCGGCGGCCGCACGGCGGTGGCGCGAGCGGGTCCACGCCTCCCTCGCCGCCGACGACAGCGGCGTCCCCGCCGGCCGGGTCGCCGCGACCGCCGAAGCGCACCTGGACGCCGTCGTCTCCTACCGGGCCGAGGCCCGCCACGACTGCCCCACCCTGCTGATGCCGTGCGAGGACGAGGAGAACGACGAACACCTGGCGGTCTGGCGCGAGGTGGCCACGAACCTGACCGTGCGGCCGCTGCCCGGCGACCACTTCACCGCCTTCGACGGCGAGCGGCTGCCCCTTCTCCTGGACCACCTCGGATCCTTCCTCACCAGCACGGAGGAACAGCATGTCTGACGGCCTCCTGAGCCGGGCCCGCGCGGCGTTCGACGCGGCCCCGCCCGTGGGTGACCCCGCCTACGACCAGTACTGCCGTCTCCTCGGCGAGGAACTCGTCTCCCGCTGGCCGCAGATCGCCAGGGCCAACGCGGCGGACGTCGCCGCGGCCCAGCGGCTCGGCATGCCGCCCACGCTGGTGGAGCGGCTGCGCCTGACCGACCTCCACCGGGACCGGATGGTCGAGCTCACCGCGATGACCCGGGACGAACTGCGGACGGTGCGCGAGACCGAGGTGCCCGTCTCCGGCGCGGCGCGGCACATCCACCGCGTCCCGCGGCCACTCGGTGTCGTCCTGATGGTCTACGAGGCGCGGCCCACCGTCACCGTGGACGGCGCCCTGCTCCCGGTCGCCGTCGGGAACGCCGTGCTGCTGCGCGGCGGCAAGGAGACGGCAGCCACCAACGCCGCCCTCGAACGGGCCGCGCACGCCGCGCTCACCCGAGCGGGACTGCCCGTGGGCCTCGTCACGGTGCTGGACGACCCGCAGCGCCGGCTGCTGCGGGCCCTGCTGAAGCGGCCCGACCAGGTGGACGTGCTCATCCCACGCGGCAGTCCCGCGCTCGTGGAGTACTGCCGCACCAGTGCCATCCCGTTGATCGCGAGCGGCGGCGGCGTCAACCACCTCTATGTCCACCGCAGCGCCGACCTGGACCTCGCCGTGCGCGCCACGCTGGACAGCAAGCTGCCCGAGCCGGCCGGCTGCACCTCCGTGGAGACACTGCTGCTCGACCGCGCCGTCGCCCGGGACTACCTGGAGGCCCTGGCGCGCGGGCTGGCGGGCCGTGAGACCGACCTGACCCTGCACACGGCCCCCGAACTGGACGCTCTCGTCCCCTCCGCGCTCAAGACCGAACCGCTCGCCGCGCACGATCTGGGCCGGGAGTTCCTCGACCCGGTCGTCGCCGTCGTGCCGGTCGACGACGAGAACGCCGCACTGGACCACGTCCGCCGCCACGGCTCCGGGCACACCGAGGGCGTCATCGCCCGGGACCGGCACGTCATCGACGCCTTCCGCCGCCGCGCCGACGCCGCGATGGTGGTGGTCAACGGCTCACTGCGGCTGCACGACGGCCCGACCCTCGGTCTGGGCACCGAGATCGCCATCGCCACCGGCCGTCTGCACGTACGCGGTCCCGTGACGCTCGGCGCACTGGTCACCCACAGCTACGTGACCGACGGCGCCGGCGCCCTGCGCGGCTGACGCCCGGCCCCCCTCCCTCCCGAAAGGCGTGCCATGCCCCAGGAACTGTCCCTCGACCGGGACGCCGTCGCCACCGTCGTCAAGAAGGTGGTCATCGCCGAGTCACGGCTGTCCCTCCCGCCCGACAGCGTCGCCGACGACGAACCGCTCGTCGGGGAGTTGCTGAACGTGAACTCCCTCGGGTTCGTCGGCATGCTCGTGCGGATCGAGGACGAGCTCGACGTCAACCTCCCCGACGACCTCTTCGTGGGGCGCAGCTTCCGCACCGTCCGGGACCTGATCGACGTCGTGACGGCCGCGGAGGTGCGGCGGTGACGAACGAAGTCCCCACCCGCTGGCGCAGTGTCCTGCCCCACCTGTCCGAGCCCCTGCCGCCGGACCGCACCCCGCCCCGCCCCGGTGACGGGGCGGGCGAAATAAAGATCAACATCCCGACCGAGCTGATCCGGCACAGTGTCTCCGTCCGTGAGTACTGGGACATCCCGGCCCCGGTCGTCGAACGGTACCGGCAGTACCGTCCGACCCCGCTGTGGCGCGCTCGCGGCTTCGAGGAGGCCGTCGGCGCCCGGGTCCCCGTCTACGTCAAGAACGAGGGCGTCAACATCTCGGGCAGCCACAAGCTCAACACGGCGCTCGCGCAGGCCTACTACTACCGGAAGGCCGGTGTGAAGGAGCTGGTCACGGGCACCGGCGCGGGCCAGTGGGGCACCGCCATGGCCGCGGCGTGCGCCCTGTTCGGACTGCGCTGCCGGGTCTTCATGGTCGAGTCCAGCCTGCGGCGCAAACCGTACCGGGGGGTCCTGATGCGCATGCTGGGCGCCGAGGTGCACGCCAGCCCCAGCGGCATGACCAAGGTCTCCGCCAAGGAGGACCTGGCCGCCGGCAACAGCCTCTCGCTCGCCATCGGCGAGGCGGTCGAGTACGCCGCCGAACACGACCAGGTGGCCTTCTGCATCGGCAGCGGAGAGACGTACAGCATCCTGCACCAGTCCGTGATCGGCCTGGAGGCGGAGGAGCAACTCGCGGAGCTGGACGCCGAGATCGGCGCGGTCGTCGGCTGCGTGGGCGCCGGATCCAACTTCGGCGGCATCGCGCTGCCCTTCCACGCCAGCGCCCGGGCGGCCGGCAGGGAGGGACCCCGCCTGGTCGCCGCCGAGTCCAGCAGCACACCGAAGCTGACACGCGGTGTCTACGCCTACGACAAGACCGACGCCACCGGCAGCGGCCCGATGGAGGCCATGTACACCATCGGCAGCGACTACCAGATCCCCGACGCGCACACCGCGGGCCTGCGTTTCCACGGCGCGGCGAAGCTCGTCTCCGCGATGCGGCACAGCGGCGACATCGACGCCATGGCGGTCAGCCAGGCGGACGCCCTGGACGCGGGCCGGCTGCTCGCCCGCCACGAGAGCGTCCTGCCGGCGCCCGAGTCCGGCCACGCCCTGGCGGCCGCCGCACGCCTCGCCGCCTCGCCCGACGCCACCGGCGGGGTCCTGGTGTGCGTCAGCGGCCACGGCTACCTGGACCTCGGGGCGTACGAGCACTTCCTCGACGGAGGGGTCGAGGACCAGTCCCCGCCCGACGAGGCGCTCGCCCGCGCGGTGGCCGGGCTGACGCGGGTGGAGACCCACCGGTGACGGCCACCGCGGCCCCCTCCGTGCGGACCGCGATCCTCGACTGCGTACAGGTCAACCTGGCCGTCCTCGCGGACCGTCGGCACGGGCCCGGTCGGCACCTCGCGCTCGGGGCGCGCCTGCGCTTCCGGCCGGAGCCCGGCCCCGACGGTCTGCCCACGGTGGACCCCTCACCGCAGGAGCACCTGCGCGACGGAGCCGCTCTCGTGGGCCTGCGGCCGGACGCCGTCGCCCACCGCGTCCCCGCGGACGGGCTGCGTGCCATGGCCGAACGGGCGTCGGTGGTCTACGCCGTGGCCGACTCCTACGACATGCCGTGGCTGCCCTACGCGGGCCGGGCACGCATGGAGCACGGCTTCCTGGTCGGCGCGCACCGGGACGGAGCCGAGGTCGAGGACGCGTACGACAACGAGACGGCCTGGGGGCCGGCCCGGCCCGGCCGGTGGACGTTCCCCTGGGAGCGCCTGCCCACCGCCTCCTTCGCGTGCACCCTGTCGCCCGTGCCCGAGTACCACGCGCCCCGGCCGGAGCTGTGCCTGGACGATCCCGCGGCATACGTCGAGGCCTACACCGCCCACCCCGACCGGCTCGCCGCCCTGCGCCGGCTGACCGCGGAGACCTGGCTGCTGTCGCGGGCCCGGCACCTGCACGCCGCCTACCGCGAGCACCTCGGCGAGCGGCTGGACGCGCAGGACCACCTGCGCCGCTGGGACCAGCTCACCGCGACCGCGTTCATCGCCCAGCGGCGCGCCGAACGGGGCAGGCCGGTCCCCGGAGCCCTGCTGCCCGAACTGGCGTCCCTGCTCACCGCAGACCGCGAGGTGTTCGCCGTACGGCCCCACCGACCCTGACCTCGACCCCGCAGACCCTCACCACCATCCACGCGACGGAGAAGCCGTGAACCAGCCCTTCATAGACCTGCTGACGCCCTTCCTCCCCAACCTCGGGGACCGCCCCCTCACCGAGGACAGCCGCCTGCACGACCTGGGGATGAACTCCATGAAGGCCATCGACCTGCTCTTCGCCATCGAGGACGGGCTCGGGGTCTCCCTTCCGGACGAGGACCTCAACGACACCACCTTCGCCACCGCCGGCAGTCTGTGGGCCGCGGTGCGGCGGGCCGGCGCCGCGGAGGGTGACCACAGGGCAGTGGCATGAGCGTCTTCGCGGTGCGGGAGCCCGTCACCACGGCCGGCCCCCGGCTCGGCACACTGCCCGCCGACGCGAGCGGCGCCGACATCTGGCGCGTTCTCGGCGCGGAGAACCGGCTGGCCGGGGTCTACCGCGGCGGCGTTCCGCGCCGGGGCGTCGACGCGGTCGCGCTGGGCGCGCTGCTGACGGACGTCGACCGCCGCTTCGGCGTCGGCTCGACGCTGGCCGTGACCGTCCCGCTGGCCACCTGCCTGCCGTTGCTGGCCGGGGGGACCGGCCCGGCCGCCCGGACGCTCGCCGACACCCTCGACGGCCGCACCGTGGTGGCCCTCGCCGCCACCGACGAGGACTCCGGCTGCGACCTGGCGGCACTGGGCACCAGCGTCTCCTTCGACGGGGACCACATCCGGCTCGACGGCACCAAGCGCTGGATCACCAACGCGACGACCTGCGGTGCCGCCCTCGTCCTCGCCCGCCACCGGCCGGGCCCCCACTTCACCAACTTCACCTGGGTGCTCGTACCGGCCGACGCGCCCGGCGTACGCGCGGACCCGGCCGAGACGGAGCTGTTCGACGGCTCCGGGACCGGTCACCTCACCTTCGACGGCGTCCGGCTGACCCGCGACCACGTCGTGGGCGGTACCGGCCGGGGACTGAGCGCCTTCGCGGCCCACATCGCCACCGAGCGGCTGGCCGGGGCCCTTTGGGCGGTCGCGCTGTGCGAGCGGACGCTGCACGACACCGCCCGCTACCTGGGGCGGCGCCGCCACGGCGGCGGGGTCCTGTGGGAGCGGGAGGGCATACGCCGGCGCTGGGCGGGCGCACTGCTGCGTTCCCGTCAGCACCGCGCCCTGACCGAGAGCCTCACCGAGGCGGTCGCCGTCCGCCGCGACACCTCGGCCGCCGCACTGCTCAAGGCCAGCGCCGCCGAGACCGTCGAGCAGGTCCTCGACGTGTGCGCCCACCTCCAGGGCGCGCACGGTTTCCGTACCGGCGGTCCGCAGCACCTGCGGGCGCAGGGGGCCCTGTTCGGGATCGGCGGCGGCACGACCGAAGTCGTTCTGGGCATCGTGGCCGAGACGGCTCCCGAGAGCGGCCCCGGGGAGCTGCCATGAGACTCCTGGAGACCGACCCGGGAGTGTGGGTGGCCACCGGCGAGGCGTCCACCGGCCGCCTCGCCCCCGCCGACCTCGCCGCGGCACGCGGCCGGCCCGCCTGGCGCGCGCGCCAGATCCTTCAGGGGCGTGCGCTCCTGCGCGGGCTGCTCGCCGAGGTGGCACCCGACGCCGCCGACGAGCCGATCGTGGCCGGCCACAACGGCAAACCCGTCCTGGCGGGCCGGTTCCGTCCCGGCATCAGCATCTCCCACGACGGGGAGCACACCGTCGTGGCCGTCGCGCCCGGCCGCCGCGTCGGGGTCGACGTGCAGGTGCCGCCGCGGCACGTCGGCCGCTCGATGGTCCGGCGGTGTGCCGCTCCGTACACGAACCACCTGTACCGCATGCCGGCGCCCCTGCGACTCACCGCCTTCACGGAGATCTGGACGGTCCAGGAGGCCTGCGTGAAGACCGACGGCACCGGCATCGGGGGGCGTCCCTGGAGCATCGACGTGCCCCCGCATCTCGACCGCGGTGACTGGCGCGCACTGCGCTGGCGCAAGGTGCGAGACCTCATCGACGTACCCGTGGCCTGTGCCTGGGAGGCGACACCATGACACCTGCCCTGTCCTGCTACTCCACCACGCTGGTGGAGTACCTGGGAGGCACCGCGGCCGACCGACTGGCGGCGGCGGTGCACCTGTGGGTGCGCACCGACGAACCGGACGGCGCGCTCGCCTTCTCCCACCACGACCGCATCGACGACGGGACCCTGGTGCACGACCACTGTCGGGACTGGGTATCGGCCCGTGCGGTGCTCGCCGGCCTGCTCGCCGAGGAGGGGCAGGTGATCGTGGTGGGCAACGCCTTCCACCTGCCCTGGTCGCCGCACCACGGGGTGCGGGCCGTCCCCCACTGGTTCCTGCTGCGGGCCCACGACGCGGAGGGGTGGCTCGTGGCCGACCCGTTCCACGCCCTGATGCCCGGTGGCGAGCAACTGCCCTACGGCGGAGTGCTCGACGACGGCTCGCTGCGCCGGGCCCTGACGCCGGTGGGGCGGCTCGACCCGGCCGTCCGCAACCGGGACGTGCACGCCCTGGGCGAACCGGTGGACATCGGCCCGTCGGATGCCTATCGCTGGCTGCGCCGGACCACCCCTCCTCCGGCCGGCTCCCCGGCGCGGTGGCCGGGCACCTGGCTGCGCGAGCCGCGGGAGGTGTTCGCGTACCTGCGGGACCGCCTCACCTCCGACGGGGGTCTGCTGGAGCGGCACGCCGACGACCTGTGGGCGGCGTCCCGGCACCAGCTCCACCGCCTGGGGCCGAACCCCGACCCGGATCTGGCCGACGCCTGGACGCAGCTGCCCAAGGCCCTGCGTTTCGCCGCGGACTCCGCCCGGCGCGGACGCCCCCGCACCGGTGTGGTCGAGCGGGCGCTCGACACCCTCGCCGGACTGTCGACCGGCATGGAGGTGAGCCGTGCTCGGGGTTGAGACCACGACTCCCCAGGTGGCCCCGCCGGTCGAGGCGGAGGTGGACGAAGCGCTCTTCCGGGCGGCGATGAGGGGGATGGCGAAGTGCGTCGCGGTCACCACCGCCCTGGGACCGAACGGGCCGGTGGGGTGCACCACGACCTCGCTGATGTCGCTGTCCGTGGCGCCGCCGAGTGTGCTGCTGGCCTTCGGCGCCGGCGGACGCACCCTGGACGACCTGCTCGGCGCCGGCCGCTTCGCCGTCAACGTGCTGTCCCACACGCAGCAACCGCTGGTCCGGCGCTTCGCCACCGGCACCCCCGCACAGCGCTTCCGGGACACGCCGCACGCCGTGCGCGGGGGCGTCCCGGTCCTGCACGACGCCGCCGTCGTGATGACCTGCGACGTCGCGGAGACCTTCACCGCCGTCGACCACGTCCTGGTCGTCGGCGCCGTACGGCATCTGATCGCCACCCCCGGTTCCCCGCTGGTGCTCGTCACCGGGGAGCCGCACATCGCCACACCCGTACCGCCCGCCCCGGCCGCGGCCGACGACCTGCGTTGACCTGGAGAGACCATGCCAGCGACTCCCGCACCCGCGGTGACCCACCGGCCCGACGAACGCCTCGACGAGTTCCTCCTGGCCGCCGCGGCCACACACCCCGACCATCCCGCCGTGGTGGAGTACGCGGACGGCGAGCAACGGGTGACGACCTTCCGCGGCCTGCGTGAGGCCGCCGAGCGGTATGCCGCCGAACTGGACCGCTTCGGTCTGCAGACAGGCGACCGCGTCATGATCGTTTCGGACACTTCCGCGG
Organism: Streptomyces sp. NPDC001544; assembly: GCF_042894285.1. Lineage (NCBI taxonomy): Bacteria > Bacillati > Actinomycetota > Actinomycetes > Kitasatosporales > Streptomycetaceae > Streptomyces > Streptomyces sp. NPDC001544. The sequence goes on along the minus strand of NZ_JBIAVN010000012.1, from coordinate 10,012 downwards.
AGTCCGTCGCCCTGGTGCTGGCGTGTTCGTCGCGCGGCCTGCCCTTCGTCCCGGTCAGCCCGGAGACACCGGCCGAACGACGGGAGACGATCGAGCGGCTGGCCGAGCCCGCGTTGTGCCTGACCGGCGACGGTGGACCGGGGGATGCGGTGGGGCACGGCCGGTTCGGCGGGGGCGGCATCGAGGTGCCGCGCCCGCCGGTGCGCCGCGAGCGGCTGCGGCACGCCGTGACACCGAGCGACACCGCCTACATCATCTTCACGTCGGGCACCACGGGCCGGCCCAAGGGCGTGGTGATGAGCCACCGGTCCGTGGTCGCCTTCTACCGGGGAATGATCGCCGAGGAGTTCGTGTCGGTGGGCGACCGGGTGGCGTCGACCTCCCCGCTCCAGTTCGACTTCTCGCTGCTGGACATCGGCATGGCGCTGGGCAGCGGAGCGGCGGTGGCGCCCGTCCCGCGGGCCCTGCTGCGCTGGCCGACGAGGTTCCTGAAGGTGCTGCGCGTCACCCGGGCCACCCACGTCAACGGTGTGCCGTCCATCTGGCGGCAGGTGCTGCGCCACATCCCCGACCAGCTGGCCGACCTGCCCGAGCTGCGCGGAGTGCTCTTCTGCGGGGAGGAGTTCCCGCCGGGCGAACTGCGCCGCCTCCAACGCCTGCGGCCCGGCATCCGCCTGATCAACTGCTATGGGGCGACGGAATCCATGGCGGCCAGTTTCGCCGTCGTCCCCGACCCGCTGCCCGACGACGTCACGCATCTGTCGATCGGCAACGGACACCGGGGCACCGACATCCTCCTGCTGGACGCCGAGGGGTCACCCGTGCGCGAGGAGGGCGTCGTCGGTGAGATGTACCTGCGCAGCCCCGCCCTGATGACCGGATACTGGGGAGACGCCGAGGCCACGGACGCCGTCCTCGTCACCGACCCGCTGGAGCCCCGCTCCGGGCAGCGCCTGCTGCGGACCGGTGATCTGGCCTACCGGGACGCCGAGGGTGCACTGCGTTTCTGCGGGCGGCGGGACTCCCAGGTGCAGATCCGCGGCAACCGGGTGGAGCCGGCCGAGGTGCAGCGACGGCTGCTGGCCCACCCCGAGGTCTGCGAGGCGGCCGTCGTGGTGCACGAAGGGCCCGACGGTGACGCCGAGTTGAGCGCGTTCGTCGTGCTGGTCGACGGTGCGGCGCCTATGGCCGAGAGCGATCTGCGTGCGTTCTGCCTGGACGCGATGCCCGCATACATGGCACCTGGCGTGGTGCGCATCGTGGGAAGCCTCCCCGTCAACCAGCACGGCAAGACCGACCACCGGCGGCTGCTCGCCCAACTCCTCACGGACGCCGCCTGATCGGCCGACGGGCCCCGTGGCTCCAGCAGCGGGCCCGGGGCCCGTTCAGCCCGCGCCGACCACGTCGGAGGCGGCCTTCAGCACGGCGTCGAGGGTCGGGTGTCCGACGTCGCCGCGCCGCCACAGCGCCTGCGTGTAGGTGGGGGTGGCGGGTCGCCAGTCCACGATCCGGCGGAGCCGGCCGTCGGCGATGTCCTCGGCCACGGTGACCTCGGGAAGCAGTCCCACGCCTATGCCGCCCTCGGCCATGCGCTTCACCGCGGTGATGGAATCGAGTTTCAGGGTCCGCCCCGCCCGAAGGGTCGACTGGACCTCGGTCAGGAGTCCGTCGCAGTGACGGACGTCGAGGTCGGCGGTGACGAGTATCGACGACACAGCCTCCCCGGGAGTCGGGCGTCCTCCGGCCACCAGGGCGAACGGCTCGGGGCAGAGGTCGCAGTGCTCCAGATCCTCGTCCGACGCCGCGTTTCCTATCATGAACACGCAGTCCAGCTGCCCGTCGCGCAGCATGGCGAGTGCTTCTTGAGGGGTGGACAGCCGCAGCGACACGTCCATGTCGGGATAACGCAGGAGTAAGTACTCGATGAGCGGGAGCAGTCGGTGGTTGATGAGGCTTTCCGGCGCACCGACGCAGAATTTCCCCTGCGGCGTGAGAGAGGCGTCCGCGATACGCCGGACACGACCGCTGAGCCGCACGATCTCGCGGGCCTGTTCGAGGATGGAGCGACCGGCTCTCGTCGGCCGGACACCGCCGGGCAGGCGCTCCAGCAGGATCAGACCGAGCGACCGCTCCAATGCCTTGATGCGATTGGTCACCGTGGGCTGGGTCACTTGGAGCGTGCTCGCCGCCCGTGTCACACTTCCCGCGTCCACGGCGCTTAGGAATGCCTCGAGATGCCGTGTATCCAATTCTTCCCCCGCGCGAGTCGACCCGCCGAAATTCAAGCCGACGCTACGCCGACTTTCTTCCCTCGCTCCGTCTTCCTGACATTCCGGTCACGGACGTATGCAAGCGGTAACGGTTCTGCGAGCGTAGCGTCACCCTTCACTCTCATCAATATGTTTGGTATGTGCATTAATGGGGAGGTCCCTTTTTCGGGACGGATGATTTCGCGTCAGTTCGGGGAAGGCGGACGAGCGGTCCGGCGCCGAGGCCGGCACGCCGGATCGCACGCCTTTCCCACATCGCAGCTGGGGAGGGCGGAACGGGGTCGTCGGGCGCTCCGTCCACCGTCCCCGACGCAGGCGACGTAGTGCGAATCAAGCCAGGCGCTCGGGATGTCGGCCCTTGCTGCGGATGCACCGACCAGCCGGCGCCGCCCAGAGCGGCCTTCCTGCCGAGGACGGCTGTCCGGCCCTGTCAACGGGCGAACTTCTCCTTGGCCGCCGACGTGACCGGGGTGAAGAAGTTGACGAGGTTGCCGTCGGGGTCGCGGAACAGCAGTGAGCGGTTGCCCCAGGGCATCGTGGTGGGACCGCTGACGAAGTCGGTGACGAAGCCGGTCAGGTCCCGGTGTACGCGGTCCACGTCGTCGACGAGGAACTCGGTGATCACACTGTGGTTGTCCGCCGGGCGGGCGGAGCCCGGGGCGAACATCGGGACGGTGCGGGTGCCGGCGATCGCGAGGGTGGCATCAGGGGTCCTGAGTTCGGCGAAGTCCTCGGTGGCCCACATCGCCCGCACCCCTGTGGCGCGCTCGTAGAACTCGACGAGGCCTGCCACGTCGCCGGTGATGATGCGGATCGACACGAAGTTCATAAGGGTCTCCTTGACCGAGCTGGAGTCGTGCGCTCCGCAGGCTAGGAGAAATACCGGACAGAATCGGTCCTGTATCCGCATTAGGCTGTGAACATGCCTCGATCCACCGGCCGCGTGCTGACGCTCCTGGAGCTGTTGCAGTCGGGCGGCACCCGGACGGTGGCCGAACTCGCCGATCGCCTCGGCGTCGACGGGCGCACCGTGCGGCGGTACGTCGACCAACTGATCGACCTCGACGTCCCCGTGGAGTCGGTGCGCGGCCGCTACGGCGGGTACCGCCTCGCTCCCGGACACCGCCTGCCCCCGCTCATGCTCAGCGACGACGAGGCGCTGGCCGTGCTGCTCGGCCTGGTCGCCGGCCGCCGGGCAGGGCTGAGGGCAGCGGGACACACGGCGAGCGAGACGGCGTCGGCGAAGATCCGCCGCGTACTGCCCAAGCGCGTCGCCCATCGGCTCGACACGCTCCTGGAGGCTCTCACCTTCACGGATCAGCCGGGTGAGTTCGACACCCCGGACGCCGGGGTCCTGCTCACCATGGCCGATGCGGTGCGCCACCGCCGACCGGTCTCGATCAGGTACACGGACCGCGACGGACGGCGCAGCGAGCGCACGCTGCACGCGTACGGGATCGTCGCCCATGCGGGCCGGTGGTACGTCACGGGCGAGGACGCCCGGGTCGGCGAGGACCGGACCTTCCGGCTCGATCGCATCGCGGACGCGCGGACCCTGCCCGGCTCTTTCGAAGCGCCCGTGGGTCCCGGTCCCGCACAGCGTGTGCTGTCGGGGTTCGCCACGGCCGAGTACCGGCACGAGGTGATCGTGCGGATCCACGGGACGGTCGAGCAGATCCGGGCCCGCCTTCCCGCCGGCGTCGCGAGCCTGGAGGAGTACGGGTCCGCGGCCGGCGAGGACCGGGCGGTCGAGCGCTGGCGGCGCGTCGAGCTACGGGTGGAGCGGCTCGACTGGCTGCCTCCGGTACTCGCCTCACTCGACCGGCCGTTCGTCGTCGAGCGCCCCGGTGAACTCCGCGACCTCGTCGGCGCGTTCGCCGATCGCCTCGCGTGCTACGCCAGGGGGACCGGAGACCGGGACGGCAGGTGCCCCGGTGGTCACGCACCCGTGACCGGTCGTCGGACGGTCGACGACCCATGATTTTCTCATGCCTCCGGTGTGATCCGCTCGCTGCCGGGACGCGGCAAACGCTTCCATACTGAAGGTTCGCCAGCGGGTCGGCAGGCGGAGCCGCACTTCCTGCCGGCTCCGACAGCCCGAGGAGGTAGGTTGACCGTGATTCCAGCCACGGAAGACTCCCCCCTGCGCGTGCATCACCTGTGGTCCCTGCTGGAGGACACGGCGGTCGGGTGGGACGAGGAAGGCCGGACGCTGGTGCTCAGCGGTCCGCAGGGAACGGAGCGGGTCGAGGATCCCGCGCCCGCGGTGGCCGAGGCGCTGCGCCGGATGGAACTCGGTCCGGTGCTGCTGGCCAACCTGGAGCAGCCCGACGGGGCGACGGCAGCCGGGCACGACACCTACACGGTGGTCCTGTCGGTGCTTCGCGGGATCTCCCACGTGGTGATCAGGACGCTGTCCCTGGAGGATTTCAAGGGGCCGGTGCTGTCGGTGGTGCCGGTGGGCCGAACCGCCAGCTTCTCACTCGTCCGGCTGTCGGCGCAGCGCAGGGTGCGGCTGCGGCCCACCGTGACGATCACCGTGCGCGGCGACGGGTTCCTGGTGCAGTGCCGCAGCCAGGAACACCGGGTGGAGATCCACCGCCCCGAGGCGATGTGGGTGGTGTCGCTGCTGGCCTGGCCCATGACACCGGACGCGATGGTCGAATCGCTGCCGCTGCCCGCCGAGTTGACCCTGGCGATCCTCGGCTATCTGGCGGGGGCCGGGATGACGGTGGCCGCGGGCTGACCGCGTCGACGGCGGGGGCGGGAGCCGGGGACGGTCACAGCAGCCAGCCCGACTCGCGGGCGATGCGGATCGCGTCGACCCGGTTGCGCCCGTTGAGCTTCGTCACGGCGGTGGTGAGGTAGTTGCGCACCGTGCCGACCGAGAGACGGAGCTGTTCGGCGATCTCCTGTGGTTCCGTGCCCTGCGCGGCCAGTTGCAGCACCTCGGTCTCACGGGTGGTCAGCGGGCTCTCGCTGCCGCCCCAGGCCGCCAGGGCGAGCTGGGGGTCGATCACCCGCTGGCCTGCGACGACCCGGCGCACGGCCTGGGCGAGATCGCTGGGCGGGGCGTCCTTGAGGAGGAAACCGCTGACGTGCGCGGACATCGCCCGGCGCAGTGTGCCCGGGCGGCCGAGGCTGGTGAGGATCAGGGTCCGGCAGTCGGGGACGCGGTCGTGCAGGAGTTCGGCCGCGCTGAGTCCGTCCAGGCCGGGCAGGTCGATGTCGATGATGGCCACGTCCGGCCGGTGTTCGCGCGCCGCGCTCAGTATCTGGTCGCCGCGCTCGAGCTCGGCGATCACTTTCAGGTCGTCCTCCAGATTGAGCAGCGCCACCAGTGCGCCACGGACCATGTGCATGTCCTCGGCCAGGAGGATCCGTATCATCGCCGCTTCCCCCGTTCCCCCCGCATACCTGAAAGTGTCTGGATCCTACCCAAGCGCATCCGCCGTCGGGGTTTCGTCAACAGGACTGGTTCAGGCCAAGGTTGCTCATGCCACGTGGTCGGCACGGCCGTACGGCTGCTCGCCCTCCGGGCTCCCGCCGGTGCGCGGATCGCCGGTTCCGGCCTCCCGTACCGGCACCTCGGCGGTGATCCGGAAGACGTCCACGTCGGAACCGTCAGGCAAGCGCCGCACGATCAGCCGGCCTCCGATGTCTGCCAGCCGCCGCTCCAGGTTGCCCAGGCCGCTGCCGCTGTGCGGGGAGGGGACATGGTGGCCGAGGACCAGGCCGTCGTTGACGAGCGTGAGACGGACCAGATCGTCCTCGACCGCCGCGGAGATCCGGCAGTACGAGGCCTTGGAGTGCCGCAGCAGATTGGTGACGCCCTCGCGCAGCACCGTGGCCAGCACGGTGGACGTCGCCACTCCCAGGCGGTCGACGGCGTCGTGGGTGTCGACGGTGACCGAGACCCCGGCGGCGGCCAGCACCGACTCGGCGGAGGTGAGTTCGGAGGTGAGGGACATCTCCCGGTACCCGCTGGCGACCCGGCGCACATCGGCCAGTGCCTGGCGGGAGATGACGAGTACCTCGTCGACCTCCTCGCGGGCCCGGAACGGGTTGGTCGGAATGAGACGGTGGATCAGTTCGTTCTTGAGCGTGATCGCCGAGAGGCTGTATCCGAGCAGGTCGTGCAGGTCCCTAGAGAACCGCAACTGCTCGTTGCTGACGGCCAGTCGGGCGATGTCGGCGCGGGCCCGGTGCAACTGGTCGACCTGGCAGGTCAAGCGGCTCAGGCCGTACACCACGAGACCGGTGAGCGCGGTGGTCTGGCACATGTACACCAGGTCCACGACGCCCCGGTGGTCCAGCACGCCGGGGACGAGCAGGCTGAGCGTCGTCAGTCCGTACAGCGTCCAGCCCGCCCTGGCCGGCAGGAGAAGCAGCAGGGAACCGGCGAAGAAGCCCGCCATGGCACCCCAGGACACCCCGAACCACATGAACGGCAGGTAGGACAGGACGCCTTGGGCGACCAGGGAGGGGATCTTGGTGCGCATCCGTGCCTCGAAGATGCTGGGCGACGAGTGCACGAGTTGGAGCACGAACACCAGGAACAGGCAGAACAGGGCGAGGGCCAGCTTGTTCGGACTGAGCCGCAGCGAAAGGATGTTGAGGAAGGTGATGCCCAGATAGCAGATCAACGCGGCCACCAGAATGCCCCGGGCCGTTCTGGTGGCCACACTGCTTCGGACCTGCGATTGGCCGGAATACGATGGAGACCTGTTCGGATCGGTACCGTCCATCTCTCGTCCGACCCCCCCTCGTGTCTCGAATTCCGGTTCGGATCCAACCGGCGTCATTCTAGACAGGGCACGATCGTGGACCGGTGCAAAGTGCCCAACGGGGCGGTCGGGGCGACAATCCGTGCGCAGTGGCGTCATACGAAGAGCGGAATCGGGTTCAGCTGGTCGTACGGTGTGGGCCGGGAGAGGCGTCCCAGCTCGACCGGTACGTCGAAGAGCCTGCCCGGAGCGTACCGGGCCCAGAAGTGCCGAAGTCCCGGCACCAGCACCTTGACCACCGGCATGGCGACGTCCGGCCGGGTCTGGTCCAGGACGAGAAGCTCCAGGCCCTTGGCGCCGACGAGTTCGGTGATGGCCTTGACGTCGTCGAGCAGGTCGCCCCGCACCACATAGGTCCAGTCGCCGGGAGTTCGTGGCCGGGCGGCCGGATCCGGCGCCAGATACGACTGGTTGGCGACGGTCGCCTGCCGCCACCAGCGCACCGGGAGCGGGTCCGTGATGCCGTAGCCGCCGCCGGGCCGGCCGGCGCCCACGGCGGGCAGCAACTGCCCCATCTCGGTGAGCGCGCGGCGCAGCGCGATCGCGGGGTCGAAGTGCGCGCCGAAGCCGAAGACGATGTCCTCGGTGGGCCCCTCCGTACGCCGGGACAGTGCCACGACCGCGGGGATGCCGAGGTCCGAGGTGAGGTCGAGGGCCCAGATCTGACGGCCCAGCTTCCGGTAGCCGTCGCGCAGCCGCTCGATGTACGGCTCGTCGAACGAGTCCAGGTCGATCGCCGGCTGCCGGGTGCGGTTGTACCACCACAGGGCGACGGCGTCCCGCTCCACCAGCTCCAGGAAACCCTGCAGCAGGGCGTCCTCCGGACTGCTGCCCGCCGCGTTGCCGTTGGAGTCGGCGTACGGCCCCTGCGAGGAGCGGCCACCGGAGGGGAAGTAGAGCATCGACGTGGGCAGGAGCCGGTGGCGCTGCTCGGTCAGCGACCACACCGGTGTCCACTCCACCGGGCGGTTCTCGTCGAAGCGCTCGGGTACGTGGTGGAAGGGCGAGCCGGAGCGGTTCCAGCGGTCCCGCTCGCGGAACTGCCGGTCCGCGTACAGCTGGCAGGAGTTGGGGTGGACGGCCTGGTCGCCGAGGGCACGCAGGGTGTCCACCACGACCGGTTCGTCGCCGTGCCGGGTACCGCTGTAGCGTTCCACCGCCTCGCACAGCGCACTGGCGCGCGCCTCGCTGTCGGTCAGGCCCTTGCCGCCGCTGAGGGAGCGCAGCCCGGCCGGGCCGCGCTCCCGCATCGCGAGATTGCGTCCCGACACATAGGTGGTGGCGAACTCCGGTGCGCCGGGGGACGGTTCGAGTACGGGCACGATCCCGGTGACCGGACTCACCAGATGCCCGTAACGCTCCAGCAACTGGTCGGTGGTGAGCGCCCGGTGGCCACCACCGCCGCGCCCGGCCTTGGTCCGCGACACCGGGACGAACGGTGCGCGCACGCGCCGGCCCGTCAGCCCGGGATCGCCGCAGGAGGGGCACTGGGGGATACGGGACACGGCGTGGACGCGGGTCCGCAGGTTCAGGGTGTCGACCGTACGGACGCAGCCCTGGTCGGCGTAGCGCAGACCGGCCAGCCACTTGGCGGCCTCCAGGACCGCGCCCTGCGCGGCCATGGCGCGTCCCGCGGACAGCGAGGCGGTCGGCCCGGTGAGCGGGCGGTCGAGGCCGAGGGCCTGCTGGAGCGATCCCTCGTACCCGCGGTGCTGCTCCAGCCGGGCGGCCAGGCACGACCAGCAGGGTCCCTCGTCAGGCCGGAAGAACGGGCCGATCCAGGGTTCGTAGCCGCACAGCCGGGTGAGCAGCCACGGTTTGCCGGCCGCCCGGTGCTCGGCGTCGACCCACTTCAGTTCCGGGGAGAGGTAGTCGTCGCACAGGACCAGCGTGAGGTCGGCGTCCGAGTCGGTCACGTTGATGCCGGACTCCAGACCCGCCGCGAGCACCGGTTCGGCGTCGACGCCGGTGAGCGGCAGGACCCGGAGCCGGGAGCGGGCCAGCCCGGCCGCCGCCCGGGCACCGTCCAGGCCGGCCAGGTCCCAGTACGCCTCGGCGACCGGGTCGGTGCTCGTCATCGGCGGGCCGGCCTCCGCCGGAGCGGGGCCGCCGAAGCGGAGCAGTCCGGCCTCGCTGAGCAGCCGCAGCCCGTCCTGCGCCTCCTCGGCGGTCAGCGCGGGCGCGGCGCCGGCCAGGATCTCGGCGAGTGTCCGGGTGCCGTCGAGCAGCGGGACGAGCACATCGGCGAGTGCACCGTGCAGGGTGGTGACTCCCCGGCGGGAGACCAGGTAGGTCGCCTCGCCGGGGACGGTCGCGGGACGCAGGTGGTGCCTGAAGCCCACGAGTGTTGAGCCGTCCTGTAGGGCGGCCGGTCCGGATCTCCTGGTGTGTGGCGATCCGGAAGTCATATCCAGGACCCCGCGACCGCGTCACCCTCGCCGTCCACCTGAGCCGCGCTCTCCGCGCCGGAAGGCTCGGCGGGGGCGGTCTGGACGCAGTAGGTGAACTGGGCGGTGTCGGTCGGGGCGGTCTGGACGCAGTAGGTGAACTGGGCGGTGTCCGTGGGTACTGCCTCGGCGCAGAACGTGAACTGGGCGGTGCTGGCGGGGGAGGCTTCCAGGCCGTAGGTGAACAGCCTGGTCCGGCCGGCGGCGTGGTCGAGGGTGGTGACCACCAGGAGCGGACGGGCGGGAGCTGCCTCGGTGATACGCGCCGAGTGGGGGGTGACAGGGGTGGCACTGGCGTGGCTCATCGGAGAAGGTCCTCACTGACGTGGTCGGCTGGTGCTCCAATGGCCGGAATTCTTGGCGAGTGAGGGCTTCACGGACAGTGTCCGGTTCATCGGTGAGGGGTGAAGTTCTCACTCAAGTGGAGGCTTGGGCTCCGTGGTGTGGTGTTTGAGTGGTTCCCACCAGGTTCGGTTGTCGCGGTACCAGCGGACGGTTTCGGCGAGGC
>NZ_JBIAVN010000011.1:0-244286 GCF_042894285.1 Streptomyces sp. NPDC001544 | reverse complement strand
ACACCGTTCACTCCAGCGTCGCTTACCCATCGCCAGGCACATCCCAGGCGAACGATCGGTCCCACACGTGCCTCACAGCCGCCACGCAGACCAAGCACCGTCGCCCTAGTCCCCCTCGCATCCAAGGCTCCCCGCGTCTTGGATACCCCGCCTCAGCAGCAGATACAAGATTGATCCCAGGTTTGCACCCGGGCGGCCGCCCACAGTTATCCGTGTGATCGCCGACCCCAACCCGATGACGTAGCCGCGTCGGCGCCCGTGGCGGTCGTTGCCTCACGGGGGTGGGCAACGCTGCCCGTCGAAACGACAAGAGAGGTGAACGGTGAACCTGATTTTGGGCAAACCGAAACTGCTGCTGATGGCGATGACGGGCATCCTCGCCCTCGCCTTCAGCGCGCAAGCCGGCCCAGCCGAAGCAGCCAGCAGCTCCTACACGGCTCAGGCCCAGCGGGCGGGACTGACCGCCACGCAAGCAAAGGCCCTCCAGCAAAAAGTCAATGAAGTGGCCGACCAGACGCATGGCCGGCAGACCGGCCCGAACACCGTTGCCTTCCGCGGAGGGAACGTCACCGTGGCCGTCCCCGGCGAGAAGTACGCCAGGGACCTGCGCGACACCTACACGCCAGCAGCCTCGGATTCCTGCCCGTATGGGAACTTCTGCGGTTTCACAGGCTCCGCGTACACCGGCACCGAGTACGACTTCTACTACTGCGGCTCCTACGACACTCACAGGTATCTGCTCTTCGGCGGTTCCTGGAGCAACAACCAGACGAAGCACCGACGCGTGAAAATGTACGGGTCCGATGGATCGCGGATCTATACGACTCCCAACGCCTTCTACCACACCGCGAGCGGTGACTGGGGGCCGGTGTACAGCCTCGAGACCTGCATCCCCGCAGCGTAACGCCCACATGATGATCGGTTCCCGGCACACCCTCCGCGCGGTATGCCGGGAGCCCAGCTGGCCGCGGGCCCGGGGGGTCGTAGTCGGCGCCGTAGACCCGGCGGCGCAGCAGCTGCTCGTCATCACGGTCCATCCGTTCAGCCTTGCAGCCGCCACTGACAGCGCCGGCCATTCTGCGTCAGCTGCGGAAGCGTGAGAGCCAGGTGCCGCCGGCCTTCTGCTCGGGCACAGCCTGGTGCTCGCGCTCGGTGTGCTCGGCTTGGCGTTCGGCGGTGATGGCGCGCTGCTTGCAGTCGTCGCATAAGTGCGGGTGGGTCTCCCGTGGGGTGTCCCACCCGGCGGGCGCGATGGCCTTCCACCGTTCGTCGGTGAACCGGGTGCCGCAGCTGGCGCACACGGGACGGCGGGCCTCCCGCTCGGCCCGCTTCTGTTCGGCCGCGCGGCGCAGTTGCTCCTTGTACTCCCGTTCGCGGGCTTCGTATTCGGCTTGTCGGCGGGCGTCGTGGGCTTCGCGGCGCGGGTTGCCGATCGCCTCGAGGAGGGGCTGGTTGTGCGGCCGGCCGAAGCGCCGGAAGACCGCCCCGGACCGTTCTCCGCCAGGCCGTGCTTGCGCAGAGGCGCGCCCGTGTGCGAGGCGGTGCGGGCCTGCTTCCGCTTCGAGGGCGTCGGCTTGTCGGTGTGCCGGTAGCTCAGGTGCGGGACTGAGATCTGCTGGATCTGTTCGACCGTCGCGACCTTCAGCACCCCGAGCACGCAGCACGTCGCCGCGCAGGTTGTTCGACGACCCCGCCGGGTTCTCCTCACGCTTGACCGCCATCAGCCCCGCCCTCCCGTCGTCCGCGTCCGGCCGCCGGCCGGGCGCCGCCCCGCCCGGCCGCAGAGGGCACCAGGTGCGCCCTGAACCCGATGATCGCCTCCACCACTGGCACCCCACCCCCACCTAATTCCCAGGGCTTGGTCAGTGAGAGGAGGAGAGAAGAGGGTTGTGACAACGCGGGGCGCGGCCGTGTCTATGTGGTGACCTGGGCTTTCTCCGTCCGGCTCGGTGCCGGGCACCAAAGTGGGTTCCACCGTGGCGTCCCGAGTGCGCACCGCAGGAGGCCAGGGCGGCTTTGCCCGGTGCTGGTCGGACTCGTGGTCGGGGCCGGCGCGCCGGGCGCCTGCCGGGGGCTGGTGCGTGGTCATCGCGGTGGCTCCTTCGCTTCAGGCTGCCCTGGTGGGCGGTGCTCGAGGGAGCAGCGTGCAGGGGACCCCCTTGTCCGCGGTCTGACCGTGGCAGGTAGCAGCCGTGGTCAAGGAGAAGCGTGGCCGTGGTCGGGGCGGTAGCCGACCTGGACAAGGGGTCATGGTCGGACTCGTGGTCGGGCCGACCAGCCTGGACAAGGGGGCCCGCTTTGACCCTTGCAGCCCTGGTTCGCCCGTTCCGGCTCAGGGTGGAGAGTTCTCTGTCCTCTGTCCACAGGCTGGCGGGCTGACCCTGCTGGGAACGTCGCCGTGATCGGCACGGCGACCGTACGTCAGGAGCTGCCCATGTCCCCCGTCGTTCCCTCGCTGCCCCCGCACCTGCTCCAGCTCGGCTTCGACTACGTCCTGGCGGTAGAGGCCGGAGACGACGTCCAGGCCGCGCGGCTCGCGCCCGAGATGGAGCAGTTGCCGGAACTGCTGCCGGGCATCACGGAACTGATCGTCCTCCCCGTGACCGCGCTGTCCAACGACACCGACCCCTGCGCCGACTCCTTCGTTCTGGACGAGGTCGGCGTCATCTACCTGATGGCGATCCGCGAGTGGGCCACACACGCCCCCGCGACTGCCGCACCGGGGATCGCCCGCACCATCGCCCACTTCGAAAGACCTCGCCACCCTCGCCTTCGTCGAGGCCAAGGCCAACGCTGCCCTGCTGGGACCGCCCGGGGTCGGCAGGACACACATTGCAGTCGCTCTCTCGGTTGCCGCCTGCCGGGCCGGATTCTCGGTCTACTTCACGACCCTCGACGACATGGTCCGCCAGCTCAAAGCCGCCGAGGCGGCCGGCCGACTCAACAGCAACCTCCGCACCTGCCTCCGGCCCGGAGTTCTCGTCGTTGACAAAGTCGGCCACCAGCCGCTCGAACGCGCTGAGGCGAACCTGGTCTTCCACGCAGGCGCGGTGGCGGGCGGAGCACACCACCAGCTACGCCATAGCCGCCTGCTACGGGCTCAAGGTGGGCGAGCGCCTGGACGTCCTGCGCGCCAGCCAGTAGTCAACCGCACCAGCTGGATCCTCAACGGCCGCGCGCACGCAGGCCGCGATGCCGGACCCGCAACAGCGCACCCCTCTGTCAGCGGCCAGTTGGAACTCCTCACCGGCAGCCACCTGACGGGGAGTCGATGGGCCACGATTATCGCTACAGTCAGTGACCGAGATCAGCACGCCCCGATCGCACTCACCTTGGCTCAACCCCTACTAACGAACACCGGCCGCGCACCCGTGTTCCGGGTGCGCGGCCGGGGATGCCGGTGTCAGCAGTTGCCGGGGGACTCGCCCCAGTTCCGACCGTCGGCGTAGGCGTGCCACGATCCCCACGCGTCGCACGTGCCGTTGACCTGGGCCTGCCACGTGTCGGGGTTAACCTCGTGGATGTCGACGGACGGGGAGTAGATGTTCTTGCTGCCAGTGTCGCCCCAGGCCCAGCGCGGGTAGCTGTCCCAGCCGTAGATGCCGACGGCGACCTGCATTCCGGAGTGGTCCCTCTGGAACTGGTCGGCCCACTGCCAATGGGCCCATGCGCGACCGGTGCAGGTGTTGTACTGCTGCTCCACCTGCCCGGCGTACTCGCCATACATCCTGAGGTTCCCGGGCAGGCCGATGTCGATGACGCCGCAACTCGTGGTCGCGTGCGCGGTGCTGGCGGCTCCGACGCCGAGCGTGGCGGTGAGGCCGACGGCCGCGGCTATGGCTCCGAGGCGGTTGAGAGCGCGCATGAGGTGTTACCTCCCCTGGAGCGCGCGGGCAGGCAGACCCCGTTGATCGGCCCCCGCGCCTGTCCGGTCCGACGCTAATCCGAGCGTCGCAGCGCGACAAGAGTGCGGTCGCGCTGACCGCGCCACGAAGCCACAGCAGCGCGAGCGCACCAGTACCACGGCCGAACACCGGCCCCACCCCTGCCGCTCCCGCGCCTACCGCCTTAGCGTTCAATCTTGGAGGAATACCGGATGGGCGGGAGCCTGCCGGACCATCGACAGTCACCGTGTGTTTCCACCCGCCCGCCAGCGGGGAGGTCAACTGGCCGCCGGCGGGGACCGCCAGTGGGGAATCGCTGGCCGTACACGGGGAGATGATCTTGGCCGCTGACAGAAACCGAGCCGCAGGTGCGACGCGTGTCCGGCGGTTATGCCGCTGTCGTCTCCACTGGCCTGAAGAGAGAGGCGCGGCGTGCGCTGCTGCCCGGGCTTGTGGATCCCACATGTGGTGCGCGGTAGGGGTGTTCTGTCGGCGGGGGCGCGTAGCGTGGGCCAGCACACCGACTCCCAGCACGAATCGCCACGTCACTCACCGGAGAGCAGTCCGTTTCCGTCGCCGTGCCGGGCGCGCGGCAGCGTCGACCGCGACGGTCGTCGGTCCGTCACGGCCAGGCGTCGTGCGCCGACTACGGCTGCGTCCGCGCCGAGTGCCGCCAGGCAGCACTGCATGCCCGTCGCCAGCGCGACCAGGACCGCTCGCGCGGTCTGTCCGCCCGTGTCCCACCGCATGCCGCCGCCCGGTGGGCTGTGCGGCTGCGCGAGTGGGGCAGGTCCGCGCAGGACATCGCCGACCGGGCCGGCCTGTCCGTGACCCTGGTCCGCCGCGTGCTGCGTACCCCGGCAGACGGTCAGACGGTCCGGGACATCGCCCGCACCTCCGCCGACGCCATCCTCGGCATCCCGCTCCCCGCCGCCGCAATCCTGGCGGCCCCGGCCTGACCGACTCCAGCGAGGCATCCCGGCTGCTGGCCGACCTGGCGCGCGCCGGATGGCCTGCCACCACACTCGCCCAACGCCTCGACGTCAACCCACGCACGATCGCCGAGGTCCGTGACAAACGCGCCCGCCTCCACCTCGACCTTGCCCTGCGGATTCGCCGCCTGCACCGCGACTGATCAGCCTCGACCCGGCCGGCTACGGCATCCACCCCACCGACATCGCCCACACCCGCGCCGCAGCCACCCGACGCACCGTGACGACTGCCGCCTGATTCCGGGGAGCTCCAACACGACTCCAAGCCGTCGTCGTTGATGTGCCGTGCACATCCGTGACCTGCTTCTTCTCGTGAACTGCTGTGCGTGGCGAGATGGTTGGCTAAGCTGCCCGCTTACGTGCGGGGTATACTCCGCTTCCCCGACAGTCCGCTCACCCCCCGCGTCCTCTGCTGAGAGCAACGCGCACGGACCGTCCCCCTCACCGCGACAGCCGCAATTCCTCGAAGACCCCGATGTCCCTCGGCATCGGGGCCTTCGGCATGCCCGCACCTCTTTGAGCTTGTCTTTTGACCTCCGAGGCTGTCGCGCTCGATGATGCTCTCGGGTCGCCTGGTCGTTTTCCCGACGTCATAGCGGATCGTGGGGCGGCGGTTCTTGGAGCCAAGCGGCCTTCCTGGTCCCGGTGTTGAGGGTTTCGGTGCACGGGCCGGACAGTGCAGGTGCGGGCCGAGGTTCCGAAACCCCCGGCAGACACGGGCCGGGGTGAGCCGTGCGGGCTCGGTCGGCCTCTCCCAGGGGCGGCGGAGATCCGCCGCAGCTTCGCGTGTGAGCCGGAGCTTGGTGTGGGCAGCGATCACGAGCCACGTCCAGCGGTCTCCGGCCTCGGGGGTCCGGAGCTTCGGCCGGGTCCACCCCGGTGTCTGCTTCATCAGCCGGAAGGTGTGTTCCAGGTCGAAGCGCCGGAGGAACGCCTGCCAGCGCACGTCGACGTCCTCGCCGCTCAGGCCGGTGGCCGACGACCACAGCCAGAGCGGCAGCGAGTCGTGGCCACCGGGCAGACGGTCGACCTGAAGGCGGATCAACGTGCCTTCGCTGACCGGGAGTTCGCCGGTGTGGTCGGTCCACGCGGAGCGGGTGGTCAGGCGGGGGTGGATGCGGTCCCAGGCCATCGCTCGGGCGGTTCCGTACCGGTCGGTGACCTGCACCGTGGCCGCGTCCGGATCACCCCAGGTCTCCGGCTTGGCAAAGCGGAACTCCTTGCCGTGCTTCGGCGGCCGCCCGCCCTGCGGTGGGGAGATCCACGGAACCGGGACCGGCTTGCGCAGCACTCGGTCCGTGCGCATCCGGCCCAGGACCTCCACCGGCAGCCCGGCCAAGAGGTGGGCCATGCGCGGGGCGTCGTAGCCTGCGTCGAACACGATCAGGATGTTCCGGTCGCCGAGGCGCCAGCGGCCCATCTCGATGAGATCGATGACCACCCGGCGGACCTGGGCGGCGGTGACCTCGGCGACGCCGTCGGCCGGGCCGAGACGGACGGCGTCCAGCAGCTGGCACCAGGACGTCCGGCCCGATTCCAGGGCGGCGACGAACGAGTACGGCCAGCCGGGCACGAACTGGTCCGAGGACCGTCCGCTGCGGCCGTAGACGTGGCAGAACAGGCGATCCGCGCTGGTGGGAGCGTCGGGGCGCAGCCAGTTGCTGACGTCGACCGCGAGGACCAGGCGGCCGTCGGCGGCCTGCGGCATGGGCAGGCCGGCCAGCACCTGCCGCAGACGTGGCACGTCCACGTTCCCGCTGTTCAGGGCGTCGTACATGGCGCCGTGCCCGCGCCGGTGCTCAGCCACCAACGTCAGGTCCACCGGCGCTCTCACCGGCCCGTCCGCACACAGCAGCGCATCCGTGAGGTCGAACAGTTCGTCCCCGCGAGCGGTCAGACAGTCGAATAAGTCCTCCCGGAAGCGTGACGCTTTCGCGAACACCTCCCCCGGAACATGATCAGGCAGCAGACTCACCTCCACGGCCTTCGTCGTGGTCACGTGCATCCTTGGTCGGAGCACATGATCAGACGAAGGCCGCTCAGCGTCCGGCGAACACCCAGGTGAGCGGCCTAGTTCGAGGAGCATTTCGACGCATCGATAGCCTGCATCACCATGATGCGCGCTTGGATCCTGCCGATGCTGCTTGTGCTCAGCGGCTCAGTCGTCGCGACTGGGCAGGTCTTCAAGGGGAGCCCCGGCACAGCCGCAGCACTCCTGCTGGCGTTCCTCGCGCTCGCCGGCGTCAACTCGCCTCTGATCTTTCCAAGGTCGATCGGCGCGCTGGAGGCACAACGCCGCAGCGCGGTCGACGGCCGACCGGTCGTCTTCTGGCGACCGGGCTGCAAGTACTGCATACGACTGCGCATCCGGCTTGGCCCCAGCGCCCGCCAGTTGCACTGGGTCAACATCTGGCGCGACCCGGCAGGAGCCGCAGCGGTGAGGGCAGCCAACTACGGCAACGAGACCGTGCCGACCGTCGTCGTGGCGGGCCAGCCACACGCCAACCCCGATCCCAAATGGGTGCGCGAACAGCTCTCCCCTTCCGCGTGATCAGAAACCGCGCCCTACGGGAGAGGCACCCGCAGACACAAGCGGACAGAGGTTAAAAGACAAGCTGAGGAACCTGGGCCGGGCCACCGGCCAGGTCGGGATCGAGCAGCTCGTCGACCGCTGCGACCTCACCTGCCGACCGGTGCCCGACCTGCTGGTGGACTACCTCACGGAGCGGCGGCCCGCCCTCGACTACGCGACGCTGGACAACCTCTCCCGGTCCTTGGCCCGGCGCTTCTGGGCCGACCTGGAAGCGCATCATCCTGGCATCGACTCGCTGCACCTGCCGACACAGGTGGCGGTGCAGTGGAAGCAGCGGGCCCAGACGAAGACCGTGCGGCGACGCCGCAGCGACGGCACCCACGACGAGGTCGTGTCCCCCCGCCTGGACGGCTCCACCCTGCTGATCGCGGTCCGGGCCCTCTACCTGGATCTCGCCCGCTGGGCTGGGGAGGAGCTGGCCCGCTGGGGCCCGTGGGTCGCGCCCTGCCCGATCGGGGAGGCCGACCTCAACCTCAAGAAGCACGGCCAGCGGGTCAAGGCCCGCATGGACCAGCGCACCCGGCAACGCCTGCCGGCCCTGCCGACGGTCGTCCGCGCCGCCAAAGAACTGCTGGGCAACAAGGTCCTTCGGGTCTTTTCGATCTCGCAGCGGCGGTCTTCAAGAAACCTTGGTTTCTTGAAGACCGCCAACAGGGCGACGCCCCGCCACCATGATCGATCTCGCCGATAACTACGATTCCGTTGATCCACGGGCCCGTACAGTCGAAGCCGGGTCCGGCGGCGTCACCACTCGTGGATCACGGACCGGCTGACGCCGGTCCTCACCGTGTTGCGTGCGCCAGATGGCCACCGGCCGTAACGCCATTCTGTGGCCACCGCCCCATCGCCTGCCCCACCTCGGCGTACGGCACCGACTGCACCTGCCAGCCACGCTCGGCGAACAGGGGCTGCGGCTCGTCCGTGCCGTAGTGCCATGCCGCACCCTGCTCGGCGAGCGCGTCCAGCATCGGGCGCGCTGCCGGGTCGCGGAACAGGGACGCGGCGACGAACTCGGCCAGCAGGTGACTGCCAGGTGCCGAGCAGGCCGTGATGCGGTCAAACAGCCTGATCACATTGGCCTCTTGGAGATACTGGGTGAGTCCCTCGACCAACCAGCACGTCGGCAGGTCAGCCCGGAAGCCCGCCTGCACCAATGATCTAGGCCAGTCGCCCGCGAGGTCCGCGCTGACCGCGACCCTGCGGCAGGCGGGCTCGGGCACGCCCGCCAGCAACGCATCCTTCAGGCGTAGGAGTTCAGGTCGATCCACCTCGTAGAGGGTGGTGGCGGCGGGGAAGGGCAGCCTTTGGGCCCGGGTGTCCATGCCTGCCGCGAGCAGGACGAATTGCCGGGGGCCGCCCTCGGCGTTGGCGATCTCGGTGAGCAGGTCGTCGAAGAACCGGGTACGTACCGCGATGGCGGGTACCTCTCCCAACTGTTCGGCCAGGGCCCGCGCGGCTTGCCCGGCCAGCGTGCCCGCGAGTACGTCGGTGAACAGCCGGTCGGGCCGCTCGGACTCCCTGGCCCGTAGGGCGGCGGTCAGCCGGGCGGTCCTGGCCACCGGATCAAGATCGGACATGGATCCTCCCATCGCAAACAAACGCTTCATTCGGCCAGGGCACGGCGCAGGACGGCACCGAGTGCAGCGATCTGCCGCTGCGACACCTCGGCGGACAGGATCGCCTGCGACCCGTGGAAGGTGCCTGGCCACTGGTGCAGTTCGACGGAGACGCCCGCCTGCAGCAGGCGCTGCGCATACTCGATGGCCTCGTCGCGGTTCGGGTCGAACTCCGCGGTGGCGATGTAGGCAGGTGGCAGGCCGGACAGGTCGGTGGCGCGGGCCGGGGCGGCGTACGGCGTGGCGGGCCGGGAGCCCAGGTAATGATCCATCGCTGCGACGCGCACCGCTCGGTTGTTCCAGGGCGTGGCGGTAAAGTTCCGCTCCGACCACGTCTGGTGCCGGTCGTCGAGGATGGCCTCGTTGAGCAGTTGGAAGCAGATCGGCGGCCCCTGCTCGTCGCGGGCCCGCAACGCTGTCGCGGCCGCGAGGTTCGCGCCGGCGCTGTGACCGCCGACCGCGATCCGGTCCGGGGCGATGCCGAGTTCGGCCGCGTGCTCGGCCGCCCAGGTGAGGACGGCGTAGGCGTCGTCCAGGGCCGCCGGGAACCGGTGCTCGGGGGCCCGGCGGTAGCCCACCACGCCGGAGTCGTGGGCAATCCGGGTGGCCCACGGATGCTCGGCATCCAGGCCACCGAAGACAAAACCGCCGCCGTGCAGCCAGACAACGGCGCCTTGCGCCTGTCGCGGGCGGTAGATCCGCACCGGCACGCCCGGATCGGCGGGCACGTCACGGTCCTCGATCTCCAGGCCCGAGGTGTCCGGTGCCGACCGCGTGGCAGCCAGCTCGTCGAAGTTCTTACGGGTGTTGACCGGATCGGCCATGTCGACCTCTGGGAGCAACGGAATGAATGCTTCAAGTTCGGGATCCATGCCACCTATCCTCACGGTCGCCACCCCTACCGATCATCCGCCTCCCGTCGGGCATATGGACCCGATCGCGCAACGATCGGCGCACCGGTCCGCGCCTATCCTTGCGTCATGGAGGCACTGGCCGAACGGCTGTCGCACCTGGATTCGCACGTCCAGGGGACGATCCGCATCGTCGCGTTCTATGACACGCTGATGCGCCGCCGGGTGGATCTCCCGGCACTCGCCCGGGCCTCGGCAGACTTGGCCGAGTGCGTGGCCGGGATCCAGCTCCACGGCACAGGGCGTGCGATCCGCATGGCGCTCGACGGCAAGCAGGCGCCCGGCCCGCCGTCACCCGCATCCACCACTGCGCCGATCACGATCGACGAGGAGGAGATCGGCACGGTGTGGCTGGAACGCCCCGGCCCGCCCGGCACCCTCGACGACGTGCTGCTGGACCGACTCGCCATAGCCGCCGCCGCAGTCGTCGAGCGGTACAGCCCTGCCCGCACCACCATGGCCGACCCCGCCCTAGTCGAACTGGTCATCAGCTCCGATAGCGATGAGGCGGCCAGAGCCCGTGCGTTGCGGCTCTTGGGTTTCGCCGCCGACGTGCCCGTCCGCGTCGCCGCCGTACGCTCGCAGCGTCCTCTCGACCAGGTTGCCGGCCTGCTCTGCCCGGCCCGCCTGGTGAAGGCGGCAACGCTCGCCGACGTGGGCGTCATCCTGGCCACCACGTTGGACCAAGCCCAACTGCCGGCGGACGTACGTGCGGGCATCGGTGCCGCCGAAAGCCCCGACCGATCCTGGCGAAAGGCTCGCACCGCTCTGCGCTTCACCACTTCACGCGAGCCTGTCGTTCGTTACGACGACCTGGGCGCGCTGGCGCTCCTGGCCGAGATACCCCGGGACGCCGCACGGGACAACGCCGATGTGGCCGCGCTCGCCCGAATCGCCGGTGCCCCGGAAGATCTGCAGACTCTAGACACGTACTGCGCCACCGGGTCCCTGCGCCGGGCCGCCAGCCTCCTCCACCTGCACCACAGCAGCGTCGCCCGCCGACTCGAACAGATCGGAAAGATCCTGGGCGTCGACCTCACCGAACCCACCGGGCTCATGCGGGCCAGGGCAGCCCTCACCGTATGGCGGCTACTTAACGACTGAGGAAGGCCCCGCCTCGGGCCGCCCTTCGGCATGCACGGTCAGCCAGCCGTCACCGGCTCCTCCTGAGCCGTGCGCTGCCCGGGCACGGCGGGGGTGGGGCCGAGGGCGAGACGGGAGTTCATGTCCAGCTCGAAGCGGCCGTAGGGGTTCACATGCGTCCAGAACAGCGGGGACAGCGCGCGCCGGTCGGCCTCGGTGAGGCGCTCGGCCCACTTGGGCTCGGCCAGGACCTGCTGCATCAGCAGGGTGTTGACGTGGACCAGGGCGGACTGCAGCAGGTACAGGGCCAGCATGCTGACCTCCTAGCTCTCTCTGTCCGCGCCGGTCAGGTCGCCGTCCTTGCCGTAGAACAGGTCCTTGTTCGCGGAGTTCCAGTTCCCCACCATCTGCAGGCCCTCGTGGATCTCCTGCCGCAGCTCGACATCCACCAGATATTCGCAGATGAACGCCGTACGGACCGCCCGCCCCAGTTCCTCGATGGCCTGGTAGGTCGGGTGCTTCGGGCCGCCGCGGGTGAACCGGCGGAGCACCTGCTCGGCTTCCGCTGTGCCGAGGCGGAGCGCGGTGGTGTACTTCACGCCGGCCGGTTCGGCCAGTGCCGCCTCCGCGACCCGGAGCAGCATCGCGTCCTTACCCCGCACCTTCTTCAGGTCGCTGTGAACTCCTTGTCGACGCGCTTCTCCGCCCGGGTGTTGATCCGCAGCACCAGCTGGTTGAACAGATCCACCAGCGAGTCGGTGATCTCCTCTGCCGCATGTGGCACAGCGCGGCCAGCAGCGTCAGCCGCATTGCCGGCTTCATCCGCAGCAGTTTCGCCGGGTACTCCCTAGACGCCCGCGCCCGCCAGGCATCCACCAGCTTCTCCGACACGTCTGCGAACCGGTCCGCCGGCAGCTCCGCTTCCGCACCCGCTGCAGCTTGTTCACCTCCGCCAGCAGGCTCTCCAGCCCAGGCGCCCCGGGGTCCGCCTTCAACTCGGTGAAGAACGACCGGCCACCGCCCGCCACCGACCCGTCGCCGCTCGACTCCTCGTCGTTCTCGCCACCCGCCACCAGGTTCTCCAGCCGCGAGCGGGTCATGTGCGACAGCCGGTCCATCGTCGTGCGGCAGAACCGGGCGTCGAACTCCTTCGCCGCCCGGGCCACCAGCCGCCGCACCTGGCCCGGCACCGACGGCTCGACGTGGTCGTTACGGCAGCGGGCCACCACCGCCTCGGCCAGGCGGTCCCGGGACAGCTCCACCGGGCACAGCTCCGCCGTCAGCCACTCCGCCAGCTTCTCCTGGTCCTCCTCTGTGCCGGCCCGGAAGCCGAACGCGGCCCGGATCTCGCCCCGGTGACGCTGGATCGCCTTGCCCTGCCAGTCGTAGGCCGACCACTCCTCAGCCGGCACCTTCACCTGCTGAGCCACGTACGCCACCGCCGCGGCCGGCACCTCCGATTCCGAGACCGACTCCGGGAACCGGCCCTCCACCTCGAAGAACTTCAGCAGCATCGCGAAGCCCAGCCGGTTCGCCCCAGACTTGTTCCGCAGCCGCTTCATGTCGTCTTCGAGCAGCGTCCAGAGCTCGATCAGGTCCTCCGGCTCCCAGTCCTGCCGCACGCTCACCCCCTTCTCAGTCGCACCAGACGCGACCAAGGTGATGCGGGGACGTCACCGCGGGGACGAAAACGGCCGAACCCGGGACACACACCTCTCGCGTCGGCTACAGAGAGCTACTTGTCCGTTGGCCGTAGCTATACGAAAACAGGGCCTGGTCCGCGAAGAGATGCGGACCGCGAACAGCCGATGTACTCAGTGCCATGGAGGTCAAAGGGCAGAGACCGCAACTTCGCCCGTGGGGTGCGGTTTCGGGCGAGTGGGCATGAGCCAGGCGAGCAGAACGGAGACGGTGGCGAAGCCCATGACCCACCAGAAGGTGTTGCCGTAGGCGTCGGCCAGGCCATCGGCAGTGAGGGTCTTGGTGCCGATGAGGCGGTTGATGCGGTTCTGGGCCACGAGGATGAGCACGGCCGCACCGAACGAGGAGCCGATCTGCATGATGATTCGGTTCGCCGCGCTGGCCCGCGGAACCACCGGTCCCGGTATGTCGCGGATCGCCGCTGCCATGGCGGGAACCATGACCATGCCGATGCCGGCCCCGGACAGCACGAGCACGGAGCTGAGCAGCACTTCGTTGGTGTGCGCGCCGAGTTGCGTGTAGACCAGGGAACCCGTGCCGGTGAGCCCCAGGCCGCTGATGACGAGCAGGCGGGCAGATGTCCGGTCGGCCAACTTGCCGACCACGGACAGGGAAACGGCCATGCTCAAGCCTTGAGGGGCCAGCAGAAGCCCCGCCTCCGCAGCACTGTGCCCCCGAACCTGCTGGTAGTACAGCGGCAGCACGCCCACCGCGCCGAACAGGGCGACGCTGGCGAAGAAGAGCACAGCAGAGGATGACAGGAAGCTGCGGACCTTCAGCAACCGCAGGTCCAGGATCGGGTTGTCGGTGCGCAGCGCGTGCACCGCGAATGCCGCGAGCAGCAAGAACCCGATGGCCAGCGGGATCACGACGTGCCGGTCGGCGAACGAACCGTACTTGCTGGCCTCGGTCAGTCCGAGGACCACCACGGCGCAGGCCGGGGAGAGCATCAGAAGACCAAGGATGTCCAGCTTCCCGGCACTGCGTGACTGCCTGGTCGGCATGGTCCGCCAGGCGAGCGCGACGGCGGCAATACATACCGGCACGTTGATGAAGAAGATCCAGCGCCAGTTCCAGTCATCGACGATGGCGCCACCGACCACCGGACCGAGCACCGGGCCCAAGGCGGACGGGATCCCCAGTACACCCATAACCCGCCCCAGTCGCGACGGACCGGCCTCCTGGGCAAGGATCGCCATGCCCAAGGGCAGAACCATGCCGCCGCCGAGGCCCTGGATGACGCGGAATGCGATGAGACTGTGGGCATCCCAGGCGGTGCCGCACAGCACCGACCCGAGGAGGAACAGGCCGATGCTCGTGCTCCACATGGTCCGGGCACCGAAGCGTTCCAGGGCCCAGCCGGACAGGGCCATCACCGCGGCCAGCGCCAGCAGGTATCCAGTAGTGATCCACTGGATAGTCGGAAGCGAGGTGTCGAACTCCTTCAGCAGGGTGTTGTAGGCGATATTGGTCATTGTCGCGTCCATCTGCATCATGATCGATCCCAGCGCGACCGTGATCATGAGAGTGACGAGGCGACGCGGCAGGCGTCCGTCGGACGCCTCCTTCATCGGTGTTACGGGCGTGCTCACCGGGTGACTCTCCCATCAGTAAATGTTTACTGCACACTGGGCGTGGCTGTCCGGCCGAGCTATTGGGGTCGCGCCGCGCTTGGCTGGCTGGCTGGCTGGCTGGCTATTGGGACGGTGCCGGGCCAGTCATGCCATCCAGGAGCTGTCCGAGCGCGAGTTCCCGAACCGTGTGCGTGGTGGGGCCCGCCCCATGGCCGCCCAGCGCAACCGCTCCGCGTCGCGCCAGCACGGAAGCGCCGACGAGGGCGCTCATGGCTACGCCGTAGGCGATCTCGACCGGGCAGTCCTTGCGGAACACTCCTTCGCGCTGACCGCGTTCGTACAGCTCCCGAAGTTCACGGGGTGGCGTCTCGGCCGAGGGCAGTGGCAGGTCCTGCGAGCCGTCCAGGGACTCGTGCAGCAACAAGCCGACCAGAGTCGGCTGGCGGGACAGGGCGTCAGCGAAGGCGCCCAGCATCACGACCATGCCCTCATAAGGCGCCAGCGTGAGCGCCCTCTCCAGGGCTGGCCGCCAGGCGTCGCGCAGCGCCGCCAATCGATCTGCGAGGACAGCCTTGTACAGGCCCTCCTTGCTGCCGAAATGGTGGTAGATCATCCGCTCGTTGACGCCGGCCCGCTTGACGATCGCCTGGACGCGCGCACCCCGAAGGCCGAGCAGTGCGAACTCTTCCGCGGCCGCGGCCAGCAAAGCGGCCTTGCTGTCTGCCATGCAGTAAACATTTACAGAACCTCACGGGCGGCGCAACCCGTCGGCCCCGGAACACTCCAAGGCAACACCGCCCGCAGTTCCCTTCGGCAGCGAGATCGTCGTGGTCTGGCGGCTGAACCGTCCTGCGCCGCTCGTTGACAACCCCTGCCCGTAACCATCCGAACCTACCGAGCTCAGCTCCTGTCTCTTCGGCACGAAACGAGACGACCTCTTTAGTTCAGAGAAGGGTGACGGTGCCGATCAACGTCGTGGGAGCGACCGAGGACCGCAGCATCCACTTCCATCAGTACCACCTGAAAGACGGTGGCCGGGTCCGCTACCGCAAGGTGTGCGAGCTTGAGGACCGTCAGGTCTCCCAAAGCGAGATCGGCAAGGGATACGAGCTGACCAAGACTCAGGTCACCCGATCACGGACGAGGAACTGAGTAACCCGCCACTGCCGACAGCGAAGGCGATCGAGATCGACGCGTTCGTGCCGCTGGAGCCCATCGATCCGATTCGAATCACCGAGGGCTACTACCTGCAGCCGGCCGGCCCGGTCGCGGCCAAGCCCTACAAGCTGCTCGTACAGGCCCTCGGCCGGTCGGCCAAAGTGGCTGTGGCCAAGTACCCCTGGTCCGGCCGGGAGAGACTGGCCTGCTGCGCGTGCTCGATGACGTCCTGGTTCTGCACGCCATGCGCTGGCCCGATGAGATCCGCGACCCCACAGAGCTGCTCCCGCCGCCGACCGAGGTGTCCGACGAAGAGATCGAAGGCGCGCTCGCCCTCATGGACACCCTGACCGTCGACCAACTGGAAGGCCCGGAGTTCCAAGACCGGTACACCGAGGCCATCGCGCAGATCATCGAGTCCAAGCGCGAAGACAAGCCGCTGCCGGAAGCGGCCGAACCCGAGCAGCTGCCCAAGTGCTGGACCTGATGGCCGCGCTGAACGAGTCGGTGCAAAAGGCCAGGGTGGCTTTATCGAGCAGTAGTGAAGTCACTTGTCGATTGGTTTGGGAGGCGCCCGGATTCACGGATGGGTGATGTCGACGAGTTTGGGAGGCGCTGGGGTTCTTGCCAGGGCAGCATCGAGGTGCTCCTGGTGAAAGGTGCTGGTCATGCCGCGGATGTCGAAGGTCGAGCTGTACGCGGCGATCCGGCGTGACCACCGCGGTGGCATGTCGATGCGCGAGCTTGAGCGCACGCACGGCGTGACCTGGCGGACGGTGCGGAAAGCGTTGGACTCGGCCTGGCCGGAGCCGCGCAAGAAGCTGCCGCCGCGGGCATCGGCTCTGGATTCGTACAAGCCGGTGATCGACGGCATCCTGCGGGCGGATCTGGACGCGCCGCGCAAGCAGCGGCACACGGTCACCCGGATCTTCCACCGGCTGGTCGAGGAACACGGTGCCGACGTCTCCTACGGGATGGTCCGCTACTACATCGCAGCCCGGAAGCCCGAGATCCTGGTCGAGTCGGGCAAGGCCCCGTTGGAGGCGTTCGTCCCGCAGACGCACCAGCCCGGTCACGAGGCGGAGGTCGACTTCGGCGACGTGACGATCCGCCTCGCCGGCGAGTTGGTGACCTGCTACCTGTTCTCCTTCCGCCTGTCGTATTCGGGCAAGGCCGTCCATCGCGTGTTCGCCTCCTGCGGCCAGGAGGCGTTCTTCGAAGGCCACGTCCACGCGCTGCGCACGCTGGGCGGTGTCCCGCGGAGCAAGGTCCGCTACGACAACCTCAAGGCCGCCGTCGCCCGCGTGCTCGGACTGAGCCGGGCCAGGGTGGAGGCCGACCGGTGGATCGCGTTCAAGTCGCACTACGGCATCGAGAGCTTCTACTGCCGCCCGGGCGTCGAGGGCGCCCACGAAAAGGGCGGCGTCGAGGGCCAGATCGGCCACTTCCGCCGCAACCACTTCGTCCCCGTCCCGGAGGTATCCTCGCTCGCCGAGCTGAACGAGATGGTCGAGCAGTGGGACCGGCAGGACGACGCCCGCCGGATCGGCTCTAGGCCCAGGACTATCGCCGAGGAGTTCGCGCTCGAACAACCGCTGCTGATGCCGTTGCCGGAGGAGCCGTTCGAGACCGGGCGGGTCTTCACCCCGCGGTCGCCAGATCCCGGTCCGCACGAACCGCTACTCGGTCCCCATCCGGCTGATCGGTAAACGGGTCCGAGTCATCCTTCACGCCTCACATGCTCATCGCCCTCGGCACCGAGGCCGCCATGAAGGGCTACCGCGTCCGCTACACCCTCGCGACGAAACTCGTGAACGAGCTGGTCGAGGCCGCCGACGAGAAACAGCTCAACAAGACCATCACCCGCTACGGCCGCGTCGATCTCCTCTGCATCGACGAACTCGGATACATGGAACTCGACCGCCACGGCGCCGAGCTCCTCTTCCAGGTCCTGACCGAACGCGAGGAGAAGAACAGCGTCGCCATCGCGTCCAACGAGTCCTTCGGCGGCTGGACCAAGACCTTCACCGACCCCCGCCCCTAGCCTCTGCGCGGCCATCGTCGACCGCCTGACCTTCAACGGCACCATCATCGAGACCGGCACCGACTCCTACCGCCTCGCCAGCACCCGAGCCCGAGCCGGGGAGCCGGCGAAGGCCGGCTGAGCTCACGGCGACCAAACATACGGTGTCGTCGTGGTGACCGCGTGGAGGCCAAGCCGAGTGAGGATCGGGGCGCTGTCGGCTGAGGCGTCGACGTAGACGTAGGGGACGTCGCGGGCAGCGGCGAGCTGGGCTCGGTGGGCGACCATGGCCCGGTAGATGCCCTGTCCGCGCCATTCCTTGAGCGTTGAGCCGCCCCAGAGGCCCCCGAAGTCGACGCCGTCCTTGAACACCAGCCAGGCGGCGCAGACGACTTCGGTGCGTGCCTCAGCGACGAGGACGATGGTGTTCTCTGGGGCGCTCTCGATCCGGGCGGCCAGGTCGTCGGCCAGCCAGCTCCAGTCCTCGCCCCAGACGGTGCTCTCCATAGCTGCGACGCGTTGGAGGTCGGATCTGGCGGTGACGCGGCGGAGGGTCACGCCGTCGGGCAGGACGGGGTCGGCGGCAAGGCCTGCGGACTGGCCGATGAGCACGGTCTCGCTGTCCTCGGCCACGAAGCCAGCTGCGGTGAGCCGATCGGTGAGGTCGGCGGGGAGATCGTGGGCGCGAGTCTTCCATTCGACCGCCTCACCACGAGCAGCGTAGAAGTCACGCTGCCGCGCTATGAGCGTGTCGAGTTCCTCTCCGCACACGCCAAGGTCGCGTGGGCCCGTGACGAAGCCACGGTGCCAACCGACGACGCGGGTCAAGGGGCCGTCCTTCTCGATGCGGACGCTGCCGCCAGGCGGGGTGACACCACGGAGTTGGGCGTCATACGCGGTGCGGAGTTCGTTGATCAGAGTGTCCTTCACTCGAACACCGTACGGACCGGGTCAAGTGATTAAGCGCCGGTCGAAACCGCGCGAGCATCAAGGGGCTGCACTCTCTCAACCGGCCACGGGAGTGCAGAAACAGGTGCTGCCCGCTGCCACTTCCTGCCTCGACGGCCAGCCACCCTTCGGGCGGCTGGCCGTCCCGACGTTCGCATCCACGCAGTGCCGTCATTTCTCATCCACATTCCAGAGCCGGTTGATCACGAACTGCCTCCGGAAACCGTCGACAAACGCTGTCCTTGGAGATCAACGAAGCCAACCGAGCGATCAGTGGTGGGCCAGGACTGCGATGTCCGAGCCGAAACCGACCACCAGTCGCCCGTCCGGCGCCACCACCAGGCTCCAGATACCGGCCGGAAAGGCGTACTGGCCGATCTGCTGCCCCGTGGTTGCGTCCCACAGCCGCACGGCTCTGTCGTCGCCACCGGCGGCGACCACAAGGCGGCCGTCCAGCATCCCCGCCGCCGCTGCCCACACGTCGCCGGTGTGTCCCGTCAAAGGCGGCCCTATTGGTTCACCCGTGGCCATGTCCCACAGGCGGACCGCTTTTTCTGTCCCGCAGCCGGTCAGGATGATGTTCCGGTCTTCGACCGTTTCCAGGGCCAGAGCGTGGGCGCGGTCTTGCTTCGGCTGCACTCCGATCCATTGGCTCGCGGCCAGGTCCCACACACGTCCTTCCCAGGTCACGGCAATGAAGCGGCCCTCCAGCACCGCGAAGAAATGGATACCGACGACGGTGTACTCCCTTGTCGACCGTCCGTGCAGCTCTTCCCGGCTGGCCAGATCCCAGATCCGTACTGTCCTGTTCATGTCGCGCGTGAGGAGAGTGGATCGTCCCGCCACCATCCCCACCGTCAGCAGGTCCACGGCGCCGGTGTGACCGGGCAGGTGTTTACCGAGCTGTCCCCCGTCGTCGAGGTCCCAGATCCGCACTTTTTCATCCGAGTCGCTGGTGACGATGACGGCACGGCCATCCACGACGGCCGTGGCGAACCTTCGTATGGTCTTTGCGTGACCAGTCGGCCGACTGCCCGTCTCTCTGTGACCATCGAGGTCCCAGATCCGAACCGATCTGTCGTCGCCCCCGGTGACGGCGAGGTGACGCCCCTCCACCACCGCCGTCGCCGTTCCCCGCACCGTGCTCACGTGGCCGATCAGCGGCGGGTACAGATGCTTGAGGGTGGACAGGTCCCACACCTCGACCGGCCCATGGCCGCCGACGAGGGCGACGGGGCGGCCGTGGAGCACCTTCACGGCCGCCGTTTCCACGAACCTGGCCGGAACGGGCTCGCCCACCTGCTCGCCCGTGGCCAGGTTCCAGACACGCATCTCGTAGGCGTTGGCACTGACAGCCATCGGGCACTCCAACGTCTGATCCGTGACCAGGAACTTCGCCTGTGCATTGAGGCTCAGGCTGACGCAGTGCCGTGCCTCCCCGTCACTGTCGCCGTCGCCGTCGCTGTCGGCTGCCATCGTCCGGTCGGGCATCGGGTCTGCGAGCACGGGAATCCACTCGGAACGATCACTCAGGGGGCTGAGCTACCGTCCCGTGATCAGGTCCCACACCCGGACGGTTTCCTCCCCCGTGATCGGATCCGACGCCCCGAGTTCCTCGAAGTGGCTGGTGACAGCGACCGGACGGCCGCCGAGCACCGTCGTCGCCAGAGCAGACACAAAGCCGGTGTGGATGGACAGGGGCTCACTGCGCTGGGTGAGGGCGGCAAGATCCCACACCTGCACCACGCCGTCGGTGCGGGTGCCCACCGCGACCGGGCGACCCTCGACCACGCCGGTGGCGAGCGATTTCACCCAGGAATCGTTGTCGGCGTGGAACGCGCCAACAGCTTCTCCCCCAGCCAGGTCCCACACTCGGACGGCCCCATCGGAGCCGCTGGTCACAGCGAGGGGACGGCCGTCCAGCACCGCCGTCGTCAGAGCACGCACCGCGCCGCTGTGCCTGGTCACGGCCTGGCCGAGTTTCCTGCCCGTTGCCAGATCCCACCAGTGCAGTGTGCCGTCCTCGCATCCCGCGACAGCGAGCCCGCGGCCCTCCACCACCACCGTCGCCACCACACCCACCTCGGCCGGCGCAGGCAACGCATACCGCAGCCGGGAGTCCAGGCCGCTGCCGGTCGCCCACTGCACGGCCCAGGAGCTGTCGGTTTCCTGACAGACTGTCACCTCGGCGATGCCTCTCGCCAGTTCCCGGTTTCCGTACCGGGCGGCGTCCAGCGCCAGCACCTGTCGCCGTAGCTCCGTACCGGCGTCACGGTGCACATGCCCTGACGCCCGGTACACGGCAGCTGCCAACACCTCTTTCTGCCCGGCAGCACCGTCCAACGCCGCCAGCACCTGCTCCGGGTCGCCGTTCACCAGCCACCCCGGATCGGTCAACCGCCCACCCATCGCCGCAACCTCACGGGCCGGACCATCGCTTTGGAGAGCACCAGACATGATCAGCACCGTAACGGCCCCACCCGCCCCACCGCACGCACCAAAGCAAACCTCAGTGACAACATGCGTACTTCCCCGCCCCCCACTCCCTAGGGTTCGGGAGGTCGCGGAGCCCGGATCTGAGGAGCGCTCTGACTGAGCGGCGCTGGCCAGGGTCTGGGGTGAGTCGGGTGAGGCGCCGGTCCAGCGTGGCCCGGTCGCCCTGATGACGCAGGAGTTCCGCGCGGCTGTCGCCGCGGCGAACGCCTGACACGACACGGCCCGAAGGCCTTGCAGATTCCGGCCGGCGCGACGTTTCGCACACACGGTCTGCGCGGGCGTAGTTGAGCCGATGATGTACGCGTCTCGCCAGGGAGATCGAGTCCCTCGATCGATTCTGTCTCATGCTGCGTGTCGACGCCGCGGATACCTACGGGTACCAGGCCGTCGAAATCGCTGCCGCCCTGTCGGCTGTCGCGTTCTAGCGCAGCCCGCCCCTGCGGAGGCCGGGTTCGGACAGCCAACGCTCTGACGGCGCCGGCCTCGCCCTTCACGGAACTGCGGTCAGAGCCATGTTCAAGAAGTCCCAACACCCGCTAAGACCTCCTCCTGCACCTCGGGCCGGGCCATATGTCCGGCCGGATGGTCGTCGGCGTTTACGGGACAACGGGCGGCGAACAGCGCCTCCACGCTGCCCTCGAACGGCTGCGGCTGCCACGGCCCAGGCAGGTCCAGCCCGGCCCAGGCGGCCGCCACCCGCTCCGCATCCGAGGTCGCCCGTCCCAGCCGTGTCGGGGTGCGAAGAGGCTGGTGAGTGGGACGGATATCGTCCTGGCATGACACAAGGGTTCGATCTTGCCGCGTCGCTCGCCAGAGGCGTCGAAGACCGCAGTGGTGCATGGATCTTCATCCAGGGCTTCGCCGCCCACTGGGCCGGCGCCGCCCTGGGGCAGGATGACGGATGGGCGGAAGCCGATCTCGACGCTGCCGAGGAAAGGCTGGGTCTCCGATTGCCGACGGCGTTGCGCGAGGCGTATGTGATGTTCGGACGTCGGCGGGATCTCACCAGCAACCACGATGTGCTGCTCGGCCCTGCGGAGCTGTATGTCGATGACGGCAAGGAAGCTCTGGTCTTCCGTCACGAGAACCAGGGAGCCGCCTCGTGGGGCGTCCTTCTCAACAGTCTTCAGGATGACGATCCTGCAGTGTTCATCCGGCTTGATCTTGCCGACAAGAGCGCCGAGCGGTGGGAGGACTGGTTGGAGCGTCTGTCTCTTTGTTTCGTGGAGATCGTCTTGTCCGAGTCCCTGCAGGCCGATGAAGAGCTCTGCGACTTCCTCGACCCGGATGACGACAGCCTTGAACTGCTGGAAGCGAACTCCGTCCGACTGCCGTTCCCGGCATACCCCGTCGGCGAGGAAACACGGTGGTTCCTGGGCCAGGATGTCCTTCTGCGCGATGACGACGGCGCGGCCATCCTGGCTCGCGGCCGGACGGCAGAAGACCTCGACCGCGTTCGTGACCTGATCCCGGGTGATTGGCTCAACGACTATCGCTGACTACTTCCCAGATTCCTGATCAGGGCCCTCGGGGCGGTCTCGTAGCCGACGCCGTACTTCCGCATGAGCGCGCGCGTCGCCATGCCCGTCCTGGCGTCACGGCGGATCGCCGCGTACAGGTCGACCGTGGTGGAACTGGCCGGGGGCATGTGGAGTGGATGCACTTCAACCTCCAGCACCACGGTCCGCTCACCGCGGTCCAGGACGACCGGATCGCGACCGTCAAGCCGGGCGAGTTGTTCGCCTGCGACAGCACCAGGCCCTACCGGCTCGTCGGTGCGGGCCCCAGTGACATGACCGTGCTGTGCATACCGCGGGCAAGTCTCGGCAGGCACGTGGACTCCATCAGCAAGCGCACCGCACGCCCCATACCGGTGCAGGACGGGATCGGTGGGCTCCTCGGTCACGCACTGTCCACAGTCGACGGCGGCGCCGTCCAGGACGATGCGGCTCGTGCGCATCTGGCCGACGCTCTCACCGCGCTCCTGCTCGCAGCGTTCGCCGACACGAGCCCCGAGCGAACCTCTGTCACCAGTTGTCTCGCCGACCGCATCCGGACCTACGTGCTGGCCCACCTGAGCGATCCCCATCTTAGTGCGGAGCGTGTCGCGCGCCTGCACCGTATCTCCGTCCGTCACCTCCACTCCCTCTTCAAAGGCAGCGACCTGACGTTCGCCGCTTGGGTCCGGCATGAACGCCTGCTGCGGATCCGTCTAGACCTCGTGGCCCCGGCCTGCTCCGACATCTCCACGGCCGCGATCGCGGCCAAGTGGGGAGTGCACGATCCGAAACACCTGGGCAGAGCTCTGAAACGCGAATTCGGCGTGACCGTAAGCGACTTACGAGGAGTCCCGCGACTCCCACACCGCAGCCCCAGCCAAGATCATTGAGTCCAAGCGGGAGGACGAACCGCTGCCCGAGACACCAAAGCCCAAAAGAAGCAGGGCCAGGTCCTGGACCTGATGGCCGCGCTGCAGGAGTCGGTGCGCAAGGTGGCGAGACCGATGAAACCGCCGACGGCGAGATGACGGCAAAGTCGGCGGAGCGGGCGAAGGGCAGGGCCACGCAGCACAGACCGAAGCAGTTGGCGCAGTCGGCCTGCAGGTCCTTGCGGTCCTGGGCAGACTCGCGGTTCTGGAGCGCCTTGCGGTCTTGGGGCGCCCTGCTCTCCCGGGCCTCGTGGGTCGGCCCGGCCTTGCCGGCTGTCGGCCCTTCCCGGCCCGCTGGGCCCGGCGGCCCCGGTCGGCGGCGACGCCCTCCCGGCCCTGCCCTGCGGACGCGGCACGCTCGCGGCCCTGCGCCGAGGACGGGCCCTTGCGGAGGGGCACTTGCCCCCCGAGGAAGAGGCGGCTTCGTGCTGTGGCGACACTGTGCGTGCTCCTGTTGGCCGACGAGCACCGCATCGGGCGCTCCGAGAACGCCTTCGATTTTCGCAGACGGCGCGCGTCGCCCGAGCGGTCGACGGGACCGCGGCCGTCCGGCGCGCGGTACCGGAGAGGCGGGCCGCGGCCCACGAGCCGAGGCCCCGCCCCCCTGGGCAGCGCCCGGCATCAGAGCTCGTCATGGCTCCAGTCGCCGGAGTTTCCCTGATCGGGGACCGCGGTGATGCGGTACAGCATGATCGCGATGCGGGACGCCACGTCGCTCCACTGGTTCCAGGAGATTCCGCCGGTCGTGGTGATAGGCGTGGCGGACCCGTAGTTGGTGAGGTTGTAGCCGAAAGCCGAAGCGGCGCTCCAGGCGTTTTCGAGGTTTTGCTGGTACGCGGTCAGTCCCCTGGAGCCGTAGGCGCCGAGCATGGTGGTCCTGAACACCCCGTTGATGTCGTAGAAACGTGCCGCCTCGGAGGTGGCCTGGATCAGGAGCAGCAGCGACCGTGCCGTCCATTGCTGGTCACTTCCGTTGGCCTGGCCCCCGGTCGGGTTCGTGACATGCGCCAGCTGCTCCACGGCTCCGATGATGTCGGAGTAGTCGTGCTGGAAGTTGCTGCGGTTCACGCCGGCGGAGGCAGGGAGACTCGTGTAGGCGCCGCCGAAGAAGAGTGTCTGGACATTGCCGTTGGTCGTGAAACCGCTCTGAGCGAGTCGCGTACCCAGATTGATCCTGTTGTCATTGAACTGCCAGGTCTGGTTCCACTGGTTCGAGAATCCGAGAACATAGAGGTCGCTGGGGTCGATCCAAAGGCTCGTCTCGGTGTTGGAAGCGGTGACGTGCAGGCTCAGCCGGATGAGCCCCTGGTCGCTGTACTGGGTGATGCGGGTGTTACCGCGATACGAACCCGTGAACTGCGACGACGCCTGCCGGAGGCTGTCTATCAGACCCTGGTACTGGTTCTGCTGCGACTGGCTCCCCTGATTCGCGAGGTTCATGTAGACGTGGGTGATCTGGTTGGGTCCGACGGCCGCCGAAGCCGGACCCGCCCCCGTCGTCAGGGCGAGGGCGAAGGCGATCAGTGACGCTAGGGCGAAGGCCAGGAGGCCGCGCCGCCCTCCGTGGTTGGCCCGGGCATGCAGTCGCACTCTTCGAAACCTTTCTGTGCAGTCTCTGGGTCAAGCGGACGGAGAATTCGCGTCCACGCCCCACTGTGCTGAACGTCCGCATCCGGTACATCAGTCATTTGACTGCGTGCAGGTCGGCCGCCTTCCGCAACTTGTCGCCCGGGCTGTCGCCGAGGGCGCGGCGGACCGCCTCACCGGCACCGTCCAGCGTCTCACCGGACGGCCCGCGCGAACCTTCCGTGCCTTCCTCGCAAGGGAGATACGTTGCAAGAGCTGGTATTCCAGCCGTAGATCGTCATGCGCCCTGTTCCTGGGGCTGTCTGCCGCTGACGGAAACTCAGGTGGCCTCAGCGCACGATCTGGGTAGAGTCGGGCAATGCCCGAGCTGAAGCGGCTGCACTCCGGCCACGCCCCGGCGGTTTTGGCCTTCGAGCTGTTGAACCGCACCTACTTCGCTGCCTCGATCTCCGACCGCGGCGACGACTTCTTCGACCAGTTCCCCGACGGGTACGACGCCTTGCCGGCAGAGCAGGAGGCCGGCAGCTGCGCTTTCTACGTGCTCGTCGCCGATGACGGCTCGGTTCTGGGCAGGTTCAACCTGTACGACTTGGAGGACGGCACTGCCAACCCCGGCTATCGAGTCGCGGAGCAGGTCGCCGGCCACGGCGTGGCGACCTCGACCGTCCGGGAGCTGTGCCGGATCGCGGCAGCGCGGCACGGGCTGCGCACACTGCGGGCGGCCACCTCCCACGCCAACGCCGCGTTCCGAAGAGTCTTGACGAAGGCCGCGTTCGTCCCGGTTGGCCCTGCCTCCGCGGCCGATCTCGGCGGGAAGTCAGGCATCTGGTACCAGCGCGACCTCCAGCCATAGACCTTGATCCTGCTCGCGGGCCCCCGGCTTCCCCGCGTACGCGCCCGCCGCCGAGACCTGGCTGAAGGCGCAGGCCGCCTCCGGGTACTTCGCCGGAAACCTCACAGCCCTGTCGTTGCCATCATGGGCAGCACACGCCGAGGATCACCCCTCGTACTTGGAGACAGACAGTGTCCTCATCCTCCGCCATGGCCGCCGACCTGATATCGAGCTACCGAGCTGTGGAGAACCTGCTCGCACGTTACGCAGAACTCGTGGACGACGGCGATTTCGCAGGGCTCGGTCTCCTGCTCGCGGACGCCACTTTCGTCGGCAGCGGCACGCCGGTGCGCGGCAGGGAAGCGATCGAGAAGATGTTCCAGGACACGCTGATCGTCTATGCCGACGGCACGCCGCGAACCCAGCACGTCACCTCCAACATCGCCATCGAGGTCGAGGAACAGACCGGCACGGCGGTCGCACGTTCCTACGTCACCGTGCTGCAGGCGCTTCCCGACCTGCCGCTGCAGCCCATCGCCGCCGGTCGGTACCGCGACCGCTTCGAGCGCCGCGGCGGGCAGTGGCGTTTCGTCGAGCGACACGTCGACATCCGCCTCGTCGGCGACGTGAGTCGCCACCTGCAGCAGGCTGCCGCACGACGATAGGTCATTTCCGAAGCGCGGTTTGCATTCGATTCCGCGCTTCGTCCGGCCGCCGACACGCCCCAGGCAGAGGGCCGGTAGTGGTCGACTCCGGCCCTCTGCCTGTCGCACCTCTCGCACATGTGCGACGACGCTCCTGTCAGCCGCGGTGCTCTTCCGCGGTCATCGCACTGAGCACTCCCAGCAAGCTATCGATGGCCTGGAGAACCTGCCGCCGCTCGTGCGCGGGCAACAACGGATCGGACCAGGCGCCGGCTTGACCCACCCGGTGCAGTAGCGGCACGCACGCCTTCTCGACGGCCATCACAACCGCGTGACCGCTGTAGACGTCGTAGTGGGCACTGCGGCGCCACATCGACTCTGGCAGCTTCTCCAACTTCGCCAGCAGCGCCGACATGCCGCCCTGGTCGAACTCCGCCCGGACTTCTGCGGCCACTTCCTCGAGCGTCTCACAGCAGCCGATCGGATCACCAGGCTCGGGCTCCTCGTACTCCTCCACCAAGTACCGGTATTGCGGATCGCTCGTGAGGTTCCGCGGCACGAAGTAGCAACGGTCGCAGCAGGTCTTGACCCACGGCAAGCTCCAGCCGTACTCGGCATCCAAGATCCACACCACCCGCTTACGCCCTGGCGATGGGCAGGTCTGGCACGTGGTCACCGCTTCGGTGAGCGCCTTCCGTACCAGCGCCACCGCCTCGTCGGGAGCGTCCGTCCACGGAAAGCTTATGCAGCGCAGCTCACCGAACTTCTCGCCCCAGTGCAGTGCGGGTCCGGCTGGCCAGATCCACCGGAGCTGCTCGACGGCGCGCTGGGTGATCGGGTCTCAGCCCGCCCCGCGAGCGCTGAACATGACGAAGCGATCGGATCGGCCGGACTGCACGAACCGCAGCACTTGCGTGTACTTCTCGCCCGTGCCGACCTGACGGAGACGGGCCATCTGCGCATCGGTGGACTACCTCTTGGGCATCTGCTGCTCGTTCCTGACGGTCTCCCACGCTCCCGCCGGGCGAAAGGACACCGAAGGGACGCGGGCCCCGGAGGACCTTGGCCGGTCGATCACCTGCGGCGTGGGCGCCAGTGAACGGCGGGAGGCGTGCGCGACTCGCCCGCCGCGGATCGTACAGCAGCGGGTGGTCATGACGGTTCAGCGAGCCTCGGCCACGTGCCGCGCTGGAGCCGGCCGTCCTCTGCAGCTCAGGACAGAGCGGATCGGCTACGCCGCACGATCCTCACAGAGTTGGTGCAGCTAATGCCCCGAGCCTGTCGCCTCCGGGACACCCTTCCGGTAGTTCATGCCTCCCCCACAGGATGTAGCCGAGGTTCAAGTGCTCGAGTCCGGATAGGGCGACACGACTTCGGCCAGCGGCGATCTGTATACGGGGGTGGCGGGCATCGGGTTCCAATCGGTGCGGCGGGTTCTCGCTGTCCGCTGCATACGACGGCGTTCTGCCCTTGGATGTCTCCTCGCCGCGCAGCCGTGGCGGCCGGGTCCAGTCTCAGGGAAGGCTGCACTCTCGGTGCGCGACGGCACTTTAAATGGCTCGATGGTTCGGACCGCTGTGAGCTTAGGCATCGGTGCCGAGGTCTTTATGCTTGGCATCCCGAAGGGCCTGGACCCCGGGCTCCTGGCTGCCTGCCACCCCGGGGCGGGCGTCAGCCATTCTGTGTGCCGACCGTGTTCGTGCCGCGCCGCTTCTCCGTTCCGTGGCCCGGTCCGTGTGCGCCTATCCGCTCTGTCTCCCGGCTCGACGCCCCGAGCCGGGACGCTGGAAACGCTACTGGGCCGGGCCGCGATGGGTGTCGTGCCGGCGTCGGGGAGAAGATGCGGCATGTGCCGTCGTCTGGTTGGTATCTGATACGTGGCGAGCCAACTCGGTGGCCAGGCGTTGCATCACCGTGCGGTTGGCGCGACGCATCACCGCTCGCACGACTGGGGCCAGCAGCCGCTCGGCGAGAGGGGCCTGCAACCAGGTGTACGTGAACGACAGGTGGGTCCCACCGGCTCGCAGCGGTTCGATGACGTAAGTGCCGTGGGCCAGTCGTCGGCCGGCCGCGCTGACGTTGCGTTCGACGATGCGCCGGGGCACCTCGGCCTCGACGACCTCGATGGTGACGTCGGTCTTCGCGCCACCCAGGGTGGCAGTGACCGTGGCGCACGAACCAATGCCGCGAACAGGGCCGCTGTAGCGCCAGTCGGTCAGGTAATGGTTTGTGAACCGCTCGTGGTGAGCCATGACATCAAGGAAGTCGTAGACCTGCTCGGGCGTCTGATGTACGTCGATCGACACGCTGACAGCCTTCATGTACCACACGGTACATGAAGTGCGTACCAATTGGTACACTCCCTGTGTGGTGACTCCGGACGACTCGCATCCCGAAGACGAGGCAGGGCGAGACACGGACAGGGGCCGGCGTGCGCAACTGGTGGATGCGGCTGTCGAGCATGTCGCGAAGCACGGCATCGCGGACCTGAGTCTCCGTCGCCTGGGCGCCGCGATCGGTGTCAGCCATCGCATGCTGATCCACTACTTCGGCTCCAAGGAACAGCTGTTCGTCGAGATCGTCCGGACCTCGGAGAGGCGCCAGCGCGATCTGTTGTCCCGGCTCCGTCTGGAGCCCGGTCTCTCGCCCGCCGATGTCGGGCGGCTGCTGTGGCAGAAACTGGCCGACCCTCAACTCGAAGGCCAGGAGCGGCTTTTTTTCGAGATCTGCGGGCAGGCGCTGCGGGGCCGCCCC
This sequence comes from Streptomyces sp. NPDC001544, assembly GCF_042894285.1. Lineage (NCBI taxonomy): Bacteria > Bacillati > Actinomycetota > Actinomycetes > Kitasatosporales > Streptomycetaceae > Streptomyces > Streptomyces sp. NPDC001544. The sequence goes on along the minus strand of NZ_JBIAVN010000011.1, from coordinate 215,062 downwards.
GAGGCTGTCGCCATCCTTGATGGGCTCGTGGCGGACTGGCTGGAGCCGCTCGTGGCGGCCGAGGTCGGCGCAGGCGCGAGCCCTGTCACGGCCCGGAACCGCGCCAGGCTGGGACTCGCCACCGTCCGAGGACTGCTGCTCGACCTGCTCGCCACCGGCGACCGCGCCGGCGTCGACGCGGCAATGGAGGAGTTCCTCCAGCTGTACTACGGATCGGAGTGACGGAGACAGCGATCAGGCCACGCCCCCGGGTCAGACGTCACGCCACCGTTCGAACGGCGTCCCCAGAGGCACACGTACGCCTCGACCTGGTTCACAGCTCGCTGTCGGATGAGTGACACGCGCTGGACCGCAGCATCGGAATAGTGACGCTGCCCCGCGTCGGAAGGTGAACTGGTCAGCAGGCCCTGCTCTTCGTGGTACCGCAGTGAGCGCCGACTCATGCCCGTGCGCTTGGACAACTCGCCTATCCGCATCCCTGAGAGCCAACGCCCGCCTGCTCCAGGTTCAGACCGCCGTCGAGTCATGGACGCTCGCGGGCACTCCCACGGCCGCAGAGTTGTCCTCCGGGTCCCACGACTGAGCACGTTCGTCTGTACACGCCAGAGCACTACGCCGACAAGCGCCGTTCCACCAGCCGTTTTCACAAACTCGGGCCCTCGCCCCCTCGACACGGGAGACGGAGGCTGTCCCAGCCCAGCACCACCGCCGCCCGACGGGCACCGAGACCATCGCCTCCCGCCTCGACGGCGGCGGCGAGCAACGCCTGGTAGTCCATCGACAACACCTCGGTTCCGGCGGAAGACTGGCGGTGAGGCACCGCCCGGCGCGGGCCCACCGGCTTCCTCCGCGACACGACGGCCACGGTGGGCGCATCCTCCTCCGCCAGCGCCTCCAGTTACCGCTCCATGCCGATCACCCGGCGCCGGAGCACCTCTTCCGCCTCCGCCAGATCGGCCCGGATCCGCTCCAACTCGGCCTCGAGGTCCTCCACCCGCACCGCCGTGGCCTTCTGCCGCGCATCAACACCGCCAGCATCGATGGCACCCGCCACCCCCACGACATCTCGGCCAACAACGGACCGAGACTCCCGCAACAACTGTCTTCTCATGCCTGACCAGCAGAAACCGCACACGAGGTTCGGAAAGAGAACGACCTCTTACGCCGAGGAAAGCGACTTCGCGATCGAGCGCGCCCTGTTGGAGGGGCGGCCACACGCGACCTGTGGCGGCCGGCTTCACCCAGTTCCGCAAGGCGTTCCGGATGAATGCCGATCTCAGGCACCCGCACCAAGGACTCCGAACGCTGGCACCGGACCGCTGCCGACGATCACCCGGTTCCCCACCGGAAGCGTCGACCTCCCCGTCCAAGTGGCCGATCCAGGCGCGCTCAGGCACTTTCACCGCCTGGCAGGTGTGACCTCCACATTGCTGCGCAGGGTCCGCTCCTCTGCGTCGGCCAGCCAGAAGAAGACCGGCGGCAGGCCGAGCTCGATCACCGCCAGTGCGATCTGAAACCACTGCGGCCAGCCATGCACGGCGAGCGAGAGCAGTCGGCCCGCGCCACCCAGCAGGAAAACGCCGGCCAGCCACCGCACCACTCGAGCCGGGACCGGACGCTGCCGCACGGCCCAGAGCCAAGCCAGCCCGTAGCCGGCGAACACGGCGCCCATGAACCGGCCCCAGCTGTCGACCGTCGCACCGGCGGAGGCGGCACCGGGGATCGCCGCGTTGCCGAGTGCCACGTGGAAGAGGCCGATCGCCACACAGGTCCAGCCCATCAGCTGTGCGAGTAGACGCAGAGTCCTGGCCATGATTCCTCCAAGCCGTCCTGTACGACACTTAGTTGACACGGGTCTACTACGATGAGTGCACTAGTAGACCCATGTCAACTAAGCTCTGTGTCATGCCTCCGCGCCGACGACTCAGCCCCGCCGACCGCCGCGCCCAGCTCCTCACCGTCGGCGCACGGCTCTTCGCCGCACACCCCTACGCCGATGTGCTGATGGAGGAAGTCGCCGAACAGGCCGGTGTCTCTCGGGCCCTGCTCTACCGTCACTTCCCCAGCAAGCACGCCCTCTTCGCAGCCGTCTACCAGCAGGCAGCGGACCAACTGCTCGCCGGAACACAGCTCGACCCCAACGCCCCCCTGGCGGAGCAGCTCATCCACGGCATGGACGTCCATCTCGACTACTTCGTGGCGAACCGCAACGCCGTCCTCGCGGCGAACCGGGTCCTCGCGGGCGACCCGGTGATCCAGACGATCATGACGAACGAACTGGACGCACTCCGTGCCCGACTGCTGGCCGTACTCCCACTCGCGGACGAGAGCGCCCGCGAGGCAGTGTCCGATGTCCTGAAGAGCTGGCTTGTCTTCGTCCGGGTCCTCTGCGTCGACTGGCTTACCCACGGGACCTGTACCCGCACTCAGCTGCGCGACGTCTGCATCGGCGCAGTTCTCGGCGCCCTCCGGCCGCTGCTCGCCGAAGACCCTGCCCCCGACTGGACGCCACAAGAATCCGGCGCGGCTGCCCAGGGCTGCCCGCCCCACAACACGTAGAGAGCCCGAGGCGCCGCCAGCAGGTCGGGCTCAAAGGTCTGGATGGGGAGGCCGACGCTACAGGAGTCCCTTCCTTCCCTTGGCTTGTGCTTCACACCTGTCCGGAAGCACGGCCATGCGGGTGACGGCCGTCACCGCGGAGCAGGTCGCCCACCACCTGGACGCCGACGGCCAGGGCGTGGTGACTCACGTTCCCGAAACCCAGGACGAGCCGGGCCGGCGTGGTCGCCCCCGACGTACGGCACGTGCTCATGCCGTACAGACCGACCGACCGCTCCCGCGCCGCGGTGACGACTGCCCGTTCGTCGGCGTTTGGGCCAAGGTGCGCGACCGCGTGGAAGCCCGCCGCCAGACCGGTCACCGCGACTCCTGGGGCGTGTGCGGCCAACGCCTCCACCAGGGTGGTGCGCCGGGCCGCGTAGCGGGTACGCGCCCGGCGCAGGTGCCGGTCGTAGCGGCCGGACTCGATGAGCGTCGCCAGGGCTAGCTGGTCCAGCGTCGGGGAGCCGCGGTCGCTGAGGTGCTTGTGCTCCGCGACCAAGGCGTCGAGGCCTGGCGGGCACAGCAGCCAGCCGAGCCGCACCGCCGGCGCCAGAGACTTGCTGACCGATCCACTGGAGATGACACGGTCCGGGGCGAGGCCCTGCAGGGTGCCGACCGGATCCCGGTCGTAGCGGAACTCCGCGTCGTAGTCGTCCTCGATGATCACGGCGTCCCGGCGCACCGCCCAGTCGACCAGCGCCAGCCGACGCTCAGGGGCCAGCACGACCCCCGTGGGCCACTGGTGCGCCGGGGTGACCACCACCGCGCGGGCGTCGGTCGCGGCGAGTGCCTCGACGTCGATGCCCCGGTCGTCCACCGGAACCGGAACCGACGCCATTCCCGCCCATGCCGCAGCGGAACGCGTCGTCACGGGCGAACCCGGGTCCTCGTATGCGACCGTACGTACCCCCGAGCGGGCCAGGGCGTGCAGCGCGAGACCGAGACCCTGGGCATATCCGGAGCAGACCACCATCCGCTCCGGATCAGCCACGCAGGCACGCACCCGCCGCAGATAGCCCGCCAGGACCTCGCGCAGCACCGCGCTGCCCCGGGCGTCCCCGTAGGCGAGCGCCGAGACGGAGGCGGACCGGGCGGACTCGCGCATGGCCCACAGCCAGTCGGCCATGGGGAAGGACCGCAGGTCGGGCACGCCCCACTGGAAGTCCGCCAGCAGGGCCGGCCGCATCGTGGCGTGCTTGACCGGCAGCTGCGGTACGGGTGTGTGCGCAGCGACCCTGGTGCCCGAGCCAGCACGGGTCACGAGGTAGCCCTCGGCCTGAAGCTGGGCGTAACACTCCTGCACCAGACCGCGGGACACACCGAGACCGTGGGCGAGAGAGCGGGAGGACGGGAAGCCGCTCACCACTGTGCAGTCGGCCGGCCCGGATCGCCTCCCGCAACCGACGCTCCACCTGCGAGCGGAGCGGCTCAGGGCTCTCCCGATCGATCACCAGCAACAGATCCGGCGATGAACCGGCCCACTCAACAGGCATGGAATTGGAGCTTACTGAGGGGCCGGTCCGATTCCTAGGTTCACCTCATGACCTCATCCGTCGACGCACAGCACCGAGCAGCCGAGGCACGGCCACCGCTGTTGACCCGCGCACTGCTGATGCGTTTCGTCACGGTCGTGGAAGCCTCGGCCAGCTTCTTCCTGCTGCTCTCCGTCGTCCCGATGTACGCCCAGAGCGTGCCGGGCCGGGGTAGCGACGGGGCGGGCCTGGTCACTGGCGCGCTGATGCTGGCGACGGTCACCGGCGAGCTGATGGCCCCGTGGCTGGCGGCACGCTGCGGCTATCGCGTGGCGTTGGGTGCGGGGTTGCTGTTGCTGGGTGCTCCAGCGCTGGTCCTGACGGTCTCGCAGAGCATGGTGTGGATCGTCGCGGTGTGTCTCGTCCGCGGTCTCGGCTTCGCGTTCACCGTAGTGGCGGGCGGGGCACTGACGGTGTCGCTGATCCCGCCCGAGCGCCGCGGCGAGGGTCTGGCCATGACCGGCATCGTGGCCGGTGTGCCGTCGCTCGTGGGGCTGCCGCTCGGGACGTGGCTGGCCTCGCACACAGGATACGGGCCGGTCTGCACAGTGGCGGCCCTGCTTGCGCTGGTCTCCATCGTCGCCGTACCGGGCCTGCCCGACCGGGAGGTGGCGACGGGCCCGCCCCTGGGCGTGTTCGCCGGGGGCCGTTCCGGGGCGATCGCCCGGCCCACGGCCGTTTTCGCGGCGACGGCGCTGGGCGCGGGCATCATCGTCACGTTCCTGCCGCTGGCCGTGGCGTCGCGCAATGCCGACGTGGTCGCAGCGGCGCTGTTCGTGCAGCCGGCCGCCGCGACAGTATCCCGGTGGTTCGCCGGCCGGCACGGCGACAGGCACGGACCCGCCGGGCTGGTCCTGCCGGGGCTGCTCACCTCGGCCGTCGGCATCCTCGGCGTCGCCCTCACGGACGTCCCCGTCGCGGTGATCTTGGGCGTGGCCGTGTTCGGGATCGGCTTCGGCATCACCCAGAACGCGACGATCACGCTGATGTGCTCCCGGGTCCCGGCCTCCGGGTACGGGACCGTGAGTGCCCTGTGGAATGTCGCCTACGACGCGGGCATGGGCTTCGGCGCGGTCGGCTTCGGCGCGGTGGCGGGCCTGACCGGCTACCCCGGCGCCTTCGTCCTGACGGGCGCCCTGATGCTGACCGCCCTCGTCCCAGCCTGGTGGGACCGGGCGGCCGCGGGCAGACACCAGCCAACGGGGGCCGCGGACCCGGCGGCGCCGCGAGAGGAGAAGAAGAAGCAGTGATGAACTATCGAAAATCCACGCACACGGCAACTATCCCGGTCTCTCAACCCGCAGGGAAGAAAGAAAAAGGAGGTGTAAGTGAACGCGGTACTCGAACTGCGCCAAGCGCGAGTGTCTGATCACCATGTGATCGTCGGGTGCGTGCAGCAATGGTGGAACGACTCCCGCACACCTGATCAGGTTCGCGAACGCTGCTGCTTCCCCGGCTGTTTCCGCAGTTCCTCTCCCGCACCAGTCTGGTACTGGAGGACGATGAGGAATCAGAGCGTTCCTCATCGGCTTCCACGCCGCAGACCGCACCGCTACGCGGTCTACCTCTCCTTCATGCAGGCGGCCGCTGGCCACGCAGCGGCAACGAGTACATGGCCGCCCAACACCTCGACCGACCTACTCGAATACGCCCTGTTCAGCACCTCGCGGATGTGAACCGTGGCTGCCTGTGACCCCGTCGCGCCGGTCTCGGGGGGACGGCACCGCGCCGAAGGCTGAACCGTGGCGCGCTCTGGACATTCTGGTCGGGCAGGGGGAGCAGTGAGGACCGCGCGCCGGAGCACCGGACCGATCCACCATCTTGCAGTCTCTGGTCACGGGGCTCGTGCAGGTCGTTGATTGCTGGCTCGTGCTGGGCGTGGGCTTTTGCCGGAGCTCAAGACCGTCTGATGCCTCGGCGATCACGGATCCGTGGATTCTTCTGCGTGAGCGTGGTGTCTGTCCGTACGGTCCCGTCCGGCGAAATGCCTCAGCGCGGTGGAGAGTTCCCGCTCGTCACCGCGAACGCCGTCGAACGCCCGGATGCCGACCACGGCCACCCCGCCGGAGTGCGGCACGAAGCACTCCCGCCACCGCCACTTGGCCGGAACGGACGCGCCCTGCTTGAACCACAGCACGAGCGCGGGGGCCGGTCCGGTGAGCGTGAACTCGGAGACCCGGGCCACGGTGGCGCGACTTACCAGCGGCCACGGCACCCGGGTGCGAGACGTGGCGGTGCGGAGCTCCACCGCCTGGCCGTCGAGGCACAGTTCGCACCGTTCCCCGACCATGATCCCGGCCAGCAGGGTCAGGGCCGCCGTCACCAGGGCCAGCGTCAGCGATGCGCCGCCGTCAAGCACGCTGGCGAGGAACACCGGCAGTGCCGACGCGCCGGACAGGCCCAGCACCCAGACGGCCTTGCTGCGCGGCCCCGCCAGACGCCCGACGAGCGTGAAGTCCGCGCCGAACGCGTCGTCGCCCGGCTCGTCCGGGGCGTCCTGCCGCCCCTGCCAGCGGTGCCCGGCGAACCGGGCCAGAGCGGCGTCGAGCTCGTCCGGCGACACGGCGAGCGCGGCGGTCACCAGCGTAACGGTCCGGCTACGGGGATCGTACGGGATGGACAACCTGCCGGAGAACGGCCGATGCGCGGTCGGCCGCCGTGGGGTGCGCACATGCAGCTCGGGCCCGTGCTTGCCGGACCGGATCACCACATCTTCGACGTCCGGCCAGGCCACATCGAGCCTGCCGAGATTGGCGCGGATGCCGATGCCGTGACGGTCGATGCGCAGGCGAGCCGGCAGTAGTCCGATGGCCAGAACATACAGCCCGAGCGTTCCCCACACCGCCAGCCAGCACACCCCGAGGGCGGTCGCGACCTGCCATGCGGAGGCGAAGCCGATCAGGCCGAGGGCACCAAGGGCGGCGAAGAAGACGGCCCAGAACACTCCCGCCGCGCGCACAACCCGTCTCTTATGGAACACCGCCACAGGCAGAGTCGCGCGAAGACCGTGCGCGTCGTCCCACAGTCCGGGCGCATGCCGGCGGATGACCGAAGTCACCTCGTCCTCGGACGCGCTCAGCCATCCCAGGCGGCAGAACCACAACACGCCCCTGGCCCGGTCCATGCGCGGCCCCACCCGTTGCCGGCGCGGCGGGACGAACCCGCGGCGCGGCCAGACCACGACCCGGTTGGCCTGGATCCGTCCGGCCGCGGAACGCATCGTGGTGACGCGCTGGACGTCGTCCCAGCGGATCCGCTGGATCCCGTGATCGGCCGTCAGGCACAACCCGCATTCGTCGACAAGGAGTTCGTAGCGCCGCGGTAGTCGCGGCAAGACGATCCGCAGCAGAAGCAGCACGGCAGCGGCGACCACCACTCCCAGCCCGATGACGCGGGGGTCGGTGAGCGAGCCGCGGTCGAACGGCACGGCCGCAAGCATCACGGCGGCGCTGGTCAGCGCCGCCAGCCAGCGAAAGACAGCCACCAGGCGCCGGGCCCGTTTCAGGGCGGGGTGGACGGTGAAGGTTACCGGGCCCGCATTGGTGTCCCCAGCGGCCCGGTCGCCCTCCCCTGGCGTCCCGCCGGTTGCCTGGTCGTCCTGCTCTTCGATCCGGTGGGCGGGGTTGACCGTGAGCGCCAGCGCTGCGGCGGTGTCCGTGCCCTGCTGCCTCGGCTGCGGAGTCAGGGTACGGCGCAGCTCAGCATGGAGCGTGCCCAGCGTCAACAGGGGCCCGCCGCCCGGAACACCGGTGTCCAGCAGGTCCAGCAGCGCCCCGGTGAACAGCGTGCGCCGCTCCCCGACCGGTGCGAGCGCTGTTCTGGTGGCCGAGGTCGCAGTGAGCGTGTACGCGCCCGAGACCTCGGTCTGCGCGAACGCGATGTCCTCGGCGGTGCCCATCGTGTCGGTGATGGCCCGCCCGCTGTAGCAGCAGTCCAGGATCAGCACCCGGTTGCGGGCCCTGCTGCGCGTGATGAGGTCGCGCAGTTCGGCGAACCGCACCGAGGTGAACAGCGGATCCTGCGGATTGCTGCGGGAGAGGGCCAGGAACAGCTCCCTGCCGTCCGGGCCGATCAGGCCGTGCCCGGCGAAATAGACCAGCAGGAGGTCCTCGGCCTCGTCGGCGGCCCTGCGCACCACCTGGCACACCGCCCGGTCGTCGGTGTGGTCCAGCAGGGTCAGGCAGTGCTGTGGGCGAAGTCCGGTGCGCTCCACGAGTGCGGACATCAGTCCGTTCACGTTCCCGGTGACGCCGGGCAGCTCCGCCAGCCCGGAGGCCACGTCGTAGGCACGGGTGCCGATGATCACGGCCCGTGAGGTGTCAGGATCGGGCAACCGCACGGTCAGTCCTCCGTCGAGCCCGCGCCGTGGTCCCGAAGCGCCTCCCGGATCAACGCGTCGGCGTCTCGAGCCTGATCGGCTCTGATCTCCACGATGCTGCCGTCCGGCCGGCTCATCGTGATGTCCACGGACGAGCGCCGCTGCCGCAGCCACACCGGCAGCGAACGGGCCAGCGCCAGCGCACCGCCGGAACCGAGCATCACTACCAGCTGGTCGAAGGCGCCGCCCATCGCCCCGGGCTCCGGGGCCGTCGGGACCAGCCGCACCCGTCCCCGTAGCTCCGGCTCGTCTTCCAGCCAGGCCTTCAGACCGGCAAGGACGTCGTCCCCTGCGCCGTCCCGCACCCTGATCGCGATATCCATGCCGCCCACCCATCAGATCGTCACGCATTCAGCGCTCAGTGTCTCGCGGCTCAGCAATCCCCGGTCAGCAACGGTAAGTTATAGGGGCGGAGACTGGAAACGGAGCGGAGGCACTCCGGGCCGACCCGGTCACGCATCATCCGCTGCGCATCCTGACGGTCCCGCCGCCGAATCGGCGCGGGTCAGCGCGGTACGGGCCTGTAGACAACGGCCTGCACCAGACGGCGCTCGACGCGGGAGGCAAGCCACTGAACAGGCGCACACCCTGGCCAACCGTCTGCGCGCCAGCGGCGACACACGCGTCTCCACCCGGGAGTTGCTCACCGATCTGGCTACCCTCATCCTCCAACGCGAGCACCCGCAGTCCTCGCAGAACGGATGGCGATGAGGCCGGGACCTGGGTGGTCCCGGCCTGCGCCCGCTGGAGGGGCGAGCCACCGCCCATTCCACGAAATCCCTGTTCACTGGTTGGAGCCAGAGCAAGTCGGGGCCTGCCCCTCGGGAGGGGCAGATGTGCGGATCGGCATCCTGACCGCCGTCTCACTTCTCCGACGGCGGCAGGACACGCCCCGCGGAACGGGGGCTGAGTTCCAGCGCCCGGCCTCGGGAGCGTGGGTCCCGACCGTGATCGAAGCCCCACGCTCCAAGCTGCGCATCCGGAAAATCAGGCGCCGCTCCATCCAGACAGCGGAACTGGCCCATCCCTTACTTCACCGTCCGGGAAGTCAACGCCCACCCGCACAGTCATGCGCGTCCTTGCGGCTCTTCTTGAACGGCCGCCCGGTGCTCCTGCCCACCGGGCGCGAGCGGGTTCGCCGGGCGCCCCGCAAGTTCCCGCTGCCTGGCGGCCAGGGCCCTCGCCAGCATCTTCGCCTGGTAGGGGTTCAACCGCTCCCCTCTCCGTCCCGCTTCCCCCGCGGACGCGGCGCCGAGGCCGAAGAAGGTACGCGCACCCACGGCAGGAGAGCAAACAAGAGGCCTCTTCTTTGGTCAACGCCCCACTGTGCCTGTGGCCTGCGGCTGCCCCATTGATCAGGATGACAAAACCGGCTCCCCATTCAATCCCCGCCCCGCTGAACTCGGTGGTGGGAAGGCGGCCACGAAGCCTTTGAGCGCCTCCCGCTGCACGCACCAAACCGACTAGTGGAGACGAGAGCCCGTGTTCAAGAAGAAGATCAGTGTTCGCCTGGGGACGGCGGGAGCCGCAGCGGTCCTCGGCACCCTGGGCGCCTTCGGCGGACAGGCGAGTGCCACCCCCGTACACCCCGACGGTTTCGAACCCACCTCCGTGGTGTTCGAACCCACCTCCGTGGTGACCGACGCCAGCTGCAAGGGGTGGATGAACACAGAGAAGCAGAACGGCAACTGGTTCGCGCAAGGGCTGGTCCAGTCCTGGAACGGCCAGTCGTGCTACATGTACCTGGAGCGGCTCCACAACGGCTCGTGGACGATGGTCTCGTCGGAGCACCACGTAGCCGGCAACGCCGACAACACGGGGTGGTACTGGGACGACTCGGGCTACAAGTCACGCGTCTGCATCTGGAACGCCAGCGGCTCCCAGACATGGAAATGCGGCGGCGCCGTGTAACAAGTGACCCAGGCGGTAGGAGGGATCTCGGGCAGTGAGCGCACGAGCTCCCCGAGTTTGATCATCCAGCCGCCTCGCGGGCAGCGGCCGTCGGCAGTCCGGCCGGCGGCCGCTGCCCGCCGGCAGTCCACTCCCCCACTGACCGGCCGTTCCAGCATCACGAGATGACAAGGCATGTCTGCTCGGCAGCAGCTGCCTCCTCGCCGACGGCGGGTCACCGGATCATGGCACGCACGACCGCTTCAGCGGCGAGACCGGTCGGGTCCCAAGGAAGAGCTCCGAGGCCAAGAGGCTGCCCGAAGACACAGCAGGCCCGAAGCGCACCTTCTGCGAACTGACCGACGAGGCAACTGGCCAGCGCTGCAAAACCATTGAACGGCTGCCGGAGCAGGTGGCCACGCGCCCGTCTGGGCGGCGTTCAGGCGGTGAACAACCAATGCCACCGGGCGGGTATGCGCGCCCCTCCGAGATATCGAAGCCCAAAAGAAGGGCCACATTCACCCACGCCGCGTACGAAGGGGGCACACCACATGCATCAGAGCAAGCACGCCGTGTTGGAATTCGAGCAGTACGTCCGTGCTCGACAAGATGATCTTCTGCGCAGCGCTCGCCGGCTGGTCAGCGACCCGCTCTCCGCCCAGGACCTACTGCAGACCGCACTATTACGCGCCTACCCGCGGTGGGAACACATAGCAGACAAACAACTCGCGGACGCCTATCTGCGCCGCGTCATGATCAACATCCGCACCGAGTGGTGGCGGGCCAGGAAGCTGCACGAGCTGCCCACCCAGCAGCTGCCGGACGCCGTCTTCGACGACCCGGCCGAGCGGCACGCTGACCGCACCTTGCTCATGGACGTCCTCAGAGTGCTGACGCCCCAGCAGCGCGCGGTCGTCGTACTACGCCACTGGGAACAGATGTCTACGCAAGAGACAGCCGCCACCCTCGGCATGGCCCCCGGAACGATCAAAAGCACACTGCACCGGGCGCTCGCCCGGCTCCGCCAAGAGCTGCAGCCCCACAACGGATAACGAGAAGCATCGTGGGGCCAACCAGGCCGAGAAGCCGGCTTCCGGCGCCAGCAAGCCAGGAGCTGCCGCAGCCGGGCGCCCTGGATGCGACCGTAGTCGTGCTGGGTTACCACCTCCTCGCCGACCGGCAGCCGGGCATACGCGGGTCCCCGCCCCAACTCGGGGACGACCGTTTGCAGGTCATGGGCATAGCGGTAGCGCTGACCAAAGAAGACGCCTACGAATTGCCCTCGCGCTGCCGGCGTGCGTACCTTGTCGGGCCTTGCGCCGCATCCACGGGGGAAGCGGATGGAAGAGGGGTGAGCTGCCGATGGCAGGACGTCCAGAGAGCCCGCTCGATGCGAGCGCAGGGCCGGTGGCCCGGTTCGCTGCCGAGTTACGCAAACTCCGGGCGGAGGCCGGCAGCCCGACCTACCGAGTGATGGCGCAGCGCACAGGGCAGGGGGCAAGCACCCTGTCGCAGGCGGCTGCGGGGGAACGGCTGCCGACCCTTCCGGTGGTGCTGGCATACGTGCGGGCCTGCGGCGGCAACACGCAGGAGTGGGAGGAGCGGTGGCGTGAGGCAGCCGCAGAGGAGGCTGCTGAGCCTCCCGCCTCGGACGAAGATGCGGAGCCTCCCTACCGGGGCCTGGCCCGCTTCGAGCCCGGCGACGCCGACCTGTTCTTCGGCCGCGACCAGCTCACCGAGCGCCTGCTCCAACAGTCCCGCACCCACCGGTTCACTGCCGTGTTCGGCCCGTCGGGCAGCGGCAAGTCCTCTCTCCTGCGCGCCGGCCTCATCCCGCGCCTGCGCAGCTCGGAGACGATCCGCCCACAGCCAGCTGCCGTGCGCGTCCTCACTCCCGGGGAGCACCCCCTGCGCGTCCACGAGCAACGGCTGATACCGAAGGACGCCGACGGTGAGACCTGGCTGATCGTCGACCAGTTCGAGGAGGTCTACACCCTCTGCACCGACCCGGCCGAACGCGACCAGTTCATCGACCGCCTCCTGGCCGCCACCGATCCTGCGAGCCGTCTGCGGGTCGTCATCGCCGTGCGGGCCGATTTCCTCGGCCGCTGCGCCGAACACCCAGCCCTAACTGCCGCTTTACAGGACGCGACCGTGCTGGCCGGTCCCATGAGCCGCGACGAATTACGCGAGACCATCACCAAGCCCGCCCAGGCCGCGGGAATGATCGTGGAACGCGCCCTGACCGCGCGCATCCTCAACGAGGTCGAAGACGAACCCGGCGCCCTGCCCCTGATGTCCCACGCCCTGCTGGAGACCTGGCGCCGCCGCAAAGGCCGCGCACTGACCACCCAGGCCTACGAAGCGGCCGGCGGCCTCCACGGTGCCATCGCCCGCACCGCCGAAGACGTCCACGCCCACCTGACCCCGTCGCAGGCTGACCTCGCACGCCGCATCCTGCTGCGCCTGATCACCCCCGGTCAGGGAACCCCCGACACCCGACGGCCCGCTCCCCGCACCGAACTCGACTTCGGCAACCCCGACGACACCGCCCAGGTCCTCGAACACCTCGCCCGCGCCCGCCTGCTCACCCTCGAGCACAACACCGTCGACCTGGCCCACGAAGCCTTGATTATTGCCTGGCCGAGGCTGCGGGCATGGATCAACGAAGCACGCGACCGCCTGCGCCTTCACCGTCAGCTCACCGAAGCCGCACGGACCTGGGACGACCTCAACCGTGACCCGGGCGCGCTGTATCGCGGCACCCGGCTCACCGCAGCAGAGGAGACCTTCCTCCTCACAGACGCCGAAAGCGAGCTCACGGCACTGGAACGTGGCTTCCTCACCTGCAGCACCACAGCCCGACTTCGCGAAGAAGACGCAGCCGGCCGCACCACCCGGCGCCTACGCCAGTTCACCGTGACCCTGTCGATCCTGCTCGTGCTCGCCCTTACCGGAGGACTGATCGCCTGGCAGCAGTACCGGGCCAGCGAGCAACAGCGACACCTGGCACTCACTGCGCAGCGGATGGCGCTTTCCCGCCAGCTCGCCGCGCAGTCGTCCAGCCTTTTGGAGGCCAACCCCGACTTGGCCTCCCTCTTGGCGGTCCAGGCCTACCGGACCAGCCCCACAACGGAAGCCATCGCCAGCCTCTTCGGAGCCGCAGCACTCCCACTTCAACACCGCCTGACCGGACACACCAACTTCGTTCAGTCGGTGGCATTCAGCCCGGACGGCCACACCCTCGCCAGCGGCAGCGACGACAAAACAATCCGGCTGTGGGGTACGGCAACCGGCAAACTGCGTGCCACCCTGACCGGACACACGGGCACCGTGGAGTCGGTGGCATTCAGCCCATACGGCCACACCCTCGCCAGCGGAGGCGTTGACGGGAAGATCCGGCTGTGGGATACGGCAACCGGCAAACTGCGCAGCACCCTGCCCGGGCACGCAAATAGCGTGAACTCGGTGGTGTTCAGCCCGGACGGCCGCACCCTCGCCAGCGATGAGAGCGGCTGGGACGATGGGAAGATCCGGCTGCGGGACGCGGCAACCGGCAAACTGCGCACCACCCTGACCGGGATCCCATACGGCCAGGAGTCGGAGTCATTGGCGTTCAGCCCGGACAGCCGCACTCTCGCCAGCGGCGGGTATGACGGGAAAGTCCGGCTGTGGGATGCGAAAACCGGCAAGCTGCGCACCGCCCTGGCCGAGAACACCAACGGCGTGACCTCGGTGGCATTCAGCCCGGACGGCCACACCCTCGCCAGCGGCGGCAACGATGGGCAGATCCGGCTATGGGATGCGACAACCGGCAGCCTGCAAACCACTCTGACCGGACACACCGACATGGTGGAGTCGGTGGCATTCAGCCCAGACGGCCACACCCTCGCCAGCGGCGGGTACGACGGGAAAGTCCGGCTGTGGGATACGGCAACCGGCAAACCGGTCACCACCCTGAACGGACACACCGACAACGTGGAGTCGGTGGCATTCAACCCGGACGGCCACACCCTCGCCAGCGGAGGCTTTGAAGGGAAAATCCGGCTGTGGGATACGGCAACCGGCAAACCGGTCACCACCCTGAACGGACACACCGACAACGTGGAGTCGGTGGCATTCAGCCCAGACGGCCACACCCTCGCCAGCGGCGGGAACGATGGAGCCCGGCTATGGGATACGGCAACCGGCAAACCGGTCACCACCCTGACCGGGAACACAGCGGGTCCTGTGGCATTCAGCCCGGACGGCCGCGTTCTCGCAAGCGGCGACGGGGCGTCGGCGACAGTAAGCACCGACAGCGACACCCCTGCCAGCAGTGGCGACGATGAGAAGGTCCGGCTATGGGATGTAGCCGCCGGCAAGCTGCGCACCACCCTGGCCGGGAACGCCGACGGCGTGCGCTCGGTGGCATTCAGCCCAGACGGCCACACCCTCGCCAGCGACTGCAACGATGGGCAGATCCGGCTATGGGATGCGACAACCGGCAGCCTGCAAACCACTCTGACCGGACACACCGACATGGTGGAGTCGGTGGCATTCAGCCCAGACGGCCACACCCTCGCCAGCGGCAGCGACGACACCACAATCCGACTCTGGGACACAGCAACCGGCAAACTGCGCACCACCCTGACCGGACACACCGACATCGTGGAGTCGGTGGCATTCAGCCCAGACGGCCACACCCTCGCCAGCGGAGGCGATGACGGGAAAATCCGGCTCTGGGACGTCTCGCTTCCGGATCCGCTCTCCGCCATGAAGAAGATCCACCAAGCCGTCCACAGGGCTTTCACTCAAAGTGAGCGCTCACTGTATCTAGCGGATCAACCAACAGACAGGTGAGCAGCGCGGGCTAAGCTCGGCGGGTGCAGCGCATGACGACTCCTCACAGGCAGCTCCGTGAGGAGGGAGTCGCCGTCGTCGATTTCCTCCAGCCTTCAGCCGGTGATGTCGAGCAGCAGTCCGTCCAACGGCCCGCCCACGAGTTCGGCCGTCCCGGCTTCGGGCCCGGGCGGTCGTGGTCGACTCCGTAGATCCTGCCTGCAGCAGCTGCTCTGCGGCCGCTGCAACAACCCTGTGGCGTCGGCCGTGGCGACATATGATCGACAAGACGTCCCCTAGGCTCTCGACGGCGGCGTGGACCTCCTCCTGGATGCGGCTGTAGCCGTCGATGACGTTTCCTTTGCCTGCATGGCATCCGCCATCGGGCATCGCGGCACGTCACGCGTCGGGAATCCAGCTCCCGTGGAAGCCCAGCGGCACCCGCCCCGGCAGATGGATCCGGGCCACCGGCTCGGCCGTGAAGTCCTGGGCCGCGAGAACCACCAGGTCGCAGGCCCCGCGATCGGGGTTGTGCACATAGGCGATCGCGTACCCGTCATCCTCGGCGGCGTTCCCGTCGCAGGGGCCGGACGGCACGAACACGGCCTCGCTCGCCGCCGCCCCGCGGGGCAGCCGGTGCACCTGCGAGGTGCCCCTCAGCAGGTCGTGCTTGATGAGCGCGTTGCTGAACGCCCGGTGCGGGGGGTTTCCGTCGACCGCCTGATAGGCCAGCACCATCTCCCCGGACGCCGCCGAGTAGCCGTAGCGGTGCCGACGTGACACCAGCGCCTCGTTGACACGCGGGAACTCCTGGGGACGGTCGTCGAGTGTCCGGATCCGTACCCGACCCTGGCGCAGGTCGACCGTCCAGCGGTCCAGACGGGGGGTGCCCGCGCTGTACGGCCCGCCCGAGCCGTTGCCCGCCGCGAGGAAGGGCGCGTCGGAGTTGGTGGTGTCGATGACCAGGTGCGGGCCCTCCTCGTACGCGTTGAGGGTGTGCGAGTAGTACACCGGGTCGACCTCGAACCAGCGGACGGAACCCCCCTTGCGCGGCAGCACGCCGACCCGTGCCGGATGCCGCTCGTTCCAGACGTACGGCACGATGTCGCCGCGCTCGGCGCCCGCCGGGTCGAAAGTGACCGGCATGTCGAGGATCACGACATGGTTCTCGGTGAGCGCGAAGTCGTGGATCATCGGCGCGTCCGCCACCGGGACCCTGGTACTGGACGACACCCGGCCCGCCGGGTCCACGACCAGGTGCCGGACATGGTCCCAGGTCGGGTAGTAGGCGATCGCGTGCAGTTCGCCCGCGTGGACGTCGAACTTGGTGTGCGCGGTGAACGCGCCCTCCAGGGTGCCCCGGAAGTCGTAGGTGCCCACGGTGTTCAGCTCGTCGTCGAGCTCGTAGGGCAGAGGTCCGCTCTCCTGCAGTGCCAGGATGCGCCCCCGGTGGGGGATCACATGGGTGTTGCACGGGAAGTCGTCCGGGGGCACGGGATGCGAGTAGGGCTCGCCGAGTTTCTTCGCCACCTGGGAGGAGCGCACCCAGCGGTTGCGGTACCACTCTGCGCGGCCCTCGCGCAGCCGGACGCCGTGCACCATACCCTCGCCGAGCATCCAGTGATGGGCGCGCGGGTCCTCCAGACCCAGGACATTGGGGCCGTTGCGCAGATAGCGGCCGTTCAGCTCGCGTGGGATGCGGCCGGTGACCGGCAGGTCGAAGGCCGTCAGTTCCTCAGTCACCGGCTTGAACGCGCCTTCCAGGAACGGGAAGCGGCGCGCCGGAGTCGGGCGCGGCAGCGCAGAGGCGGGTCCCGCACCCACGCCCGTGCCGGCCAGTCCGCCCGCGGCCGCGACCGCAGCCGCGCCGCGCAGTACGTTCCGTCGTGTGGGGTCCGTCATCTTCCCTGCTCCTGACCGTGACTGTCCTCGGGTACGGTCATGAGTCTGTGGCGTAGGACGGTTCGCGTCAGGAGTGGTGGGCCCCGTCCTTGGGGGGTGCCAGCCCCCCTCTTCCTCGCCCGGACACCTACCTCTTGGAGGACGACCGACCAGCACAGCACCGGCATGGACATCCTCACCCGCCTGTGCGGGCACTCTGCGCAGCAGACCGGAGAATTGCTCGATCGGTTGGTGGCCACACCAACACGTCCACGTCCGCCGACTCGGCGATTCAGCTGCGGCCGGCACGGATTCCGGCCAGGACCGCCTCGGTGCTCAACTCGTCGAAGACCACGGTGTGAGGTATAACGATCTGCCCCTCCAAGTGGGTGTCGCTGTTGCCCATCACCGGCCGCCACGGGCCCGTGTAGATGTCGGTTGCGAGGCTCCGTCCCCACTCCGCCAGGGCCGCCTCGTTGTCGGCATTCCAGGGCCGGTCCGAAGTCCACAGTCCGTTCCACACCTCCACCGCGTCGAAGCCCCGGAAGGGAACATGAAGTCGCCCGATGGGTAGGGCGCATGCGGGTGCGCGGCCACACACAGGCCTCCTACTCGATGGACCTGGCCCAGGCACTCATCGATCAGCCCGTCCCTGACCTGGTGGTCCAGTCGACGATCTGGCCGGGGTTGATGCCGAGCGCGAGCCAGTGCCCGGTTTTCGTGGTCACTTCCTCACCGAGAAGGATCAAGAAGTCATCGGCAGCCAGATGCCCCCATACACCGGGTTCCGCAGCGGCTCGGTGCTCTGTCGTCGCGATGAAGTCGAGCCTGGCGGCGCGCGCCCGAACGGCCAACTCCTCAGGGGTGAGTTCCCCGCCCGAGTGGGCGGAGTGGACATGGCAGTCCCCGCGGTACCAGGCCGCCCCGCGTCCTACCGCCCGCACCGGCGGAAAGCTCGAACTCGACAAAGTTCTCCTCCTTCAAGGGCCTGTCGAGCGAACGCGCGAGCCGAGCAACCGGTTCCGTCGCCCCACTGAGCGTCCTCTCAGCCGAGAAGTCAGACAAAGATTTCATTCTGAAACGCTCAGTAAGCGCCGTTTCACCCCGGTGGTCACGAGGGGCCGGAACGTTGTCGGTGGCGGCCGGTACGTTGCGATCATGGGTGTCTATCTGGTGAGTGTCGCCGCGCAGGACTGGTCGCAGCCGGGTGAGGACGGGTACGGGGACGTCGCCGCCGCGCTGAACTTTGAGCTGGAGCGGCGCGGGCTGCCCCGTTACGAGCTGCGGCAGGCCGCACGGGAGGCGCCGGGCTGGTTCGAGGAGAAGGTCAGCCCGTCCATGGACGGCTTCGTGGCGCTGTGCAGGACGCGGCTGACCGACGCGGAGCTGTCGGCCCTCCTCGACTGGAGCGTGCTGGTGCCGTTCGCGCTGGAGGAGGAGATCGTGCTCCCCGTCGGCACCGCGTACTCCGGCGAACAGACAGCGGTCGCCGGGGCCCCGCGGGTGCTCGCCCTGGCCGAGCGGCTGGCCGGTGCCGTCGGACTGCCCGTGGACGCGATACCGGCGGGCGAGAACCTCGCACTGAGCCTGTGGTTCCTGGAGGGCGGGGCGGAGCGGACCGCCCGGGTGCGGCCGGGACCGTGGTCCGAGGACCGGGACGCGGCCTTCTACGTGGCGCTCTACCTGCGCGCCGCGCAGTACTCCCTGCGGTACGGCTGCCCGATGACCTACTCCTGAGCCACAGGGGCGGCCGGCCGGAGACGCCGTACACGGGTCCGGGTCGGGTCCGTGTACGCCGCGCGCCCGAGCCCGCGTCCTACCGGAACACCGCCGCGTTGCGTCGCTCTCGGGAACCCAGCGGCAGCGCTGGAATCAACC
This sequence comes from Streptomyces sp. NPDC001544, assembly GCF_042894285.1. Taxonomy (NCBI): domain Bacteria; kingdom Bacillati; phylum Actinomycetota; class Actinomycetes; order Kitasatosporales; family Streptomycetaceae; genus Streptomyces; species Streptomyces sp. NPDC001544. Next base: position 196,081 of record NZ_JBIAVN010000011.1, on the reverse strand, counting down.
GCCTGAAGCAGAACCTGGCAGTGGCCTGCCGTTTCGACGAACTTGCGGTCCTCTTCGAGGCACCGTCCTCGTCGCGCGATCAACGAATGGCTGCCACCACCAACCAGTGGTCGTTGACCGGCACAGCCGAAGCTGGTGCTCACCTCTGTGATACCTCGTAAGCCTCGCGGATGGACGCAGGGATACGCCCACGATCGCTTACGAGATACCCGTTGGCGCGTGCCCAGAGGCATATCGGCTCGTCTTCCGCACGGGGATCGAGCCTACGGGGTCCAGCAGACCTGCCGGGGCCTCTCCAATCTCCCGAGCACACCCCTTCCAGCCGGTCCGCTGTCTCTTGGAAGAAGGCGAACAACGAGGCGTGTACGCCCTCTTCGGGACCGCATGCCTCGTCCCAGGATCCGACCGTTCCGCTGAGCGTGTCCAGAAACGTCCCGTAGAGACCGTCGCGGTCAGCGGCAATCGGCACCCACTCACGACGCCAGAACGGATGGTCGGAGTTGCGGACGGCTCCATCTCCTCCAGGCCCAATCCGGCTGAGGTAGACGCGCTGAATACCCGTCAGCCCGAGAAGGAGGTGGCCGCCGGGGATGTCTGTCTCGCATCCCAGCGCCACCAGACAGGACTGACCGTCGGGCTGCCTGCCGGCATCGATGTCGTTCGCCAGCAGCCACTGCCGCATCTCCCCCGGCAGCTCAAGACCCATCCGCAGTTCGGCTTCCCTGATGGCCGCATGGCTCCCCGGGCCGCCAAGCGCAGCGAGAGTTTCAGGGGTCGTTGCGTTCAAGCCACGAGGTTACCCGACCCCACGCCTCTCGCCATACCGGGCCAAGCCTTGCGCCAGTCGATCACGTCCCCCTCACGAGCGCAGCCCGTCGATACCCGCCGGCGGGAACGGATTGCTCGAGGTCGCCGGTCCCGCGCCCGGCGGCTGGGCCATCGGCATTCGCCCCGCGACCGACGACCGACCAGGCCCGGCAGCAAGGCCAATCTCGCTGCCCTCTGTGCTCCCATCGGGCTCAATGAGGGCAACAGGCACTTGGCTGGCCTCAGGCGCGGCGTGGGTCGGGCCGGGCGCAGTGGACACAGGTGGTCGCTGCCGGACGGATCTCCAGGCGTTCGGCCGGAATCGTTCCGCCGCAGACTTCACACTGCCCGTACTCGCCCCGTTCGAGTCGTTCCAGTGCCCGGTCCAGTTCTTCCAGGTGCTCGCGCGCCTGCGCCATCAGGGCGACAACGTGAGCTCGCTCGAAGGCGGTGGTGCCCCCTTCGGGGTCGTGTTCGTCGTCTACCGCGACCAAGGCGTTCGACGCGACAATCCCGTCGAAGTCGCGGCTCAGTGCTGCCGCCCGAGCGAGGGTGTCCGCGCGGTCGGCCGCGAGGAGGGCGCGGGCCGTCGAGAAGCGGGACGGGACGGACTCATCATGGCCCTGCTGGGATACATGGCGCATACTGGGACAACACTGCTTCATGCCTCCCGATTCCCCCTCCGCACCCCGCTGCTCTTCAACTTCGGGAGGTGGCGCTGGAGGAGTCGCTTCCCGGGCGCTCACCGTGTCATGCCAGCTGGCGACGTGCCTCTGGATCGGCCCGGCCGAATGCTGCGGCAACGAGCGCAGCCGGCAGCGCGCCGTGACCGAAGCCCGCGCCGTGTACGAGCACGGCCAGGAGAAGGACGGCTGACGTCTGCTCCTGACGCTGCGCCCGGTTGGCGCCCTGGTCCTTTTTAGCGGCAAACTGCTCGCATCACCGGGCGGCATCGAGCGCGAAGGCAAGGCCTCGGACGATGGGTGCGTGCTCAGCGCCTGGGCTGGGCATCCTCACCGTCCGTGCAGCAGTGGATGCCGGAGCAGGGCCTCGGGATCGGGCCCGCGAGCAAGGACGAGAAGGCCTCGCCCGCGCCGTACGCAGGCCTCCGAATGGGCGACCAATTACTCCGCCGCCCGCCAGTTCTACGAGCGGGAAGAGCACCTGCGGGTTCCGCGCAAGCACGTCGAGCGCATCGCCGTCATCGGCAGGAACGACGAGGACCAGGAGCAGCGGGACATCAAGCTCGGGGCGTGGATCGGCAACCAACGCTCCCGCGTCGCGGGTCGGGGGGGCACGGGTGATCGTGTCTTCCCCGCCGACACGGGGGCGCTTCGGGCGCGCGTCGGCACAGGCCTGGGCAGCGGCGCGGCACCGGACCCGGGCCAGCGCGTGCTGGCCGTGGCGACGGATCCGGTGCCGCTGAGGAGATGGTCCGGCGCGGGCGGCGGTGTACGGCCCGCGGGTGCGGTGGCCTTCTGGTGGTCAGCGGCGGCGCAGGAGGGTGATTTTCTGCCGGGCGCTGGAGATGGCCTTTGCCAGGTCGGCGCGGGCGGCTTCCTGCTTCATGGCGCTGAGCCAGTCAGTACAGCTTGTTCACCGCCATGACGGTCGTGGCCTTGAAGTCCGCCACCTGTGCGTCCTTGAAGGTGCCCATCCGACCCCAGCGGACGACCGTGACGGTGGCGCCGTCGCGACCGACCGAGAACAGGTTGATGTCGGAGGAACCCTGGGCGGAGGCGGTGTGGATGCCGTAGACGTCGGCGCCCTCCTCCACGTTCAGGTGGCCGTAGGACTTCTGCGTCGCCGTGATGTCGGGGTCCTGCCGCATCAGCGTCTTCGCGCAGCCGACGAGGTCCTTGCGCAGCAGGGCGGCGAACTCCTTCGACCACTGCTCGCTGCGCCCCTCGACCGTGAGCTGCTGGGCGTTGGTGTCGTACTCCGTCCAGTACTCGCGGTGCGAGGTGATGGACGGCAGCGCCTCGCCCACGCACATCGGCAGCGGGTCGGGCTGCCCGGCAGTGACGGGGCCCGCGTACCAGGGCGAGGACGGGTACGGCGGCAGCTCGGCCGGTTCCAGGAACCGGGGCGTGTCAGAGGCGTCCCGGCCAGCCGTGGCGGCCGGGGCGGCGGCTGCGGCGAGGCCGGCCACGGCCGCCAGCGCAGCCAGGCCGGCCAGGGTGGTACGGGTGCCTCGAGCGCGGATCTGCATGGTCTCCCCCATCGGTCGTGCCCGGCTCGCCCGGGCGGATGCGCGGGCTTGTGCCCTCGCCCCCTGTACGACCCGTCGGCGGCCGCATGCGTTGCCCGCGGGCTTGCTACGGATCCGTCCCGAATGTCACCGATCGGTCCGCCCCCGCCGCGGGCCGGGGCTCTCCTCACCCTGGCGGCCGCACCCGAGCGCGTGTGCGCCACACTGATGTCCCCCGCCCAGCTTGCAGGAGCAGCACGATGAACCGACCCCGCCGCCTGGCACTCGTCCTGGCGCGGCGGACGGCTGGGCGGAGGCGACACGGCCGCGGACACACAGCCCCCTGCCGCCGCGGAGAAACCCTTCTGGAGCGCCGAGTTCACGGGAGCGGCCGGTACCCGCCCGTCGGCCGGGTCCTGGAACACCGAGACCGGCAACCGGGAAGCCGAGGGGTGGGGCAACGACGAGCTGCAGTACTACACGGACGACGCGGCCAATTCCGCCCTCGATGCCGCGGGACACCTCCTGATCACGGCACGGCGCGCCCCTGCCGGAGCGCACCTGCCCTGCTACACACAAGAGTTGTGTCCGTGGACCTCCGCCCGGCTCACCACGGAGGGGAAGGTCGCGCTCAGCCGCGGACGGGCGGAGATCCGCGTGAAGCTGCCCACCGGCACGGGGCTGCTGCCCGCGATCTGGATGCTCGGCGACAACGGAGTCGAACGGCCCGGGCAGGGGAGATCGACATCTGCGAAGTGGTCGGCGCGCAGCCGCGCACGGTGTAGGGAACCGCGCACGGGCCGACCTACTTCGACGAGAACAGGATCGGCGGCTCCACCGCCCTGCCGGGCGACGCCTCGCAGGACTTCCACGCGTACGCCGTCGACAAGCAGCCGCACCGCGTCACCTGGCCCGTCGACGGAAGGCCGTACTTCACGCTGACCCCGTCGAAGCTGCCCGGCCGCAGGACTGGGTCTTCGAACAGGATCTGCACCACCGCGCCCTCGCCGCCCGCCGGCCGGGCGGTCAGTGCAGGATGCTGACGGCCCGGGCGATCACCAGGAGCGAGGTGAACAGGGCCGAGACGCTCTGGATGCTCATCAACAGCTTCGCGCGGGTCGACAGGGGCATCGTGTCGGTCGGGCTGAACGCCGTGGAGTTAGTGACGGAGACGTAGAGGTAGTCCACGAGGGTGGGGACCCAGTCCGACGTGCCGCTGGCGCCGTCGGCCACTTCCTGGATGGCGTCGTCGTTCTCGTCCTGGGAGAAGCGGAAGTCCGCCAGCGGCAGCGCCGAGCGGGGCAGCTGGGTGCGGCTGACCGGGCCGCCGCGGTCCAGCTCCCAGTAGGCCAGGCCGAAGACGATGATGTTGGTCAGCCACACCTGCAGCGCCGCCACCAGCAAGGACCGGCCGTCCTTCACCCCGGCGTAGACCAGCTCGTGGACCAGGATGACCAACGCCACCAGATTGCTGACGGCGATGATGCCCACGAGGGTGAGGGACAGCACCCGGAACGTCTTCGTCTGCCGGGTCAGGCGCCTGGGGTTGATCGCGACCAGCGGGACGAGCAGCAGGCACTCCAGGGCGGGCAGCACGTAGCGCGGGGCGACGAGCAGCTGCTCCGGCAGGAACAGGTACAGGGCGATCGCGGTGAGCGTCGCGACGACCGCGGGCAGCCGTACCTCGCCCCTGCGTTCGTGCCGGGGATGCCTGGTGCTCGCCTCCGCACGCGTCCGTGCCATACCGACTGGTCCTTCCCCTCGCCACCGCCGACAGCGCCAGGAGGCCCGCGTCCCTCATCCGGTGCAGGCTACCTGGCACCTCCAGCATTTACCCCGAGTACGGCGCTCCCCCGCCACCGCGCCCGGCGCCCGGTGCGGCAAACGCGATCGCGTTCGTCGACTCCTCGGGCAAGACGGTCACCGCGGTGGCCTTGGCGCGGGAGGCGGCGCAGGGCAAGGGCGTGCGGCTCGGCGGCGGTGCGACCGTCGTCCGGGAGTTCCTGGAGGCCGGTCTCGTCTACACCCTGCACGTGGCGGGCGGTCTCGCCGATGAAACCCGGCTCCGGCACCTGGTTGTGGGAGTCGCCCGAGGAACTGCTCGACCGGTACCACCTCGACGTCGTGCCCAGCCCGAGCGGTGTGACGCACCATCTGTTCTGGCGCCGGTGACCTGCCGGAGCCACCGCGGGCGGGGTCGCGGTGGCTCCGGCGGGGGGGAGGGTGGGGCGCGTGCAGCCCGGCCTGCCCGGTGTCAGGGCGTGGCCAGCAGAGCCTCCAAGGCGTCGGCGGTGTCCGGATGGCGGGCGAGCAGGGCCGCGCCGGCCAGGGCCGGCTCCGCGGACTGCCAGGTGCCTACGCAGCCGAGCAGGTCCGCCACCGCGTCGCAGGTCGCCGGGTGGGCGGCGAGCAGGGCCAGGCCGCGGGACGCGGAGGCGTGGTCGCGGGCCGGGCGCGGGTCTGCCGAAGCCGGCTCGGCCCGCCACGGCGGTGTCCACGCGTCCAGGTCCGCCAGTCGGCCCGGGAAGACGCGGCCGGCCTCGCGGATCAGCAGGGGCGCGAGATCGGCGCCGCTGCCGCGCAGCGTGGTGATGAGGGTCGGCAGCCAGGGCAGCAGCACCGGGTCCGGCAGCTGCGCGAAGGCGTGCGAGACCGCCTCGACGACGAAGTCGGCGAGGCCCGGCACCGGCTCCAGCGCGTGCAGGAAACCGCTGAGATAGCGCGGGTAGGCGGGCACCACCAGCGGGTTGCCGAGCAGTTCCGCGCACCGCGCCCGCAGGTCGGCGCGGGTGAGCCGGCCCAGCTGTGTCCTCGCCGCCCACAGCAGCGCCGTCTTGGCGGGGTCCTCCGGGTGCGACTGGGCGACGGCCAACTCCAGCTGGTTGCGGTCGCAGCCGAGGGACAGGGCGAGGCCCTCCATGCTGAACAGGAAGCCCAGCATGGCCGCCACCTGGCGCACGCTCGCGTCGTCGTCGGCGAACGCCGTCGGCAGCAGCGTGCAGTAGTGCGCGTATCCGGTCGTGACGAACGACTCGATCCACGCGGGCAGCGTCGGCTCGCTGGTGCGGTAGTACGCCAGCAGGCCGCGCACCCGGCGCAGCACCTCCGGTGCGCCGTCCACGCTCCGCTCGGTCGCGAGGACCTCCAGCGAGCGCCGGCCCAGTTCGTCGGCGAGGCGGCGGCTGCGCAGGTAGAGGGTGGCATCTTCGACGGCCTGGAGGACGGTCGCCGTGGTGGCCTGCGGGCCGTACGCGGTGCGCCGCAGCCGCTGCTCGAGCACCTGCTCGATGCTGACGCCCTCGTAGCCCAGCTCGATCAGGGCCCGCTGGTGGGTGCCGAGCGCCAGGTCCCAGGACTCCTGGATGGGGCGCTCGCCGAGCCGCCGTTCGCCCATGATGGGACGGGCCGCCCCGTGCGGCAGGAGGTGCCGCAGCATCCACAGCACGTCGGAGCATTGCTCGAGCTCCTGCCGGGAGGCCATGTCGAGCAGGGCCCGCTGGACGCCGCGCTGCTGGAGCTTGAGGTTCAGCGGGGCGAGCCGGTCGTGGACGTCCCGGGCGAGCGGGGGCAGCGCGTCGTAGCCGACCTGGCCGACCCGGTCGCCGCCGAGCATGATCTCCACCAGGCGGCGCACGTCCCGCCGGCCCGGCACGCTGTCCTTCTCGATGCAGGTGACCGCCGCGTCCTGGAAGTCGTACGGCGTCGGCTTGGCCCGCTCGCGCAGTCCGGCCAGCAGGATCGACGTCTCGAAGACGGCGATGGCGTCGGCGGTGGAGGCGAGGTAACCGTTGCGGCGGGCGGCGCGCACGATCTCCACCGACCAGCCGAGCAGTTCCGCTTCGTCGAGCCGGTCCAGGACCGGGGGCCGCCGCAGGAAACCGGTCAGCTTGTCGGACGCGTCGGGCGGGGGCGCGGGGACGGCGGCGGGCACGGCCTTGGCCGCTTTCTTCGACGTCCTGGTGCCCGCCTGCCCGGCGAGCCGGTACGGCGTGACCCGGGTGCGTCTGAGGTTCTTCGCCCACTCGCTCGCCGCGATGGACACCGAACCGGCGGCGAGGCCGAACTGCACCTCGATCGCCGCGTGGCTGGAGGGGATCAGGCCGTGCTGCCACTTGGTGGCGCTGGGCGGGGTGATCTCGAAGGTGCCGGCGCCGTGGACGCCGAACTCCTCGACCCGGCTGGCCGCGTGGAAGGCGCCGCAGACGTACAGCGCGTCCGCGGGGTCGGTGCCCGTCCCGGCGAGGTGCGCGCGCATCCGCGTCCACATGTACCGCTCGCGGTCCTCGTCGATCCGGACCCGGTGCGGATCGCCGGGCGCCAGGCGGCGGAAGAGACTGCCGATCAGCAGCATGACCTGGCGGTAGGTGTCGTGGTCCGCGTCGCCGAGGGGCAGTTCGACGTACTGGTGCCACCACTCCGACCAGTGCCGCACGTGCCCGTGCCGCAGCAGGTGCTCCTCCAGTTCGGCGAAGCGGGGGCGCAGGTCGCCGATCTCCACGCCGACGGCGTCGCCGTGCAGCGCGGCCTCTTCCTGGGCGGCCGGTGCGTCCGGATCGGCCGGTTCCGCGGCGTCGCCGGGCTTCTCCTGCCACTGGAAGACGTGGTCGGAGGAGCGGTCGACGAGGACCAGCTCGACGCCGGGGGTGTCCAGGGCGTAGGCGATGGCCTGGTACTCGGCGGACGCCTCGGTGATCGGGGCGACCACCGACAGCGGCGTCCACTCGGCAGGGAAGCCGTCGACCTCGGTGGCGAACGCCTGCACCGCGACGGGCAGCCGGCAGTTGCGCAGCTCGGTGAGGATCGGCGCCATGTCCTCGCACAGCTCCAGGTACACCACCTTCGGCTGCTTCTCGCGCAGCCGGCGCGCCATGGCGAGCGCGGAGGCGGGCGAGTGGTGGCACACCGGGAAGATCTCCAGTGGTTCGCGCACCGCGCGGTCGACGTCGTCGACGATGCCGAGCAGGATGCCCTCCAGGGCGTCCGGCCCGTCGGCCAGCGCCGCCGCTGCTTCCTGGAGCTGCCCGCGCAGCGCGGCGAAGGTGCCCTCGGTCACGGCGTTCACGACAGGGTCGCGATCGCGTCGCGGCCGCCCTCGTAGAACTCCGGCCAGGAGCCGCCCTCCTCCTTGCCGCGCGGCTCGACGACGCCGTGCAGGTACTTGTTGAGGATGGCCAGGTCCTCGGGCTCGCGCCGGGCGAGCGAACCGACCAGGGAGGAGGCGAGGGTGCGGGCCGTCAGGGCGCGTTCGCCGAAGAAGTTGCTGTGCAGGATGGCGTCCTCCAGCACGCCGATCTGCTCGGCGGTGGACAGCGCGGACTCCAGCTTCTCGTCATCGCTCGCGGCGGCCGCCGCGGAGGCGCGCAGGTCGGCGAAGCTCTGCAGCAGCACGTCCAGCAGCGTCGGCGGAACGTCCAGCTCTATCCGGTGGCGGCGCAGCAGTTCCTCAGTGCGGAAGCGGACGATCTCCGCCTCGCTCTTCTTGTTCGTCACCACGGGGATGCGGACGAAGTTGAAGCGGCGCTTGAGCGCGGAGGACAGGTCGTTGACGCCGCGGTCGCGGCTGTTGGCGGTGGCGATGACGGTGAAGCCGGGCTTGGCGAAGACGATGTTGTCGCTGTCGAGTTCGGGCACCGAGACGTACTTCTCGGACAGGATGGAGATCAGCGCGTCCTGCACGTCGCTGGTGGCGCGGGTCAGCTCCTCGAAGCGGCCGATGACGCCGCCCTCCATCGCGGTCATGATCGGCGAGGGGATCATCGACTCCCGTGACTGTCCCTTGGCGATGACCATGGACACGTTCCACGAGTACTTGATGTGGTCCTCGGTGGTGCCGGCCGTGCCCTGCACCACCAGCGTGGAGTTGCGGCAGACGGCGGCGGCCAGCAGCTCGGCCAGCCAGCTCTTGCCGGTGCCGGGGTCGCCGATGAGCAGCAGTCCGCGGTCGGAGGCCAGGGTGACGATGGCCCGTTCGACGATGCTGCGGTCGCCGAACCACTTCTGGGGGATCTCCCGGTCGAGCCCGTCGGCGCGCTCGGAGCCCAGGATGAACACCCGGATCATCTTCGGCGACAGCCGCCATGAGTACGGCTTGGGGTGGTCGTCGACGGACTCCAGCCAGTCCAGCTCCTCGGCGTACTTGATCTCGGCGGGGGCGCGCAACAGGTCGGACACGTCAATGCCTTTCGATGAGGAAAAGGAGGAAAAGGAAGGGAGCGAACGAAGAAGAAGGCGGGGCGGCGAACCGGCGCTCTCAGGTCAGGAACGACTTCAGCTCGTGCACCAGCTTGGCGATGTGGCCGGATATGACCGGCGTCCCGAGGTCCTTGAACCGCTCCTTGAACCACGGGTTCACGCTGCCGCGGCCGGCGCTGGTCACCGAGCCGACGGGGATGAACTTCGCGCCGGAGCGGTGGATGGCCGCCATGCTCTCGAACAGCGGTTCGCAGCGCCATTCGTAGAAGTCGGAGATCCACACCACGACCGTGTTGCGCGGTTCGGCGATCTTGGGCTGGGCCAGGGCCATGGCGACCGTGCCGTCCGTGCCGCCGCCGAGTTGCGTGCGCAGCAGGGTCTCGAAGGGATCGCTCACCCACGGGGTGAGGTCGAGGGCCTGGGTGTCGTAGGCGACGAGATGGACGTCGACCTTGGGCAGTCCGGCGAAGATGGACGCCAGGATGGTGCAGTTGACCATCGAGTCGACCATGGAGCCGGATTGGTCGACGACCACGATCAGCCGCTGGGGTGTGGTCTTGCGGGCGGTGTGCCGGTAGTAGAGGCGGTCGACGTAGAGCCGCTCCTCCTCGGGGTCCCAGTTGGTGAGGTTCTTCCAGATGGTGCGGTCGAGGTCGAGGTTGCGGAAGACCCGCTTGGGCGGGACGGACCGGTCCAGGGCGCCCACGGAGGCCTTCTCCACCTGGGTGCGCAGCACCTCGGCGACCTCGTCGACGAAGCGGCGGATGAGCGCCTTGGCGTTGGCGAGGGCGACACCGGAAAGGTTGTTCTTGTCGCGCAGCAGCTGCTCGATGAGCGACATGCTGGGGGTGAGCCGGGCGGCGAGCTGCGGGTCGGCGAGGACTTCCCGCAGCTGCATGCGCTGGACCAGGTCGGCCTCAATGGCGCCGAGTTCGGGGCCGATCGCCGGGATCAGCGTGGAGAGGTCGGGGGTGGGGAAGCCGGCTCCGGTGCCGGTCGGGCTCACTCCCCTGCCGCCGCCCGCCGGGGCGGTGCCCCCTCCCCCGGCGCGGCCGCCGCGCAGGTCGCCCGGGGCGCAGCCGAGGGCGCGCTCCAGCCAGCCGGCGTCGGCCTGCCAGCGGGCGAGCTGCCCGGCGGTGACGGTGCCGGGTGCGGAGGCGAAGACGTTGAGCAGCACCTTGGAGGCCAGGGCGGCCCGCCGCACCTCGGCGGCCCGGTCGCGGCCCTCCTCGTCGGGTTCGGGCACCATCAGGCCCTCGAACTCGGCGGCCAGCTCCGGGTGGCGCTGCACGAGCGCGTCGACGGAGGCCTGCGGGTCCAGCAGCGCTGGCGGCAAGCCGATGTCCTCGACGACGGCGAGGGAGGCGGACTCCAGGGCGCCCTGCTCCTCGGGGTCGAAGAGGCGGGCGAGCAGCCGCCAGTACAGCACCTGCCGGCGGTTCTCGTCGGCGCTCGGCGGCACGGCCGGCCCGGTGGAGGGGGCGGCGTTCGTGTGGTCGGTCATGTCCGCAGCAGCCTTCCCGCGCGTTCGCGCAGCACGGCCACCGCGTCGGTGGCGGCCTTCTCCGCCTTGACGCCGGCCTTGTCGGTGGTGCCCCCGGCCCAGGCCCCGGCGTGCACCGCGACGGTCTTCTTGCGCACGGTGGTCTCCACCGCGAGCGGCTGCAGGACGTACTGCCCGGCGTCCCAGCGCAGCAGCCCGATGCACGCGGTGGAGGCGGCGACGGCCTGCGGGGTGAGCGGACCGGCGGCGGGGACGCGGTCGGTGTCAACGGCCAGCCGGTGCCCGGCGAAGGTGAACGTGACCGTGTCGCTGTCCTGTTCGGTGCCGTAGCCCTCCAGGAACACCGGGTGGGCCAGACGGACGGGGTGCCGGTCCAGGGGTGCGGCGGACGGGGCGAGCGCGGTGGGCAGGGCGACGCGGGCGGTGGCGAAGGGGTCGGCGCTCTCGCCCGCGCGTGCCTGCTCCTCTTGCCAGATCAGGTCGCCTTCGGCGGTCACCGGCATGTCGGTGAGGTCCATGGAGCGGCCCTCGCCGGCGGCGGCCAGGAGCGTCAGGTGCGGGCGCAGCAGCTGCCAGACGCCGGCGCCGAGGACCGTGTCGGGCTTCGGCACGGACACGCTCGCACGGACCAGCCGGGGCGCGGAGCCGTCGGCGGGTTCGAGGACGGCGTGGACCTGCGCCTGGGCGGCGGTGGCGTGCTCCTGGACGTCGACACCGAGGGGCAGCAGCCGGCCGGTGACGGTGTCCGTGGCGGGGGCGCCTGCGGCGCCGGGCACGGTCAGGAGCATGCCGCGCGCCCACAGGTCGGCCCAGCGGCGCACTGGGACCCGCTCCAGGGAGGCTCCCGGGCAGGACGCGGCGAGTTCGGCGGCGAAGCCGTCCAGCAGGGTCGCCAAGCGCCGCAGCGCGGGGTGCGGCAGCATCGCGGAGACCACCTGGGCGGAGCCCGCCACCACGTCGTGGTCGAGGCCCTGCCGGCCGGTGCGGGCGAGGTCGCAGAGCCAGGAGCGGGCGGCGGCAAGCAGGTTCGGCGCCTGCTCGCCGGCGGCGGGCGGGGCGGGCGTGTCGGTGCGGGTGCGGCCGGTGGCCTCGTCGGCCCGCTCCGCGAGCGCGTCGTGCGCGGCGCCGAGCAGCGCGGTGCGGGCGGCGGCCAGGGCGAGGAAGTGGTCCTCGCTCGCGGCGCCGGCCGCGGCCTTCTCGGCGGCCTCGGCGACGCGGGCGGCGAGCGGGCTCGCGGCGACCGCGTCGGCGAGGGCGGTCAGGCCCGCGCTCTGGGCGGGCTGCGGGCGCAGGAGGCCGCCGAGCAGGGTCCGGTCGAAGGCGTCGACGGCGGCCAGGGTCTCGTCGAGGCCGTCGACCGGTTCGGTCAGCAGGTCGATCCGCATCAGGCCACCGCCCTGGTCGGCGGGAACCACTGCATCTCCGGCAACGGCGCGGTGCTGTGCGCCAGTTCCAGGTAGGCGAGGTGGCGCAGGAACCGGCTGAACACCGACGCAGCCGCCGTGCCGTCCGCAGGTGCCGGGCGGGTCGCGCTCATGGCGAGCCGGATCGGCTGCGCGCCGGGCTCACCGTCCGCGAGGTCGACGCGCAGATAGCGGGCGACGCGCTCGGCGCCGTACTGCAGGACCGCTTCGGTGATCAGCGCGCCGATGTGGTTGCAGAAGCCGCCGCGGGCACCGCCGCAGGGCCGGTTGTTGTTGGTGCTGCACGCGTAGGCGTACGTCCCGGCGGCGACCGAGGAGACGTAGACCCGCTCGATCGCCGAACCGCTGGAGACGACGCCCTGCAGGCGTCCGTCGGCCAGCTCCACGAACGGGACCTTGGCCAGCTTGCGCGGCCGGGCCGGCGGGATCACCCGCGCCGTGCTCGACCTCTCGACGTCGGACAACGCACCATCTCCTTCGCAGCACAAGGGAAGCCCATCGCCGGACCGGCGGGACACCATCGAACTTAGCGGGGACCACTGACAACGCCCCTTGCGAGCAGGGCGGGTGGCGTCCTGGGAGACGGCGGGGCGGGGCCTAATGAACACGCCCTACAGCCCGACCAGTTCCTCTCGATCCTGACCTGGGCCAACGATGCCCAGGGATTCGAAACAAGGGCGACGGAGGGTACGGTCGGGATCCCGGCGCTGAGGACGAGGCGCAGGCTCCCTGCACACCGGCAGGCGCTCAGGCTTCAGCCTCCGAGGCTCGGCGGGCCCGTGCGGCGGCATGTTCGTCGTGGACGAAGAGCACCAGTCCCAGCGCGAGAAGGCCGGCGAGCGCCCACACCGCGTGGACACCCTCCCAGTGCGTGAGGAGGCCACCTGCGATCGCACCGGCGAGGAAGCCGCAGATGACGGCGGAGAACCGGCGGGCCCGGCGTGCGGCGTCCCAGTCGCGCTCGATGACCGCCAGATAGGCGCTCTGCGTGGCGGTGCGGAGGTTGCCGGTCGTCATGGCCGTGCTGTAGGCGGTATCCACCAGCTTGCGGAACGTGGCTACCTGCAGAGAGGCGGTGAAGGCCACCAGCACGGTGGCGGCGGTGTCGGCGGTGCCTGACGGCAGCAGGCCCACGCAGGAGAGGACCAGGATCTCCAGAACGAGGGCCGCTCGGGCCGGCCACCTCACTCTGGCGGCCACCCGGGGCCGCTTGAGGGACTCCGCGACGAGCACGCCCAGGACGAAGGCGATGATCGGCGGAATATGACGTAGAGCCTCCGACCACTGGCGGCCCGCGGCGGCGACGCCCAGCAGGACGATGTTACCGGTCTGCGCGTTGGCGAACACGCCGCCCCGCCCGACGTACGTGTACGCATCGAGACCCCCGCCGACAATGGCCAGCAGAACCCCCAGACGCACCGAGTGTGCCGTGGGAAGGTGTGGTGATCTTTGTTCGGACATGCCTCCTGTTTCCCACTGCCTCCGGCGCATACTGACGTGATGTCTGGGCCGCCGGTCGAATCCAGTCAGCCCCGGGAACTGCGCACGACCAAGATAGTCGTCACGGCACAGAGGCTCGATGCCGGCGGGTGATCCTGCAGTCGCGCGGTCGGGTACCCGCGGGCCCACGTCAAGGGATCCCCTTCGATCAGAACCGTCCTTGTGACGATTCCGGGATGCTTCGCTCTCTCAGCCATTGGCAGCCGGGCAAGCGCGGCACATATGTTCGGCACGGGCCGCTTCGAGCAGACTGCGCCAGGACGTCACAGTGGGCCGCCGGCGCAGCAGGGCGCGGCGTTCTCGCTCGGTCATGCCTCCCCAAATGCCGTGCTCGATACGGCGATAGAGGAGGCCAGGCAGTCCGTGCGTACCGGGCAGCCGCTGCACACAGCTTTCGCTGTCGGCGACGACTGAAAAGTGGCTCTGGATCACTACCCGTGCTGGAGCCACGATGCACGCGTCGCCGACAGGGGGGCGAGCTGAGCGGTATGACGGTCGTGTTCGCGGCGGCGTGTGCGCTGTGGCTGGTGCTGTGGCGCAGGCGCACCGGGCGCGGCCGGCCGGCATGGCCGCTTGTGGTGCTGCTGTTCGGTGCGGCTGTTGCATTGGTCGTGGCGGCCATGGCCGGGTGACTGGCGCAGGCAGGCCTCCACGGCCGCGAGTGTCTCTTCCCCACGACCACACCAACTAGCAGACAAGCCGACAGTCACATGATCAAAAGGTTTTGTTAGAGCCCCTTGGCGCCGGAGTTCCTCACCGACACCCAGATCCTGGGCGCGGCCGTGGAAGCCGACATCGACACCAGCCACTGGGAAGAGCTCCGCGAGAAGGCACGCACCTACGTCCATGAGGCCCATGAGCTGCCCCCGCGATTCGACCCGGACCCCGACGCCCGCAGGCTCTGGGCGTCACTGTTCGAGCACTACCGGCCGATCGCGGCCGCCCTGTCCGTAGGCGCGACAGCTGTCCCGTCTCAACCGAACCGAAGCGGATCGTCGTGACAGCCCTTCGGCCTTCGGCGCTCATTCGACCTGGGCGACCTTGTAGGCGATCCCACCTTCGATGAGGTAACCCGCTCCGACGCAGACGATGTCGTTCAGCCATGCGTACTCCTGCGATCCGGTCTCGAAAAGCGGGTTGGTGCGGAAGTAGTACCGGGCCGGGTCGATGTCGTACCTCTTGGCCGGATCGGCGATGTCGGCCCGCAATTCGGGCGGGGTGACCCAGCGGCCGCCGTAGGTCATGTACACCAGGGCGCCGTCGTGGGTGCGCAGGGTGAGGCGCACGTCCAGCGACATCGTCCCGTCGGGACGGAACAGTGCCCAGTCGCCCCCGATGGGGAGCACGTCGCCGTGCAGGCGCGGTCCGTGGAAGGTACCTCCCGTGTCGCCGAAGAGGGTTCTGCGGCCGAGCGGGCCGGTGCCGAAGTCCAGTCGGGGGCTCAGGTCGATGACGAGGTCGAACAGGTGGCACGTGGTGATCTCGCCGAAGGACTTCGTGCGGGGGTCGGGGGTCATGCGCTGCCTCCCAGCAGGGTGTGCCGGACCTGGTCGGTGGAAACGCCCGACTGGGCGCACAGCTCCGCGAGGTCGAGGAAGAACCGTTCGCCGGCGATCAGGCCGTCAGCGAAGGTGAACCGGAGGAACACCGGCAGTTCGGCGCGCCTGCCGTTGGGCGTCACGCCGAACCGGTCACCGGTCATGGTCATGCGTGCCGTTCCCCAGCAGGCCAGGGTGTCGTCGTTGCCGGCGTGCCCGTCGAGGGTCACCTCGTAGTCGGGGAAGGAGGCGAAGAAGCGTGCCAGCGCCCTCTCATTGGCGGGCAGGCCGCGGGCCTTGGTGCCGAAGGGTGGCGACTCCAGCAGTACGTCCTGGTGCAGGAGCCGCAGCGCCGCAGGCAGGTCCTGACGGCTCTTGGCGTGCGCCAGCGCCTGGGCGAGCTCGAACATCTGATGGGTGTTCACACAGAAAACGTACGGTCGTACGTACGTATTTCGCAAGGGGGGTGGCACAATGAGAACGGTGAGCGAGGATGTGCAGGACGGGCGCCTGCTTCGAGGTCTGCGGTCGCGACGGACGATCGTGCGGCACGCCGTCGACACGGCGTCGTTGGAGGGGCTCGACGGGCTCAGCTTCGGTCGGCTCGCGACGGACCTGAACGTGGGCAAGAGCAGCGTCCAGACGCTCTTCGCCACGAAGGAGAAGCTCCAACTGGCCGTCATCGAGGCGGCGCGCGAGGCCTTCGAGGAGGCCGTGATCCGCCCCGCGCTGGCCCGGCCCCGGGGTGCCGAGCGGCTGCGCGCCCTGGTCGAGCACTGGCTCGCCTACGCCGAGCAGCCGCTGTTCCCGGGCGGCTGCTTCTGGGCGGCAAACCTGCCCGAGTTCGACAGCCGGCCGGGCCCGGTGCGGGACATGTTGGCCGGCCAGCAACGAGCCTGGCGCGACCGCATCGCCGCAGAGCTGCGACACGCCGTCGATGATGCGGGGACGAGTGCCGACCTCGATGCCGACCTCACAGCGTTCCAGATCGACGCCGTGCTCACCGCCGCGAACACCGCGATGCGCCTGGGCGACGACACGGCGGCCGCGAAGGTCCGCCGCGTCGTCGACAGCCTCCTCGCGCCGCTGGCCGCACCCGGCTGAGAAATGATCACTCGTTCTTGAGGTCGTCAGCGAGGCGGCTGGCTGCTCCGGTCTCGATGGGACCGCGTGGTTCGATCTCCTCGCCGACGAGGCGGGCGGTCGTGAGCCGGATCATCACAACCTGGGCCGGATCATACCTGTACTCAGCGAAGCGGACGACCCTCAGTACTGGCGCCGCCTGCACGAGATAGCTCGACGTGTCGCGGATTCCCCGCACGTAGCCACCAAATGAGATGACCTCCTACTAGAGGTCGTTCCCTTTTCGAACCTCGTGTGCGGATTCCGCTGGTCAGACATGGGATTGCGGCTGTCACGGAAGACTCGAGTCGTTGTTGGTCGAGTTGCCGTGGGGGTGTCGGATGCCGTCGATGCGGGCGGTTCTGGAAGCGCGGCGGAAGGCCGCGATGGTGCGGGTGGAGGAGCTCGAGGTCGAACTCGAGCAGGTGCGGGCGGACTTGGCTGACGCAGAAGAGGTCCTCAGACGCCGGGTGATCGGGCTCGAGCAGTATCTGGAGGCACTGGCGGAGGAGGAAGCACCCGCCATGGTGGTCGGCGGTCCATCGCGGAGGAAGCCGGTAGGCCCGCGCCGTGCGGTGCCGCATCGGGAGAACGCGGCCGGGGTCGAAGACCCGCCGCTCGACTACCAGGCGGTGATGGCCGCCGCGGCGGAGGCCGGAGACGACGGGCTGGGCGCCCGGCGGGCGGCCGTGGTGCTCGGCTGGGACAGCGCCTCCGCCTCACACGTCGAGGGTGCGAGAGCACGGCTGAAGAGGCTGGTGGAACGGGGCTGGCTGGTGGAGACGAAGCCCGGACGGTTCACACCCTGCCGGCAGGGCAGCAGGCCGATGAGCTCGTGCGGCCAGGCGGCGGTTCATGAGTGCGATCATCGACCACCGCATGACGGCTTCGCTCGTGTCGGTGGTGTCGGTGGACGTGAGCAGCGAGACGGTTCGGCCGAGCCGGCTTCGCACTCCTGAGGAAGCGGGTGCTCCTCGCTCCATGACGATGCAACACGTGAAACGCTTCCGGCATCGATCAACCCCACCGCAGGAGCCGCGAATGTCCAGGACCGCCGACATCGATCTCGTGTTCGCACGTGCCGTCACCGTGGGCGCCGTGGTGCGATCCCTGGCCGGTGAGGGGTGGTCGCTGCAGGAACCGCTTGGTATCTCCTACGTAGTCAACAACGACGACCTGTTCGACTGGCAGTCGACTTCGACCGACCAGGCAGCCGAGGTCCTGACCCTGGTTGATTCACCGGCCAACGTCGACCACGACGTCGGTGTCTGCATCTATCACTCAACTGCGGAAACCGGTGGCCAACTGCTTTTTCATGCTGGCCGATCGCACTGTTCCTTCATCCCGACGATCGACCGGCGGAGCCTCTCCGGAGCACCAGCCCTCACGGACATGGCCTGGTATCTGAACGCACTGGTGCCGCCCCTGCTTGCCCTGGGGCTGGCCAGCTACGAAGCGAGAGACCTCGCTGACTGAGACTCGTTCGTCAGCAGCTCTCGGTCGACATCCGGACAGCACGCGCATACGGAGCGGACCTACGGGCTTGCCGTTGGGCCTTCCTCACCGATCAGGCCGTGGGCACGCTCGCCCGCCGCGACCCCGCCGCAGCCGAAACCATCGCCGCGCCGCTCTCAGCCCCGGAGTTCCTCCACGACACCCAGATCCTGGGCGCGGCCGTGGAAGCCGACATCGACACCAGCCACTGGGAAGAGCTCCGCGATACAGCACGCTCCTACGCCCATGAGGCCCATGAGCTGCCCCCGCGGTTCGACCCGGACACCGAGGCCCGCAGGCTATGGGCGTCGCTGTTCGAGCACTACCGGCCGATCGCGGCCGCCCTGGCCGGCCACCTCCGTGAACTGCCGCCCACCTGGCAGGAAGACCTGTTCACCCCCAGCCCCTACTCCCCCGCCGGCCACCGGCCGGACCCGGAGCAGCCGGGGCCGGAGACCGCCCCGTACGACGTGTCCTGGGAAGATTGCCCCACCTGCTTCGAAGCCCAGGACCAGTGCCGCTACCACGCAGGAATCATCGCCGGCATGGAGTACCGGCGAGACCTGATCACCACGGCCCTGACCGACCACACCGCCTTCGACCAACTCCATCATCGCCACGCCGAACGCGAAGCCAGCCGCGCGCAGACGGCGGCCGCCGACACGAGCACTCCCGCCACCGCATGACGCCCGCCCCGGGCGTCGACTCCCCGTCCGTGGCCGCCCCGTCGCCCCAACCCGCCCGTTGAAACGGCCCGCTACACCGCCGCGGTCACCACGCGGAGGCAGACCGTGCGGCAGCGCTTGCACCCTGCCGAGCTGCACGCCCGGCTCACCGAGGGCGGCTCCCTGATCATCGACGCGGTCGACGAGCTCACCCACCCGTCGGCCGCGCAGCGATGGAGCTGAAGCGCTGGCTGCGCACAGGAGCCGTTCCAGCCGCCTTTCTGGGAGAAGCCCGGCCTGGCGGGCGCATGCGGTGGCCAGCGTCTCCCGCCAGCCTGCGGTGGAGTAGACCGGAAGCCTGCCCTTAAGCGGCTGATAGGGCATCTCCATCGTCACGCGACCCACCTGAGGGAGATCGTGCCCTGTCGGGCACCGGCCTGGTCAAGGCGCGGGGCCGGCAGACGACTTGTCTGACGGCTCGAATCCGCTCGCCTCGGGCGACCACGTTGAGAAAACGGCTTCCCAAGCAAGTACGCGTCGCCAGGATGGGCCAGCCCTCGCACTTGCAGGCAAGCACTCTGTGCGATCCCTTGACCCTGTACCGCAAGGCTTCTACGTTGTGCGCTGAGAAAACCATTGCGCTGTTACGCAGCGGTTCGTGCCCCACACCGGTCGGCGTGGCGCCGTAGGACAGACGGCCTCCTGCTGACGGTGTTCTGTGCTGTCGCAATGCTCAACCCCCACCCCTTTGGAGGGCATTTCGTCATGCGTGGATACGAGCATCACCGACCCGCCCGACCGCTGACCGGAGCTGCCAGACTTGCAGCCGCGTTACTGGCCGTGGCTTCAGCCATGTTCGCCGGGGCGCCCTCCGCTCAGGCGGCCGCGCCTCCGTCAACCACCCTCGTGGTCAACACCAACCAGATCCTGCGCCCGGTCACGCACGTGGCGACAGGCAGTTTGTACGGTCTGGCGAACGCCACGGCCCCGGCCGACGACCTGGTGCAGGCGATCAAGCCGAACACCTTCGTGCAAAAGCCGCAGGACGGTCATCAGCAGCCGACCGGCGACATCCTGACGGTGGCACCGAAGGCGGCCAGAGCCGGAGCGAAGGTGGTCAACCGGTTGTCGGACTACTACGCGGGCTGGCCGTACCAGTTCAGCTGGAGCAACTGGCTGAGCGTGGTCGACGACCAGATCGCGCGGACCAAGGCGTCGGGCATCACGAACCTGGCCGCGTACGCGCCGTGGAATGAGTCCGATGGCACCTGGCGGTCCTCCAACGGCACGTTCGAGGACTTCTGGACCAGGACCTACCGGGAGATCAGGTCCAAGGACACCACGACGCCGATCCAGGGCCCGAGCTTCTCGGACAACATCAGCGACATGGACAACTTCTTGAGGAACGCGGTCGCCACCAACACGGTGCCGGACATCATCGCCTGGCACGAGCTGTCGAGGTCCTCCAAGATCGCCGGTGACGTGGCGACGGTGACCGGTCTGGAGCAGAAGTACGGCATCAGTCCGCGGCCGATCGCGATCGAAGAGTACGCCGCCCCCGCCGAGGTGGGTGTTCCTGGTGCTCTGGTGGGCTACATCGCCAAGTTCGAGCGCCTGGGCGTCCACGACGCCGAACTCGCCTTCTGGAACCAGTCCGGGGCGCTGGGCGACCTGCTGACCGGCCAGGGCGGCAGCCCCAACGGCGCCTACTGGCTCTACAAGTGGTACGCCGACATGAGCGGCAGCATGCTCGTGACCACCCCGCCCGCGCAGACCGGAATCGACGGAGCCGCCTCCCGCAACAGTGCAGGCAACGAGATCGACGTCGTCTTCGGCGGCAGCTCCGGCGGCTCGGCCGTGACCGTCACCGGACTGGGCTCGCTGTCGGCCTTCGGGTCCACCGTCCACGTCAAGGTCGAGTACACACCTTCTCCAGGACGCACGGTAGCCGTGTCCGGGCCGACCACCCTCTCCGAGTCCGACTACGCCGTGAGCAATGGCTCCATCACGGTTCCGGTGACCGCGAACAGCACCTACGGCTACCACATCGTGATCACGCCTGGGAGCGGCAGTGGCTCCCCCCATGACGGCAGTTACCAGATCACCAACAAGAACAGCGGTCTGGCGCTCGACACCCAGAACGGGGCCACCAGCCAAGGCACGCTGGTCGACCAGGCCACCTTGGGCGGCTCGGCTACCCAGACCTGGACGCTGGTGTCCGCGGGTTCGGGCCTGTCCAAGATCCGCAATCAGGCCAGTGGCCTGCTGCTGGGAATCACCAACCAGAGCACCTCGGCCGGCGGCACCGCGCTGATCTGGGGTGACAACGGCACCCCCGACCACTTGTGGCGGGTAGTGTCCGACGGCACCGGCTACTACAAGATCGTCAACTACAACAGCAACCTGCTCCTGGGGGTCCAGAACATGAGCACCGCCAGCGGCACCCAAGTCCTCCAATGGGACGACAACGGCACCGCCGACCACCTGTGGAAGCTCAACCCGCGCTGACCCCTGGTCGCACCTGCAGGTTGTCGCCGCCTTGACGGACAAGGCGGCGACAACCTGCAACGCGCGTTCTGTCCTGCCCCGGACGGTCGGCGAGCGAAGCGGCGAACTGCGCACCATTGAGGGATGCAAGCGTGACCACAGCGCTCGACGAACGCGGCCCGCACGGGCCGGATCGCGCGCACAAAGGCGGGAAGGCGTCGATCCAGGCAAGCCGAGGGCGGCACGTGGAGCGCACCCACGCCTGGCAGCACGCCTTCCACCGCCTCGCTCGCTGCTACGAGCGCTGGGCCACCGTCATCGACGCCTTCTTCGACCTCGCCGACACGATCACCACCGTGCGTAGCCTGATCCGGCGGGCATGGACGACTCACCGCTGGGACACCCGTTCCCGGCGCCGCCCATGACTGGTCGCCAATCACCAGGGCACGGGCGTTCCGTCCCAGGAGAAGAAGCCACCGGTGGGGCCGTCGTCCGGCAGCAGGGCCAGGCGGAGGGCACCGTGAGCGGCCTCGGCCGGGTCGCCGCCGGCAGCGGCGGCCCGGGGGTTGAGTTCGGTGGCCCGTATGCCGGGGGCGAGCGCGTTGACCTTGAAGCCGTCCTCGGCCAGCGTCTGGGCGTAGAAGACGGTGAGGGCGTTGAGGGCGGCCTTGGACGACCGGTAGGCGGCACCGTTGCCGCTTCCTGGGGTGAATTGGGGGTTGGGGTTAGTGCTCCAGGTCAGCGACGCGGTGCCACTGGAGATGTTGACGATGCGGGGGCGCGGGGACCGTCGCAGGGCGGGCAGGAAGGCATTGGTCACCGCCACCACCCCGAATACGTTGGTCTCGTAGGTGCGCCGGTATTCCTCGATGAGGGTGTCGGCCGGCGGGGCGAGTGACGGTGAGATGCCGGCGTTGTTGACCAGCACGTCCAGGTGTTCCATCTGAGCTGCGGCTTGTGCGATGCCGTCGGGATCCGTCACGTCGAGGACCAGCAGCCGGGCGCCGGCACCGATCTCCTCAACGGCCCGCTGTCCGCGCCCGGGGTCGCGCGAGCCCACGTATACGGTGAGGCCCTCGGCCGCGAGCAGCCGGGCGATGTGCTTGCCGATGCCCTTGTTGGCACCGGTGACCAAAGCTGTGCGATCGTTCATGGGAACAACGGTCCCCTGGCCGTGGGCGCCCTGCCAGGGACAACCTGTACCAGGCAAGTGGCAGGAGGTGGCATGGCGCGGCAGGAGATGGCCTGCTTTCTACGGGACCGTCGTGCGGGCCTGCGTCCGCACGAGGTCGGCCTGACGACGACGGGCACCGCCCGCCGTACACCGGGCCTGCGCCGCGAAGAGGTCGCGGAACTCGCCCACATGTCGGTCGACTACTACACGCGACTGGAGCAAGCCCGCGGACCGCGGCCATCGCCCCGGATCCTGGACGCGCTGGCCCAGGCCCTGCGGCTCACGCCGGCCGAGCGCAGCCACCTCTTCCGCCTGGCCGGATCGAACCCGCCGCCCGGCAGCAACGCGGTGCGGCGGGTACGCCCGCACGTGGCCCGGATGCTGGAGCGGCTGCCCCAGACCGCTGCCATCGTCACTGACGCGGCGTACGGCGTCGTCGCCTGGAACCCCCTGGCCCAGGCACTGCTCGGCGGCGACCTCGCGCGCGGGACGACGAACCTGGCCCGGCGCCGCTTCCTGGGCCAGGGACGGATGTATGAGAGCTCCGGCGCCGAGGAGTTCGGGCACATCGTGGTGGCGCGGCTTCGCCGGGCCGCCGACCGCTACCCGCACGACCCGCAGGTGACCGCCCTGCTGGCCGAATTGCACGTCGGCAGCGAGGAGTTCCGGCAGATCTGGCAGACACATCCGGTCCATGCTCCTGGGCACCGCACCAAGACCCTAGACCACCCGGAAGTCGGCACGCTGCGGTTGAACTGCGACGTCCTGCTCGTGCCCGAGGATGACCAGGAAGTCGTCCTGATCACGGCCGACCCCGGATCACCTGCCGTGCGGGCCCTGCACAGACTGGCCAGGCAGGCGACCTGAAACCAAAGACGCGGACAAGTCTCTCTCCAGCAGTCACAAACCGTCGCAACTACATGAAGTCACGGGCTGCAGGATGCGGATAATCACCGATGGTTGCCACATGAGGAGGTCGCAGGGCCGAGAGATCGTGGTCAGGTCTGTGACAGACGGTCATGTAGTCGGGCGTGGCGGAACTGGTAGACCGAGCCGGTTTGACGCAGCACGCCACTGCGGTGGGCGTCTTCGAGGAATCGGTTCAGCCGCAGGGGCGTCCGCCCGAGAAGCGCGAGCCAAGCCCGGCTGAGCAGGTAGACGCCCCACGATCGAGACAGTGTCGTGGTGAGTCCGATGGCGAGTCCGAATACGTGGCGATCTCGGTGACTGGCTGCTTTTCGGCCGCTGGACGTTGCGCCGTGGAGAGGGAGCGCAGCAGGGTGGCGGCGAGAAGGAGAGCGACGGCGACGATGCCCGAGCCGATGCGGAAGGCAAGCTGGTAACCACTCGTGAGTGCCGAGGTGGTGCTTGCCCCGTCGCCCAGGAGGGCGTCCGTGTGCGAGGTGGCGAGCGTGCTGAGGGCCGCAAGACCGAAGACACTGCCGATCTGCTGCATGGTGTTGAACATGCCGGAGGCGGTCCCTGAGTCCTGGGGCGTGGCCGCTGACATTGCGAGCGTGGCCAGTGACGGCATCGCGAGGCCGAAGCCGATGCCGAGCGGCAGCAACGCGGGCAGGACGTCCACGACATAGCTCCCGCCTGCCGGTACGCGGCCGAGTCCGGCGAGACCTGCCGTGATGAGCGCGAGTCCTGGAAGGAGTACGGCACGGGGGCCGAAGCGCGCGATCAGCTTGGGCGAGAGGCCGAGGGACAGCGCACCGATCGCGACCGAGACCGGGAAGATGCCGAGGCCGGTGTGCATCTCGTCGAAACCTAGCACCTTCTGCAGGTAGAGCACGCACAGGAATTGGAAGCTGAACATCCCGGACACCATGAGGGCCTGGATTCCGAGCGCTCCCGAGACGTTGCGTGAGCGGAACACACGCAACGGCAAGAGCGGGTGGGGCGCCTTCGCCTGGCGGGCGACGAATGCGAGGAGCAATGCGAGTGCCGCGGTGCCGAAGCCCAGTGTGTGTCTGGAAGTCCAGCCGTAGTTGGTGGTCTCGACGATCGCGTAGACGCCGAGCATCAGCGCGGATGTGCCCAGGAGCGCGCCCACGACATCGGTTCCCTTGTCGAGTCCGACACCGGGTTCGAAGGCGAGCGTGCGCCCGGCCGACAGCGCGGCCACGATGCCGATCGGGACGTTGACGAAGAAAATCCAGTGCCAGCTGATGGTCTGCGTCAGGGCGCCGCCGGCGAGGAGGCCCATCGAACCGCCGGCGGACTGGACGAAGCTGTAGACGCCGATGGCCTTGGCCCGTTCGTTCGGCTGCGGGAACAGGGTCACGACCATGCCGAGAGTGACGGCAGATGTCACTGCGCCGCCGATGCCCTGGACGAACCGGGAGGCCAGCAGCATCGCCGGGTCCTGGGACACGCCGCACAGCAGCGAGGCGGTCGTGAAGACGCTCAGGCCGGCGATGAAGACACGCTTACGCCCGATGAGGTCGCCGAGCCGTCCGGAGAGCAGTAGCAGGCCACCGAAGGGGACCAGATAGGCGTTGACCACCCAGGCCAGGCTCGACGAGGAGAAACCAAGGTCCCGCTGGATGGACGGCAGTGCCACGTTCACGATGGTCCCGTCGAGGATGACCATCAACTGTCCGGCGCAGAGCACGGCCAGTGCCGACCATCGTGATGTCTGTGCTGATGTGTCGGTTCTCCGCACGGGAACCCCTTCCAATGGTGCACGACTTGTTACAGCGGTCATCCTCTGTAACCATGACGTGCGGTGGAAGGAGGCACTTTCATGTCACGCAGTCACACCGATGTGTCCGACCAGGTCAGCAACGAGGCGTGCCCACTCACCGAAGTCCTCGACCGCGTCGCGGGCAAGTGGAGCATTGGAATCCTCGTCGCCGCCGCACACGGGCCGGTCCGGTTCACCGAGTTGGAACGCGCCATTACAGGCATCAGCCGACGCATGCTCACCTTGAACCTGCGCAAGCTGGAACGCGACGGCTTGCTCATCCGGACCGTCTACCCCACCGTGCCACCCAAGGTGGAATACAGCCTCACGCCCATGGCCCGCGAACTCCACGCAACCCTCGCTGGGCTCGTCGGCTGGGCAGAACGCCACCGAGCCGACATCACTGCTGCCCGCGCCACCTACGACGCCGCCACGGCATCGGCTACCTGACGCCTGCGGCAGATCTGGCAGGCGTTGAGCGATCTCCTACTGGCGGACGCTCTAAGAGAGAACAGGTCATGAAGAGCCCCGGCGCGGGTGTGACGCTGGAGCTGATCAGGGGTGCCGCGCCCGGTCGGCGTCGGCCGTAAGACGCCGCCCAGCCGTGCCTTCGCTGCGGCACGGTCCAGCCGGTCTCGGTGACGACTCGGGGCCGTTCGGTGTTCATGACGTGCTGGGCCCTTCCTGCGGTCGGCAGGACGAGTCGGGGAGGTCGGCCAGGCGCCGCGCCCAGAACGAGCGGTCGGTCCAGCGGGCCTCCTGGGCGTGGATGACACGATGGCCGCGCAGATACGCGCTCCGTGCGGCCGCGACCTTGTCCGCGTATGCGGCGAGGGCCGAGTCCGCGCCGTAGGGGGCGCGACCCAGGCGGGTGTCGACGGCCAGTCCCGCGCCCAGCCCGGTGTAGAGAGCGGTCAGCACGCCCTGGGAGGAGAGCGGGTCGAACGCGACCGCCGCGTCCCCGGCGGCGGTCCAGCCGTCTCCGTACACCGTGTCCAGGTGCGCTGTGTGCGCGGCGGCCCGACGGGGCGCGGCAGGTGACATGGGCGGGGGTCCGTCCCGGTGGACCCATCGGGACACGTGGCGGGTGGCCGTCATCCGTCGGCGGAAGTGGCGTGCGGTGTGGGAGGCGGCGGGCAGGTCGGCGTCGGTGAAGTAGGCGACCAGTCGCCCGCCAGAGGGCTGCGGGGCGGTGTACCACCAGCCGTCCTCGTCGGACTCGACGAGGGAACGGCGGTCGGTGTCCAGCGGGTCCGCCTCCAGGGGCACGTACAGAGCTGTGAGCCGGTCCCGGACCCGCCGCCGGGCCCCGCAGCGGACGGCGATCGCGGCGGCGCGGCCGGTGGCGTCGATCACCCAGCGGCAGCGCACCAGACGCTCGCCACCGGACCGGGTACCGGCAGGTCCGGTACCGCCGCGCAGGACCAGGGTCCAGCTGCCGTCCGGCGTCCGCGCGGTGTCGCGTACGGCCGAGCCCTCGGCGACCTCGGCCCCCGCCGCGCGCGAGGCGTCGCGCAGACGCCGGTCGAACAACCGCCGGTCGAGGTGCCAGCCATGGCCGTGCGGGTCGTTGATGAAGTCCACGGCGTGCAGGTCGGCCGAACCCCACGCCGAAAGACTGCCGTAGCAGGGCAGATGCCCCGAGTCGAGAACACGGTCGGCGACGCCGAGGTCGCCGAGCAGAACCCGCCCGGCGGGCACGAGCGTCTCGCCGACCTTGGGCGGCCCGGTGCCGGCATCCGCCAGCAGAACCGTACGGCCGGCACGGGCGAGCACGAGCGCGGCGGCGCAGCCGGCCGGGCCGCCGCCCGCCACCACGACGTCGTAGGTGTCCGTGCCGGGAGCGAGTGCGGCGCTCACCGCGCGTCACGGAAGGGGTCGAGTATCTCGAGATATCCGGCGGTGATCTCCTCCTCGCGGTAACCGGTCGCCCGGGCGGCCTCGCCGATCACCCGTGCCGCGGAGGCGGCCTCGGCGGTTTCGGGGGAGAGCCTTCCCTCGGGCAGGATGCCCGCCGCCGCGGACAACACGTGCGGACCCGCCTCGGGCACGTGCAGGTTGACGAGGTTCGCCGTGTCCGGTGCCTGGTCGAGCGGTTGTCCCGGGCGCGACTCCACCAGGATCCGTTCCGGGAACTTCCCGTCGCCCACTGTGTAGTCGCGCACCTCGACGATGCCGAGCTTGGGCCAGTCCTTGATCATCTGTGTGCGCTGCTGGTTCATGGTGCCGTT
This sequence comes from Streptomyces sp. NPDC001544, assembly GCF_042894285.1. Classification (NCBI taxonomy): domain Bacteria; kingdom Bacillati; phylum Actinomycetota; class Actinomycetes; order Kitasatosporales; family Streptomycetaceae; genus Streptomyces; species Streptomyces sp. NPDC001544. Next base: position 169,060 of record NZ_JBIAVN010000011.1, on the reverse strand, counting down.
GAGGCCGCGCAGCCAGGTCGCCCGCCGCTCGAACGCCTCTTCCCGGGCGCTGTCGTCGCTCCCGGTCGACGGCGTGTTGACCTTCTCGAAGTCCTCCAGCTTGAGGACATGGTTGGGTGCCTGGGCAGGCCAGAAGGTCGGCAGGTAAGGGCTGTACCGGGGCCCCAGGTTGGCCAGCACCTCATAGCCGGAGCGGCAGCTCGCGGTGTCCGCCTGCCAGGGGGCGGCCATCCAGCGAGTGAGGTCTCCGGGCCCCTGTGCGTGCAGGGGGCCGTTGGCGGCCACCGCCTCCTGCGGGGTGAGGGTGGGCCCGTAGTCGGGTTCCGCGGTGCCCGTGGCGCGGTGCAGGATGCGGAAGGGTTCACTGAACATGCTCGGGTGCCTGATCGGCCAGGTGACCTCGCACCCCGGGTGGAACGCGTCGGCGGCGCAGTTCTCCAGGGTCGCCCGGTCCAACAGCCCCGGCTGCTCGCCGACAGGGGCGTCGTCGACCGTGGGGCGCGGCTGCCGCAGGGGTCCGGCCAGGAAAGCCCCGTCCGCCCAGCGCTGCAGCATCCAGTCCTGGGTCGGCGACAGTACCAGGTGCTGACGCACGGACTTGGGCGTGCTGGCCATGGCGTCGCCGTAGATCCACGGCCACGGCAGCGGGGACTTTCCGTCCCGGTCGTAGTCGCGCAGGGCGGCGTACGTCTGGCGGCGCAGTTCCCGGTTCCGGTCGGACGGATCGGCGAGCCTCTTGCGCATGGCAGGCGAGAGGAAGAAGTGAGGGCCGTTCCAGCCGAACTGCGCCGCGAATCCCTGGTTGACCCACTGCAGATCGCAGAACCGGCGGAAGATCGGCTCGATGTGATCGGTGAACGAGATCTGCTGCGGGCGGGTCAGCGAACCGGCCTGGACGAAGACGTCGAAGAGCAGGTCGTGGAGGGTACGTATGGACTTCACGCCGGGGGCGTAGTCCGGAGGCCCGACCACGACCCAGGCCGGGGCGGCGGTCAGATCCTTGCCGTCGATACGGACCGTCGCCGTCACCGGGCCGTCGGACACGTCGTCGTACCAGGTGTTGTTGTTGGCGACCCCAGTGATCGGCTGGTTCGTGTAGGAGGCGGAGTTTCCCCGGCCACCGAGCACCAGCAGACGGCCGTCGGAACGGGTGGAGATCTCGCCGAGGTACACCGCCTTGCCCATGATCTTGCCGGTGTCGAACTTCTGCGTCTCGGTCTTCGAGCCGCGGACGGTGCGGCTTCCGGGGTCGTTGACCAGCTTCTTCCTCTCGGCGCCCACGACGTCGGCGTTGCGCAGAGCGTATTGCTCTGCCGCGAGCGTGTTGCCCTCGGGTATGTCCAGCGCCAGATGGAACTGGTACCAGGCGGCCTTCTTGTTGGCCAGATGCACCGTCCACTGGATCTCGGAGACACCCTCGGTGCCCGGCTTCAGCTCCCTCACCACCTCCCCCGCGGCGTTGTAGCCGTACACACGGAACCGTGCGGCCTGCCTGCGGAGCGCCCCGGAACCGTCCTTGTAGGAGCCGGGGTCCGCTGGTTTCTGGTCCGGTGATTCCGGGCCGATGAAGGGTGCTTCGAGACTGTTGCCGACCCGGGCGACACCGATGGCGGGGTGAATCTTCACCTTCACGATCTGACTGTCCATCGAAGAACCTTCCGTTGGGGGCCGTCGGGATGCGGTCTCGCATGTAAGACGCGCAATTCCGCCCGGGGGTCACACTCCGACGGGGCTGATCGACGGCCGATCATCATTGACCTCCTACCAACTGCTGTCGTACGCACGAGTTCGCCCCGGTCGGAGGTGTGTTGCCGCACCTGAGGAGATCGCCGGCGGAAGTCAGCGGACGCGTCTCGATCAGCTCACCACGCCGGTGAGGACCCGGCACGCACGAAAATGCCGTACCGCCCCGCCTCGTCGACGGCCTCCTCGCCAAGACCTGCCTCAAGCTTCCGGCCGCCGTGACTCGGCCATGGAGGTGCACCTGGTCGAGGAGAACGCCCTCGCGCGTCAGGGCGAAAGCCGGCACGGTACGGCGGCGCGCGCGTACCGGAGGCTCGTCCTCCGCGACAAGTCTGAGCTGGCCCGTGACGTCCCGCAACAACAACCGGGGGCGAGGTGCGGAAAGGCTCCGGGGCAGGGCTCCACCCGGCGCCAGTCCGTCACCCGTCGGGCCCGGGAGCTATGCAGGCAGGATGCCGGCATAGCTCCCGAAGTCAGGGGGATGCTCGAATGTCGACCAGGTGGCTGTCTCTGGGGCACCGACGACGAGGACTCCGTGTGGCACGCCGCCATCGACCGGGACCTGCGGCCGCCAGTTCAGGACGCGTTCCATCTGGGTGGTGCTGGCGCAACCGCCCAGCGGGTCGCCGGGCGGCATCGGCGTCTCCCGGAGCTGGGTGCCGGGGTAGGGCGGCGATGAGGTCAGCGACGCGGCGGATGCTGGTCGGGCGTCCGGTGCCGATGTTGATCGTCTCCCCGTCGGCGGCCCGGGTACGACGCGCTGCGGATCCTGCATGCCGATGAGGGAAACCCGGAGGTCCGCCGGCGTATGGACGACCTCGCGTGCATGTTGTGCGTGTCCACCGGCACCCGCGGTATCGACGCTGCCCTCGTCTCCGCACGGTTCCGGCTGCCTGGCGCCAGCACAGAGGACGATTCTTTCGTGCCCACCTGACCCTCCGCTACGGACGAATGTTCCTTGAGACGTGATCTGCGTGCGCCTGCGGGATGAGAGACGGTGGGGCGGGAACCGGGCTGCGCACCCGTTCCCGTGCGAGGTCGGCGTGCATGACGGGACGCATGCCATCACTGCCGGGCTGACAGGTACTGGCCTGGTCGAGGACGAGCGGAGTCCGGTGGCCGGGGATCAGACTGTCACGCGGCGGATCGCGACTACGGCCGCGTCGTCGTTGAGGTGTCCATCGACGTGGGCCAGCAGGTCCTGCTGGAGATGGCGCAGTAGATCGTCGGGGTCGTCCTTGGCCCACTCCATCACCCGTTCGGTGAAGGGGTAGAAGTCTCCGTCGGCATTGCGGGCTTCGATGACGCCGTCTGTGTAAAGGAGCAGCAGGTCGCCGACCTCGAACGGGAAGGTCTGGACGTCGTAGGCGGCCATGCCGAAGACCCCGCCTAGTCCGATCGGAAGGTGGCTCGCCTCGGCCACGAGTGGGATGAGCTGATTCCCCCGCAGAAGGAGCGGTGGTGGGTGGCCGCAGGAGATGAGGTGGACGACCTGCTCGTGGTCGGGGATGTCGAGCAGCATGGCGGTGGCGAAGTCCTCGTTGGTGTCCTGCTCTGTATGTGATCGCCACTGGGTGGTGTCCCAGCGGAGCGCGGCGTCCAGGTGGACGGCGAGGCGAGGGAGGGTGGCCTGTCGATGGGCGGCTGCGCGGAAGGCGCCGAGCAGCAGGGCGGCATTGCTGATCGCGGGCAACCCGTTGCCGCGTACGTCGCCGATGAGGAGCCGGGTACTGTGGTGGGCGGTCCGTGCGGCCGCGTACAGGTCTCCGCCCAGGTCGGCTTCTTCCTCGGCGGGGATGTACATGCCGGCGATCCACAACGGGCCGACGTGTGTGGGCAGTGGCTGCAAGAGCACACTCTGTGCTGCCTCGGCCACCGACCGCACCCGGTGCAACTGCCGCTCACGCCGGTCCCGCAGCACGCAGAAGGTGACACAGACGGTGGAGACGACGATCAGGGCAGCGACCTGGACCTGGATGTTGGCGGTGGGCAGGACGCCTCTGAGCACGCCGATCAGCACCTGGGCCGCCACCGCGAGAGCTCCCATCAGCGCCGTCACGCGGGCACCGGCGAACGCCACGGTGATCGCGGGTGCTGCCACTAGCAGTGGACCGAGGTGGATGTGCGGGGGAGCCAGCACATCGACCACACACACGGTGACGATCAGCCCCAGTGGGATCACGACCAGCGCGGGTGCGTGACCCGGCCGCCAGGAATGCCGCAGGTTCAGCCGCGCTCGAAGGGCCATGCCTCCAGCTTTCCACCTCCATCCGCATGCGGGGATGTCGCCGCTCCGGGGACCGGATGCCGTGGTTGTGTGAGACGGAAGTCCTTCATCGGACGCCCTGAGCAAGCAGGCCGCCGTCAGCGATCTCGGCCAGTCGCCCCACGAGGCCGGATGCCCAGCGGCACGGCAACCCGCCGCCCGCGGCGAAGGAACGTGACCCGTCGCTGGTACCCATGGAGATGACCTGGCACTTCACGAGCCCCCGGGTCGCCTGGTCGCTTCCGGACGGCGTACAGCGCCGACAGGGAAAGGTCATGTCCTGGACATTCCGGCATGGCCGGCGGCTGGGCGTTCCTGATGTAAGGCCCCCGGCTTCGGGCCCGATGCCGAGGCGCTCGCCCGGCTCGGCGTCACCGAGACGGTCCACCTGAGCGCCACCTCCGCGAAGGCCATCTACACCTTCGCCCACATGCATGACGGCCGCCGCATCGACGACGACTGGGGTGCCCTGGAGCTGATCTGGTACGACTGCGGCCGCGCCCCCTACTTCCGAGGCGGTCAGCTCGACTTCCTCAACCAGGCCATACGCCGCGCCGAACTCGACCACCCCGAACTGACCAGCGAGTTCGAGCTGTACTTCCACGCCCTGGAGGACGCCTTCGGCCTCCAACTGCCCCGGCAGGACATTCAGCAGGGAACGGTCCGGGCCGCGCAGTGGGCACGCCGCGACAGTTGACCGTTCCGCCCCGAGAGCCTGCCGAGGACCGTGGCATCTCATGGCAGCCCGCCTACCCCCGGGCATGCCCCCCACCTCGACGGCCGCGCAGCCGTGAAGGGCACAAGGCAGCAATCCACGTCCCTCGAGTCGCTCCTGCGCAAGCGGGGATGATCCCGGCTCGTTTCGCGACAGCCATCCGCCATCCTCCCGCGCGAGCGCACTGCAGGCTTACTCCTGAGGCTGGCCGCCGCGGTTGAGTCCGTCTCCAGCATCCCTGTGCGTACTTGCCGTTTCGGTCGATAGGTCGGAGTTGGTGAAAGTGTCGAGAACCGGCTTGGCGGCAACGGAAGAATGCAGGTCACCTCGGCGGTCACGGTCTCGTGCAGCTGCCGCTCAGCCGTCGCACGCAGCTTCTCCGGCATGGCGTACGGCATCGCCGCGTCCACGGCAGCCGCGACCGCGCGGCGCCGGGCCCGGCTACCGAACCGCCGGTCCTCGCACCGCGGACACTCCCGGCCCGTATCGAGATGCATCCCCTCGTCACACAGCTGGTCGCCGCACTTCTGGCGCTGCGGCAGGGCACGGGTGACCAGCCAGCCCACCGGGCTCAGGACTGCTGCGGTTCGCATCTGCGAAACACTTTCTACCGGACCGTCACCCGCAGGGTTTCCGCGCCGGGGTCGGCGGCGAAGGGGATGAGCATCCGGCGGCCACGCCGCCGGCCAGCTGGTGCTCTGACCGGGAAGGTTCGCCGGGTCGGTTGCGCATTGCGGGTCGAGGTGCTTTCTGCCTCAAGCGGCAAGGGAAATTCGGTTGTCCGAGTCCCCCACTGCCTGTTGCACTGGCGACATGGGGCAGATCACCGGGGAGATGCGAGCCTCCTTCCTTCGCGACGGGTTCGTCGTCGTGCCGGACGTGCTGGACGCGGCGCAGATCGCGAGGGGGCGAAGGATCGTCGAGGGGATGCTGGAGCGGAAACCGCCTGACCCTGGTCACCGGGGACCGTACTTCCTGTTCCCTCGACTCGGCTCTGTAGGACATCCGCTTCTTGAGTTCTACCGGAGTGCAGGAATCGGTGAACTCGCGGGTGAGCTGCTGCGGCCGGGGCTGAGCGTGTACGAGCCGGAGTTCGCGCAGCTCGCCCTGACGCTGCCGCCCTGGCCGAACCCGCCCGGAGGTCCGCACGTCGACGGGCTCACCCCGCCCGAGCCGGATGGCCGCCCCGGCACGTTTTCCCTCCTTGCCGGGGTGTGGCTGACCGACCAGAGCCTCCCACACCGGGGGAACCTATGGATCTGGCCAGGCACGCACCTGCGCTTCGGGCAGTTCCTGGCTGAGCGCGGACCCGACGCATTGCGCCTTCAGGACATGGTGCCCGGTCCGTACCCGCCCGTTGAACTGGGCGACCCCGTGCAGGCCACCGGCACCGCTGGAAGCGTTCTTCTCGCGCACTACCTGCTCGGCCACAACATCGGCGATCACGTCGCAGGCGAACGGCGGGAGACGATCTACTACCGGCTGATGGCCCAGGGGCACCGGGAAGGATGGCGCGACTACGTCACTGACCCCCACGTCGAGTTCCGGGCGGAGTCGGTGTAGCAAGCGCTGCCTGGCTCTGGCAGAGCATCGGATGAGAGTCACGGTGCACTGCTGTGATCGCATGGATTCGCCGCGTCGTTCAGGCCGCGGTGGCGAGGGGGCGTCGGCCCCAGCGGATTCCCTTCTCGCTGCGGATGCGGGCGCGTTCCTTGCGTTCGGCGGCCAGGACGTCGCGATGGCGGGCGTTGGCGTTGCGCCAGCGCAGGTAAGCGTGCAGGGCCCGATTCTGCACGGTGTGGTTGGGATAGTTCGAGTTGGCGATGGTGAACTGCCTCAGCGGTCCGAAGCGCGCCTCGATCGGGTTCGCCCACGAGGCGTAGGTCGGAGTGAAGCGCAACTCGACCTTGTACTTCTTCGCCCAGCGGCGGATGTCGGCGCCCTTGTGGGCGGATAGGTTGTCCATGATCACGTAGATCGGTGCGCCATCGGGCCGGGCGGCGCGGATCGACCTCAGCGCGGCCAGCGTGTTCGCAGTGCCTTTCCTGCGGTGGTTGACACCCCACAGGCGGTCGTCGCCGACCGAGTGACAGCCCTGGAAGTAGCGCACCCCGTGAGTGCGGTGGTAGGTGGCCGGCACCCGGTCGGGATGTTTCCGTTCGGCCCAGCCCCAGCCTGCGGTGGGCCGGATCCCGAGCGGACCCACCTGGGCGCTGCTTATCCCACCGTCGCTTCCGCGGTCTGAAGGTCGCGGTGGATGGGCGTCCGGGAGTCGGTCAGGGGCACCCCGGTGCCGCCCCGCCTGGCGGCGACGATCTCCGCCACGATCGACAGGGCGGTCTCCTCGGGCGTACGAGCACCGAGGTCGAGGCCGATCGGAGAGCGAAGTCTTTCCAGTTCCCGCGCACTCACCCCCTCGGCCCGCAGACGCCTGTTGCGCTCCTCGTGGGTGCGGCGCGAGCCCATCGCGCCGACGAAAGCCACCGGCATGCCGAGGGCCAGCTTGAGCAGAGGGATGTCGAACTTGGCGTCGTGGGTGAGGACGCACAGGACCGTGCGGGTGTCGGTCGCGGTGCGCCGCAGGTAGCGGTGCGGCCAGTCCACGACGACCTCGTCGGCATCGGGGAAGCGGGCCCGGGTGGCGAAGACCGGGCGGGCGTCGCACACGGTCACGTGGTAGCCGAGGAACTTGCCGGCCCGTGCCAGCGCCGAGGCGAAGTCCACCGCCCCGAAGACGATCATGCGTGGTGGCGGCACGTTCGACTCGACCAGCAGGGTGAGGCCGCCGGGGCAGTGTGAACCGTCCGCCGACATCTCCACCGTGCCGGTACGGCCCGCCTCCAGCAGGGCGCGGGCCTCGGCCGCCGCCGCCCGATCCAGTTCCGGGTGGCCGCCGAGAGCGCCTTCGTACGAGCCGTCGTACCGCACCAGCAGAGCCCGGCCCAGGAGCGCGGCCGGGCCGCGGGCGACCCGGGCCAGAGCCACCGGCCGGCCCTGCGCGGCGGCCGCCACGGCCGCCGCGAGGACCGCCCGGGCGGGCTCCTGGCCGGACACCGGCGTGACCAGCACCTCGATCGTGCCGCCGCAGGTCAGTCCGACGGCGAAGGCGTCCTCGTCGCTGTAGCCGAACCGTTCGAGCACGCTCTCCCCGGTGCGCAGCGCCTCCAGGCACAGGTCGTACACCGCGCCCTCGACGCAGCCGCCGGAAACCGAGCCGATCACGGTGCCCGCGCCGTCCACGGCGAGGGCGGCGCCGGGACCGCGCGGTGCGCTGCCGCCGACGGCCACCACGGTGGCGACGGCGAACTCCCGGCCCTCCGGGATCCACCGGTCCAGCTCCCCGGCCAGGTCAAGCATCGAGCGCTCCCGTCGCCGAGGTCAGGACCCGGTCCGGCCGGATGGGCAGGACTCGGTGGCGCACGCCGGTCGCGTGCCAGACCGCGTTGGCGACGGCGGCCGCGGCGCCCACGATGCCGACCTCGCCGATGCCCTTGATCCCGACCGGGTCGTTCGGGTCGAAGTCGTCGATCCAGTCGGCCTCGACGTGCGGGATGTCGGCGTGGGTGGCCACGTGGTAGCCCGCGAGATCGGCGCCGACGTGGCCGCCCGAGGCGCGGTCCCGTACGGCCTCCTCGTGCAGCGCCATGGAGATGCCCCAGATCATGCCGCCCACGAGCTGGCTGCGCGCGGTGAGCGGGTTGACGATCCGGCCCGCCGCGAAGATCCCGAGCATGCGCCGCACGCGCACTTCGCCGGTGGTGACGTCCACGGCCACCTCGGCGAACTGGGCTCCGAAGGAGTGTCGCTCGGCGGGCGCGAGCGAGCCGATGGCCTCGGTGGTGTCCGAGCGCACTGTGATGCCCTCCGGGGGGATGTCGGCGCCCGGAGCCAGTGTGTCGCGCAGTTCCGCGGCCGCGGCGGCGACCGCCCAGGACCAGGAGCGGGTGCCCATGGAACCGCCGGCGATCATCGCCGGTCCGAAGTCGCTGTCACCGATGCGGACGCGGACCCGCTCCGGGGGCACGGCCAGCGCATCGGCGGCGACCAGGGTGAGTGCGGTACGGGCGCCGGTGCCGATGTCGGCCGCGGCGATCCGCACGGTGAAGCCGCCGTCCGGGTGCGCGGTCACGGTGGCCGTGGAGGGCGCCGCGCCCGCGGGGAAGGACGCCGCCGCGGTGCCGGTGCCGAGCAGCCAGCGGCCGTCCCGGCGCAGGCCGGGGCGCGGGTCCCGGTCCGCCCAGCCGAACCTGCGGGCGCCGTCCCGGAAGCAGGCGGCCACGTTGCGGCCGGCGAACGGCAGGCCGGACACCGGCCCCCGCTCGGGGTCGTTGCGCAGCCGCAGCTCGACCGGGTCGATGCCGCCCTTCTCGGCGAGTTCGTCGAGCGCCGCCTCCAGCGCGAAGGAGCCCGGCGCCTCACCCGGGCCCCGCATCCACGTCGGGGTGGGCACGTCGAGCCGGACCGCACGGTTGGCGGTGTGGTGGGCGGCGGCGTCGTACATCACCCGTGCCACCCCGGCGCTCGGCTCGACGAACTCGTGCACGGTGGAGGTGAGGCTGAGGGAACTGTGCTCCAGCGCGCGCAGCCGCCCCTCGGCGTCGGCGCCGAGCCTGACCCGCTGGATGGTGGGACTGCGGTAGCCGGCCAGCGAGAACATCTGGCGGCGGGTCAGGACGACTCGCACCGGGCGCTGCAGTATGGTTGCGGCCATCACGGCGGCCACCTGGTGGGCCCGTACGCCCTTGCTACCGAAGCCGCCACCGACGTGCTCCGAGCGCACCCGCACCGACGCCGGGTCGAGCGAGAAGAGGTTCGCGAGTTCGCCGATGACCCAGGTGGCGCCCTGGTTGGAGTCGACCACCTCGAGCCGGCCGCCGTCCCAGTGGGCGGTCGCCGCATGCGGCTCCATCGGGTTGTGGTGCTCTTCTGGGGTGCGGTACTCGGCGTCCACGACGAGGTCCGACGCGGCCAGTTCGGCGTCCAGGTCCCCCTTCTCCGTCACCGCCGGCATGTGCCCGTCCACCGGGTAGGCGCCCGGATGGCCCGCGACGAAGTCGATGTCGTGGGGCTCCTGTTCATAGTGCACCACGAGCGCCTCGGCGGCCTCCCTCGCCTGCTCGGACGTCTCCGCCACGACCAGCGCCACCGGCCAGCCCAGGTGCGGCACCCGGTCGTGCTGGAAGACGGCACAGGTCGGGTCCGGCTTCGTGCCCAGCAGACCGGTGTAGTCGGTGTTCAAGCGCAGGGCGTTGCGGTGGTCGAGGACGGCGAGGACGCCCGGCATGGCGAGGACCGGGTCGCTGTCGATGGCGCGGACGCGGCCACGGGCGACCGTGGAGAGCACCAGCCAGCCGTGCGCGAGGTCGGCGAAGGGGATCTCACCGGCGTAACGGGCCGCGCCGGTGACCTTGTCCCTGCCCTCCACGCGGGTATGGGCAGTGCCGACGGAAGGCTCCCGCGTGTGGGCCGCGGCGGTGACGGTGGTCATCGGGTGGCCTCCTGTGCGAGTCGGGTGAACTCGGCCACGACGAGGTTGCGCATGAGTGTCACCTTGTATCCGTTCTGGGCCAGTGGCCGTGCTGCCGCCAGTTCGGCGTCGGCCGCGGCGGCGTAGGTCTCGGCGTCGGCGGGAGCACCGATCAGGACGCGTTCGGCGGCGAGGGCCCGCCAGGGCCGGGAGGCGACGGCGCCGAAGGCCAGGCGCGCGTCGCGTACGATGCCGTCCCTCACGTCGAGCGCGGCCGCGAGCGAACCGATGGCGAACGCGTACGAGGCGCGCTCGCGCACCTTGCGGTAGCGGGAGTTGGCGGCGACCGGAACGGGCGGCAGGGCGACGCCGGTGATCAGGGCACCTGCAGGCAGGGCGGTCTCGCGGTGCGGTGTGTCGCCGACGGACAGGTAGAAGTCCGCCAGGGGCGCCTCCCCCGGCCCGTCGGCGGTCTCGAAGTGGACGACCGCGTCGAAGGCGGCGAGCGCGACGGCCATGTCGGAGGGGTGTACGGCGACGCAGTTCTCCGACGCTCCCAGGATCGCGTGGTTGCGGTGCTCGCCCTCTATGGCGGGGCAACCGCTGCCCGGAACGCGTTTGTTGCACGGTTTGGCGACGTCGGTGAAGTAGCCGCAGCGGGTGCGCTGGAGCAGGTTCCCGCCGATCGTTGCCATGTTGCGCAGCTGTCCCGAGGCGCCGGCCAGCACCGCCTGGGCCAGCGCTGGGTAGCGGCGGCGGACCTCAGGGTGCGCGGCCAGGTCGCTGTTGGTGACGGTGGCGCCGATGCGCAGGCCCCCCTCCGGCGTCGACTCGACGTGGTCCAAGGGGAGTTCGCGGATGTCGACGAGCCGGGCGGGGCGTTCGACGCCGGCCTTCATGAGGTCGACGAGGTTGGTGCCGCCGCCAAGGAAGCGGGTGTCGGGATCGGCGCCGAGCAGCGCGACGGCGCCGGCGACGTCGGACGCCCGTCGATAGTCGAACTCCCTCATGCCACGGCCTCCTTCGGCTCCGGCCCGAGGCCCGCGCGCCTCGCGTCCGGCTGGGCCTCGGCCGCCTGGGCCACGGCCTCGACGATCGAGACGTAGGCGCTGCACCGGCAGAGATTTCCGCTCATGCGCTCGCGGATCTCTTCGGCCGTCAGCGGCGGTGGTCCGGCATCGGGGCGGAGGTCGTCGGTGACGGCGCTGGGCCAGCCCGCCGCGTGCTCCTGGATCACCCCGATCGCCGAGCAGATCTGTCCTGGAGTGCAGTATCCGCACTGGAATCCGTCCAGGTCGAGGAACGCCTGCTGCACGGGATGCAGCTGCTCGCCCTCGGCGACGCCTTCGATGGTGGTGATCTCCCGGCCCTCGGCCGCCACGGCCAGTTGGAGGCAGGACACGGCCCGGCGGCCGTCCAGCAGGACCGTACAGGCGCCGCACTGTCCCTGGTCACAGCCCTTTTTTGAGCCAGTCAGCGCGAGGCGCTCGCGGAGTGCATCGAGCAGGGTGGTGCGGTGGTCGACGGGCAGTGTGTACTTCTCGCCGTTGATGTTCAGGGTGATGACACTGGACGCCGATGAGGCCATGAGCAGCTTCTTTCGCCTAACCAGGGCAGATGGGGTATTTCAACGACCGGGGAACCGGGCGGGCGCGCAGGGTCTGCGGTGCGGCACTGCGGCGCAGGAGTGGGGCGACGATGCGTGGTGCTGGAACCTGAAGAGGACCGCGGACTGCCGCAAGGACTCGTCCGCAGCTATCGTGGACGACAACCGGACAGCCGTCCGCTAAGTGGGAAACTTAACGGACAGCTGTCCGGTTAGCAAGGGCGAGGTTCGGCCACGAACCCCTCTAGGAGGACGAGTGCCGCAGATGAAGGATGCACCCCGGCGCTCGGACGCCCAGCGCAACCGCGAACGCATCCTGGAGGTGGCACTCGCCGAGTTGTCCCGCTGCGCGGACACACCGCTGAGCGCGATCGCCAAGAAAGCCGGTGTCGGCCAGGGCACCTTCTACCGCAACTTCCCCAACCGCGAGGCACTCGTCCTGGAGATCTACCGGCATGAGATGCAGCAGGTCGCCGACAGTGCCGCCCACCTGCTCCGGACCCGGCCGCCGGCACAGGCCCTGCGCGCCTGGATGGACCGGCTTTCGGAATTCGCGATGACCAAGGCCGGCCTGGCCGACGCAATCCGGCAGGTCACCAGCGCGCCAGGCAGTCCGGGGAAGCCGGCCCCCACGCCGGTGATCGACGCGGCGGAGTTGCTGCTCCGCGCCAATGAGCAAGCCGGCACCGTCAGGTCAGGCGTCACTGGGGACGATTTCCTACTCGCCATCGCGGGCCTGTGGCAGCTCGACCCGCGCGACGACTGGCGGCCCCGGGCCACCAGACTCCTCGACCTCGTCATGGACGGCCTGCGCACGGGGGCGCCCGGCCGGTGAACAGCGCACCGCCGGTCACCGGCGGGCACGATGGCCGGGCCGTTGTTCGCGTCCACGAACACCTGCAGCTCAACCGGCACCCTCGTGGCGCAGCCCCGCGCTGCCGCCGTCCGGGGGGACTCGTACGTCCGTAAGGTGTCCACCGCGGTCACCCGCTGCCCTCCCTGGCTGCCGATTCCCCAGGAGGTCGTCGGTTCGACATTCGACGATCCGCAGCCCAGGCCAGACGCAAGGCGATGCAGATCACCCATCGACGACAACATGAGCAAGCGGTACCGGCAGGCAGCCTCTGCTCTGCCCGCTCGACTCGGGCGACGCACGCATCCGGCATTCCCGACGTTCTGCCGGACGAGGGCGGCGTTCAGGCCGGTGGCGAAAGCCCACCACCCAGCGCCCGGCGGGCGCTCTCCAAGCACTCCTCAGCGAACCGAGGGCGTCCTGGTCTACCAGAGGTTTCGGCCGGCAACACGCTTGGACTTGACACAGGTTGGCGGCGGCGCTCAGACCGCCCCGGGAATGACGAGCCCCGACTCGTACGCCACGATCACCAGCTGCGCCCGGTCACGTGCCCCCAACTTGCCCATGATCCGGCTGACATGGGTCTTCGCGGTGAGCGGGCTGAGCCCCAGCGCTTCGGCGATCTCGGTGTTGTTGAACCCGCGCGCGACCAGGGTGAGCACCTGCCGTTCCCGCTCGGACAGCCCGTCCGGGCCGCCCACCGCTGACGTCGCCGTGTCGGGTGCGCGCAGGAAACGGGCGATGAGCCGTGAGGTGGGTCCTGGCGAGAGCAGGGAGTCCCCGGCGGCCACGGTCCGGATGGCGTCGAGGAGTTCGGCCGGCCGGATGTCCTTCACCAGGAAGCCGGACGCCCCGGCCCGCAGCGCATCGACGATGTGCTCATCGGTGTCGTACGTCGTCAGGACGAGCACCTTCACGCCGGCCAAGTCCTCGTCGGCGGCGATGAGCCGGGTCGCCTCGATGCCGTCCAGGTCGGGCATGCGTATGTCCATCACGACGAGGTCGGCCCGCACGGAACGGGCGAGGTCCACGGCCTGCCGCCCGGTGCCCGCCTCGGCGACGACCTCCATGTCCCCGGCGGACGCGACGAGCATCGCGAACGAGGCCCGTACGAGGGTCTGGTCGTCGGCGAGCAGTACACGGATCGGCATCGGGGCCGTCACGAGGGTTCCTCCCGGGGCAGCGGCAGCTCGGCGATCACTTCGAAGCCCACGGTGGGACCCGGTCCGGCGTCCAGTGTGCCGCCCACGCTACGGGCCCGCTCACGCATCCCGACGAGCCCGAACCCCGGCGCGCGGCCGACGACTTCCTGTCCGTGCCCCACCCCGTTGCGCACCGCGCTGCTCACCCCGTGGCCCGCCCCCTGCCCCGCCCCGTCGTCGGCGACGGTCACCCGCAGGGTCCCCTCCGCCGCCCGCAGTCCCACCCGGACGGTCAGGTCGTCGCGGCCCCCGTGGCGTACGGCGTTGGTGAGCGCCTCCTGCACGATCCGGTAGGCGGCGGCGCCCACCGAGGGCGGTACGCCGTCCGCGTGGACGGACAGTTCGACCTTGGCCCCGGCCACCCTGGCCGCCTCCGCGAGCGCGCCCAGCCCGTCGAGCCCGGGCAGCGGCCCGCGCCCGTCCGGAGAGCCGAGCCCGGAACCGGAACTCGATCCGGAGCCGGGTTCGGCCACCCACTCCCCTTTCCCTCCGACACTCACGCTCATCTCGTTCGCCCGCAGCACCTCCAGCGTCGTACGCAACTCGCCCCGGGCCGTCCGGCAGGTCTCCGCGATGTCGTCGAGCGCCTGGGCGACCGCCTCGCGGTCGAGCCGGTCCGGATCCGCGGTGAGGACGTGGGCCGCCACGGACGTCCGCACACCGATCAGGGTGATGCTGTGCGCGAGCAGGTCGTGCAAGTCGCGGGCGATCCGCAGCCGCTCCTCGACGACCCGCCGCCGCGCCTCCTCCTCGCGGGTCCGTTCGGCCCGCTCGGCCCGCTCGACGATGGAGGCAACGTACTGGCGGTAGAAGCGGGCGTCGACGCCGAAGAACAGGACCGCGATGACCCAGCCGGAGATCCGCAGGAGCTCCAGCGCCCCGTCGGGGTTGGTGAAACTGTTGATGATCAGCGTCGGGCCGAGGACGACGACAGCGGTGAGCAGCGAGCGGCGTACCGTGCCGGTCGCCGCGACCGTGTAGAGCGCCAGGAGGGTCGCGGGGATCGGTACGGCGTGGTTGTAGTCGAGGACGTGGTAGGGGGTGACGCAGACCGCCACCGCGAGCAGCACGAGCAGCGGACGGCTGCGCCGCCACACGAGCGGCACATGGGCGCCGGCCAGCAGGGCCCAGCCGGGCGGACCGAGCGGGAGTCCGTCGTCGATGAGCAACGCGAAGATGACGGCCAGCACGGCGACACCGACGGCGAGGAACGCATCGTTGCGGGTGCGGTGCGGCGCGGTGAGCGGGTCCCGGTTGACGACCGCCATGACGCGCTCGATCCGGCGGGGCCGCGCGTCACCCCGTACGACGGTGGTTCTCAGGCCCCCTGCGGCTGAGGTCGCTCCCAGATCTTGCACGACTCCATCTTCCGTCATGGGGTGCCCCTCCGGCAGAAGGCAGGAGAGGCGCCCGGTCGGCTGTGGTGAGCCCGGCAGGTCAGGGCGCGCCGACCTGGTCCGGCTGCCGCGGCGGCTCGGTCGGTTCGGACGGCCCGGCGCCGGGCGCGGGTTCGCGGGAGAGGCCGCCCGGCCACCACATCTTCCGGCTCAGGGCGACGCTGGCACTGGTCACCAGGTACGTCCGTACGAGGAAGGTGTCGAGGAGTACGCCGACGGCGATCACGAAGCCGAGTTCGACGAGTTGCACGAGCCCCATGTTCATCAGCACGGCGAAGGTCGCGGCGAGGACCAGGCCGGCCGAGGCGATGACGGCGCCTGTGCTCCGCAGGGCGGTGAGCGCGGCGGCGGCCGGTTCCGCGCCGGCCAGGGACTCCTCCCGCATCCGGTGCATGAGGAAGATGCCGTAGTCGACGCCGAGGGCGACGAGGAACACGAAGGACAGCAGCCCGAGCCCCGGATCGGTTCCCTTGAGGCCGAGGACCGGGCCGAAGGCCAGCCCGGCGATCCCGAGGGCCGCGCCCCAGACCGCGACCACGGCGGTCACCAGGATGAGCGGCGCGACGAGACTGCGCAGCAGGACGAACAGGATGAGCAGCACCGAGACGAGGACCAGGGGTACGACGATCTTCGTGTCCCGGCTGTTGGTGTTCTCCAGGTCGATCTGCTCGGCGCTGTCCCCGCCGACGTACGAGCCCTTCAGTTCGCTGCGCAGGGACTTGATGGTGGCGGTCTCTCCCGCCGACTGGGGTGTGTCCTTCGCGATGACGGAGATCTCGGCCCAGCCGTCTCCGGTACGGCTCTTCTCGGCGCTCTCGACTCCCCGGGTGTCCCGGATCGCCGCGAGGGTCCGGTCGACGCGGTCCGCCGGGGTGATCACGTCGATGGGCTGAGTGCCGCGCTCGGGGTAAGCCCGGGCGAGGGTCTCCATGGCTGTGACGGCCTCCGGCTTGGTGACGAAAGAATCCTCCTGCTTGACCGGTCCCGGCAGGTTGAGCGTGCCGAGGGCGAGTGCGCCGAGCAGGACGGCTCCGGTCGCGAGCACGGTCAGCGGCCTGCGTCCGGCGGAGTCGCCCATCGTGGCGAAGAGGCTCCGCCGCTGTTTGGGTCCGCTGCCGTAGGCCGGTACGAGCGGCCAGAAGACCCGCCGCCCGAGCAGTACGAGGACGGCGGGGAGCAGTGTCAGCATCGCGATCAGCGCGCACAGCACACCGACCGTGCCGAGCGGGCCCATGCCACGGCTGCTGTTGAGATCGGCGGCGAGCAGGCACAGCAGGCCGGCGGCGACGGTGCCGGAGGAGGCGAGCACGGCGGGCCCGCAGCCGCGCAGGGCGGCGACCATGGCCTCGTACGGGCGCTCGATGCGCCGCAGTTCCTCCCGGTAGCGGGAGACGAGGAGCAGTGCGTAGTCGGTGCCCGCGCCGAACACGAGGATCGTCATCACGGCGGAGCTCTGGCCCGTGACGGTGGTACCGAAGGCCTGGTTGAGCCCGTACGCGACACCCATCGACATGAGGTCGGCGATGCCGGCGACCACGAGCGGCACGAGCCACAGCACCGGGCTGCGGTAGATCAGGATCAGCAGGAGGGCGACGACGGCGACGGTGGTGTAGAGCAGTGGCCCGCCGAGTGAGTCGTAGACCTTTCCGGCGTCGGTGCCGAGCGCCGCGGTGCCGCCCACCTCGACGCTCAGCCCGTCCTGGCCGCGGGTGATGCTCCGGACGTCCTCGACGAGCGCGTCCCGCAGCTTCTCGTCGTGCCCGGGCTCGTTGCTGACGACGGGGTACATGAGGGTCGTACCGTCGCCGGACGGAATCCCCTTGGGCGCTCCGCCGACCAGCTCATGCGCTGCGGCGATCTCCTCGACCTGCCCGGCCGCCACCCGCCGGTCGTCGGCGCTCAGCCCGCCGCCCCGGTGGTACACGATCACCATCTCGGTGCTCTCGCCCCCGGGCAGCGCGTCCTGTATCCGGGCCACTTGGGTCGAGTCGGCGCTGGAGGGCAGGTAGTCGGTGGCCCGGTCGTGCTGCACGTCGGCGAGCTTCGCCGCGAACGGGCCGACCAGCGCGAGCACGGCCACCCATAGCCCGAGCAGCGCCCAGGGCACGGCCCGTCTGCGTCCCACGCCCTTCGCGGTTGTCTTCCCGACCGTCATGAGCAGATCTCCCTCGCTACGACGACTACCGATTCAGCTGTCAGCCTTCCGGCACGGGGAGGGGTTTGCGTCGGACGGGAGGGGGAGCCTGCGGGTACTGCCTGGGGTGGCGGGGGGTGCGGATTACTCCCCCGGGAGTAGTGGGAGCCGCGGGTGCATGTTCGCATGCGGGTGGGTGGGGGCTGGTCGCGCAGTTCCCCGCGCCCCTGAAAAACGGGGCTACGCCCCAGTTGCGGCCCGTTAAGCCTGCACCAGCTACGGCACTCCGCGCTCACGCACGCCGCCGAGGATGGCGCGAGCACCGTCACCTTGCCGGCCCTGTCCGGACACATCTCGGTCGCCTCGCCGGCCGAATACCTGGGTCTCCCCGCAGGCCACGGGCCCGCCGGCAGCAATCAAGGAACCCGCCGCACGGCGCCGTTGAGCGCGAGGTGTGGGGGCGGGGTTCGGCGGAGACGCTGTAGCCTTTGCCGCCGCCGGGCGCACGGAGTCCGCGCAGCACGTACTGCTCGGTGAGCAGGCCGGCCGCTCGCGCGCTGGCAGCCAGCGCTACCTGAGGAATGGACGTAGATCACGGAACGTTGCCTGGCGCATGACGACTAAAAGTATCGACGGCGCGTCCGTCCCCTTGCTCGACGGCGCTCGTACGGCGGCGAAGCAAGCAGCCGTCGAAGCCGCAGCGACCGAGCGAGATCGGCGGATCACCGGCGTGAGTGCCGCCGCTGCTCGGGCTGCGGGCGCGTTCGCCTTGGGCGTCCGCCGATCCGATGGAGGGATCGAGGCCGACCTCAGCACGAGGGTCCGGTTCCTGGCCGAACTCGGACGGGGCTGCCCGTCGACGGCCTGGGTCGCGGCCACGAACCTCGAAGCGAAGCGGGTGTTGCAGATCGGCACGTCAGAAGAGGCATACGCGGATGCGTTTCGCGATGTCGACAGCGTAGCGTGCGCGTCTGCTCGGCCGGGGACGGCCGTCCGTGAGCCCGGCGGGCTGCGCATCTCCGGCCGATGGTCGTACGCTTCGGGATGTGAACTCGCCGAATGGGCGATACTTTCCGTGCAACTGCCCGGGGAGGGTGACCGCCCGCCGCAGCCGACTGCGGTGTTAGCCCGGACCCGGGATCTGACCATCGACCGAGACTGGCACATGGCGGGACTGTGCGGCACCGGAAGCCACACTCTCGTCGGCGGTGACGTGTGGATCCCCGATTCTCATCTGCTCGACTTGCCCCGGATCGCCGCTGCGGCATCCAACATCGCGATCGCGGTCGGGCTGTTCGCTCCCCTGTGGGGTGCCGCGCGCGGCGCCCTCGACATCGTGGTCGATGTCCTTGCCAAGCGGACGTCGCCGAACCCCGCCCACCCCACCCTGGCCGACTCTCCCGGCGCCAGGAGGAACCTCGCCGTCGCCGCGCACAAGATCGACACCGCTGAGCGGCGCATGCTCGGGATCGCCGCTGCAGTCGACGCCACGCAGCCCGGCGAGGTGCTTGCGGCCGAAGAGCGTGCGCGGCTCCGAATGGATCTGATCGCCGCTGTGCGGGAATGTCGTAGCGCACTGGAGGACTTGCTGGACCTGCACGGATCCACCGGCCTGGACAGCTCCAACCCATTGCAGCGGTACTGGCGGGACTTCGCAGTGGGGTCGCGGCACGTCCAGTTCACCTCCCACGTCGTCGAAGAGGATTACGGCGTGCTTCTGCTCGGCATCAACGAAGCACCCTCCGGGATGCTCTGAGGACTTGCCGGACACGAGGACGCCTCCAGGAACATCGAGAGCTATGTCCACCCGGCGTCGTCCTTCGGGGCCTCGCCGCACCCCCGGCCTCCCGAGCCGCTGTATCGGCGGGATCTCCTGGCGGGCGATGCCCGCGGACTTCCCCGACTGGGGACGCGTCCGCGCCTTCTTCCGCCGGTGACGCGAGCACGGGCTGATCGGCGAATTCCACGACCGGCTGCGCGGAACGGTCCGTGAGCGCGAGGGCCGTGAGGCTGAGCCCACGGCGGGAAGCATCGACACGCAGTCGGTGCGGGCCGCCGCGACGGTGCCGGCCGCCTCACGCGGCTACGACGGCGGGAAGAAGGTGCCGAGGCAGTCCACCGCCAGGTGCCGCTTGCGGCCGCCCACCTTCTTCCCGCCGTCCCAGCCGGACGTGGAGCGCGGGATGTTCGCCGCTGCCCGCAGTGACTGCGAGTCGACGATCGCGGCTGTCGGGTCCGGTGAGCGGCCATCGCGGTGCGCCGTCTCATCGCCAGCGGGCCGCTGACCAACCCGACGGCGAACCCGGAGGCCGTGCTGATCAACCCCGACCACGTGACGGAGATCTGCGGGATCAAGGGTCTGGCGCAGCGACTCGCCGACGAATCGCCGCTCGGGCCGGACCAGGCGGCCGCTGGACTGGGCGTGAGGAGGGTCGACTTCGACTACATGCGGGACCTGCTGTGGGTACGGCGGCGGAACGACGCGAGGTGCGCTTCGGCACGTTGCGGGCCGGAGCTGTGATGGTCCCGCTGTTCACCACAGCGTCCATCGACGCCCTGCCCGCCGCACACCCCGAGGCCGACCGAACCAGGCCCGTTCCACGGGCGCCCACCCGGCCGTGGACGCTGTGTCCCTACAGTGCAGCTGACGCGACGTGAGTGAACAGCTCCCGGAGATTGTGTGAGCAAAGGCGCGCGCCGACGAGACCGCGGCGTGCCCGTGCAGCTGGGCGTCGTCCCTGGTCGCAGGGGTCGGGCGGCCCCGACCCCGCTGAAGCATCGAGTGAAGGCTCGATTGCCTGTGCGAAGTTACTTGCTCGAACCGGTCTATGCTGGCGCCGGAATGCGCAGGGTGTCGGCCGATTGCCTTTCCGTCCGGCAGTTTTGACAGGAGCGGGGTGCGCCACCGCTCGTAGAAACGTTCGTACAGGGACACGCGAAAATTGATCAGGCACTTGTTGGGCAGAGGAAGAATCGCGAACCAGAAGAAGGGCGCGCTCGCCGGCCTCTCGGTGCCGCAGAGCGCGGGCCTCCTCAGCTTCCGCGTCATCGACCCGGTCGGTGAGCCCCTGGTGCAGGCGCAGTACACGCTGAACGACAGCCAGGGGCGCAAGGTCGTCTCAGGGGAGACGGACCCGTACGGCTGGGGCGTCGTCGTGGTCCCCGTCGGCGAGTACCGCATGTCGGTCTCGGCGGACGGCTTCGCCGCGCATCTGGGACACGCGTCCGTGCGAGAGGGGGGTGTGCCCGTTGCGCTCGGCGACCTCACCCTGCATGCCGCACCCACGCTACCCCTACCCGAACCAGGCGAGTGGGAGATCGAGGCCGCGCACACCCGAATAGGCTTTACCGCCCGCCACATCGGTCTCGGCCGCGTGTACGGCGGCTTCGGCAACTTTGCCGGGGCCATCAGGGTCGGCAGCACCATGGAGCACACCGCGATGCACGTCGTCATCGACGCGGCATCGATCGACACAAACGTCAAGATGCGTGACAACCACCTGCGGTCGGGGGACTTCCTCGACGTGGAGAACTTCCCGACCCTGGAGTTCTACAGCGACCGCTTCGTGCACCGCGGCGGCCAGAACTGGGTGATCACGGGCGGTCTCACCCTTCACGGGGTGACCCGCACGGTGACCCTCGACGCGCAGTACAACGGCGTACGGGTGGGTATGGAGGGCGAGACCCGCGCCGCCATCCACGCCACGACCGAACTGCACCGCGAGGACTACGACATCAACTGGCAGACCATGCTGGCGCGCAACATCGCCGTGGTCGGCTCGAACATCAAGGTCGACCTGGACATCCAGATCGTCCCCAAGGGCACCGAGCTGGAATTCAAGTAACGCAGAGGCGAACTCCGCAGAGCCGTGCACGGACCCGACCGGTCCCCTACGCGGCTCTCCTGCGTTCCGGGCCGGGCGCGGGAATGGTGACGGGAAATCAGGCTGCCGCGCGATGGGCGCGGCAGCCGTCGACAGGCTTACAACAGCCATGAATTCCGTGCGGCGAAAACGAGATGCCGAGCCACTCTACGTCCTTGAATTCGACGTGCACGCCCGCGCGCCCGCCGCCTTCCTTGCGGAAATAGGCGTCGGCGATGGCCTCCGCGACCAGGTCGTGCAGGTCATTTCCGTCGCTCCGGTCTCCCGGGCGGACAGGACCAGGCCGGCGTGTGCGGGCGAGACGGCGGTCATGATGTCCCTCATTCGGCCCGCATCCGAGGTCCCATCCGGGCCGAATCCGAAGTGGGCCCGAGTGCGAACGAGCAGGCAGCCGATTTGCGGGCTGCGGGCATACCTGCAGAGTTCGCCGCGATCCTCGCCGACGCCGACGTCCGGGCCGACCGGGAAGGCGAGGTCAGCACCGCGGTACTCGAGATGGCAGGCCACCCGCCACACACCTTCACCCATTTCGTCCAGGAACACGCGCACCGGTGGGCAGCAGCGGCCGCTTGAGAGCAGGGATTAGCGGGAATCCCGGGCCGATGCACGCTGGCTGCGGTCGGCTGCCCCGCACAGCCGCTGCTGTCGCACTGCGCGGTTCAGCCACTCATGTCTTCGGCGGAAAGATCCCCCGGTGGCCGTGCGTCGTTTCACCCTGTGCGCGCTCGACGCGGGCGAGCACCTTGTCGGAGATCCGGTGCAGCGTCCGCAGTTCGTTCGGGGTGAGGACGTCGATGAACAGGTCCAGCACCTGGCCGACGTGTCCGGGTGCCGCGTCCGCCAGATGGGCGTAGCCGGCGTCGGTCAGGATCGCCTGCGTGTACCGCCCGTTGTGCGGGTCGGGCTCGCGGCACACGAACCCGCGCTTCTCGAGCCGGCCGATCATGTGGGACAGCCGCGACAGCTCCGCGCTGGCCAAGACCGCGAGCTCGCTCATTCTCATGCGACGCCCGGGCTGATCGGACAAGTGCGCCAGCACGTAGTACTCGATGAAGCTGAGCTTCGACTCCTGCTGGAGCTGCGACTCCAGGGCGGCCGGCAACCTCTGGACGAGCTTCATGAACCCGCGCCACGCCGCCAGTTGATCACCACTGAGCCAGCGCGACTCGGACACTCCGGACTCCCGTGAGGCAGACATACGCGCAGTCTACCCACGTCGCCTAACTTGAATATTCATGTCAG
Organism: Streptomyces sp. NPDC001544; assembly: GCF_042894285.1. Lineage (NCBI taxonomy): Bacteria > Bacillati > Actinomycetota > Actinomycetes > Kitasatosporales > Streptomycetaceae > Streptomyces > Streptomyces sp. NPDC001544. The sequence continues at coordinate 146,551 of NZ_JBIAVN010000011.1, read as the reverse complement.
CACGGTTAGGCTGACACTTGAAGATTCAAATGCCGACAGGCTCACCAGGACTGGAAGAAGCATCCATGAATGACCTGAAGCTGGCCATCGTCCTCGGCAGCACTCGTCCCGGCCGCAACGGCGAAGCGGTGGCGAACTGGGTGCTGGCCCAGGCCAAGGGCCGGCCGAACGCCGACTACGAGCTGATCGACCTGGTCGACTATCCACTGCCGCACCTGGACGAGGCCGTCCCGGCGAGCAGGGGCGTGTACGCGGGCGAGCACACGAAGGCCTGGTCCGCCAAGATCAGCGAGTTCGACGGATACATCTTCGTCACCCCGGAGTACAACCACTCCACCTCCGGAGTGCTGAAGAACGCCATCGACTACCTCTACACAGAGTGGAACAACAAGGCCGCCGCCTACGTGTCGTACGGCTCGCTCGGCGGAGCGCGAGCGATCGAGCACCTGCGGGCGATCTCGAGCGAACTGCAACTGGCCCACGTGCGCCAGCAGCTGTCGTTCTCGTTGCTCACCGACTTCGAGAACTTCTCGGCGTTCAAGCCCTCCGCGCTGCACGACGGCGCCGCTTCCGTCCTGTTCGACCAGCTCGAGTCGTGGGCCCGCGCGCTCAAGACCGTCCGTAGCTGAGTCTCGATGAAGCTGTACGGGCTCGAGGAACACTTCGTCACCGCGGACGTGATCGAGGCGTGGCAGCGGCGCGACCCTCATCTCGCCGAGCCGATGATGAAGTGGGCCGTCGCCAGTGACATCACTCCGGCACTGCTGGACGTCGACGGCGGACGCATCGCGGCCATGGACGACGCCGGGATCGACACGACGGTGCTGTCCCTCACGACGCCGGGTCTGCAGAACCTCGACGCGGCGGAGGCGGTCGCCTTGCAGAGGCCCACGAACGACATGATCGCTGCCGCCGTGCGCCGCCACTCCGAGCGTTTCCAGGGATTCGCGGCGCTCGCCACCTCCGCGCCGGCCGCCGCGGCCGACGAACTGCGGCGGGCGGTCACCGAACTCGGGCTCAACGGCACGCTGGTCAACGCCAACTCGCGTGGCCGCGCTCTGGACGCGCCCGAATTCTGGGACATCTACGAGGCCGCCGAGGACCTGCGCGCACCCGTCTACCTGCACCCCAGCGTTCCGTTACCAGTCGTCACGGAGGCCTACTACCAGGGCTTCAGCGAGCCGGTGAACAGCATGCTGGCCACCGGTGCGTTCGGCTGGCACTACGACGCCGGCCTGACCGTGCTCCGGATGATCGTCGCCGGCGTCTTCGACCGGTTCCCCGACCTTCAGGTCATTCTGGGGCACTGGGGCGAGGTCGTGTTGTTCTACCTCGACCGCATCGCAGCCCTGGACAAGCTCACTGCCCTGCGACGCCCGATCGCCGAGTACTTCCGCTCGAACATCTTCATCACCCCCGGCGGCATCTCCAGCCACAAGTACCTCCGGTGGAGCCTGGAGACGGTGGGGGTCGAACGGATCATGTACGCCTCCGACTACCCGTTCAACCGGGAGCGCGCCGGATCCGCGCGGCGTTTCCTGGACACGGCACCGGTCGACGAGGCCGACCGAGAGCGCATTGCCCACCGGAACTGGGAAGAGCTCGTCGCCCGTATCCGGCGCTGACCACCACGCGGGAAGGGAATATCGCATGCCGCTTCTGCCGGGTCCGGATGTCCCTCTGTATTTCACCGATTCGGCCACGGCCGGGAACGCGAGCTGGACCACCTCGAGGTGGGCATGGCACATCTGGTCGTCGGCGCCGGCGGCCCGATCGCATCGGAGTACAGCCCCCTCCACCCCGAGCGGGTGACCTCGCGGGCCCCGCACACCGATCGCCTCCACTCGGCCGGCCGGTCTCACCACGTCCACCCTCCTGCTCGTCGGCGCCGCCGACCTGCTGACTGCCCCGCCGGAGTGGAACGCCGCCGCACTCGACTTCCTGACGCGTCACCGCGTCCGTCCGAGTCACACTGCCGGTCCCGCACCGGAAGAAAGGAATGCACGCACGTGAGCGAGTCCCAGAGCCGGTTACAGGTCGTGTTCGCCGATCTGCGCCGCGCCGTCGACAACGTCATCCTCAAACACCAGGTCACCCTGGAGGAACTGCTCGCCGCCATCGACTGGCTGCAGCAGGTCGCCGACGCCGGCGAACTGCCGTCCGCGAGCATCCTGTTCTACAAGACCGTCCTCAAGGGAACCGAGGGCACGACCTACGCCCATCCGGAGAAGGACGGCGCGAGCTACTGGGAGATGGAAGGCCCCGCCCACCGTCCCGGCGCCCCCGTCCTGCACAGCCCCGCCGTACTGCCGATGCGCCCCGACGAGCCCGGCGACCCCCTGGTCGTGTCCGGAACCGTGCGCACCACCACCGGCGCCCCGCTGCCCCGCGCGGCCCTCGAGATCTGGCAGATCGATGCCAACAACGTGTATTCCGGAATGGACGCCGACGACTTCAAGCCGCTCGACATCCCTAACGACTCCACCGGCGTCCCCACCCACAACCTGCGCGCCAGGATCATCGCCGACGCCGACGGGCACTGCGAGTTCCGCACCGTGATGCCCGGCACCGAAACCTTCGGCCTGGCCACGGACAGCCCGCTCGCCACGCTGACCCGAGCGTTGCAGCTGCAAGGTGTGCGTCCGCTGCACATCCACGCGATCGTCTTCGCCGACGGGTGCCTGCCTCTGACCACTCAGATCTACTTCGACGGCGACCCACTGGTCACCAGCACCGTCGAAGGCGCCGTCCCCGCCGCCGCGGTCAGGACCACCGTCCGCCACGACGACCCGGACGACTACCTCGCTCGCGGCCTCGACCAGCCCTACCGCGCCCTCACCTACGACTTCGTCCTGCGCCCCACGGCCGCCGCAGCCGCTTCCACTCCGCAGTAGACGGACTGGAGCCTTCGCTTCGAACAGACTCCTGTCTCTACGAACCACTCAGGGAGGTCAACCATGAATGCTGCCGCCGATCCCGCGGCCGTCTACGACCGGTTCATGAGCGAGCAGGCTCCGGCCAGTCGCGATCAGCGTCGCTGGACGCCGGCGGACGGCCCGATGCCCGCCCTCTACCTCAGCCATGGCTCGCCGGCGCTGTTCGAGGACGCGCTGTGGATGAAAGAGCTGTTCGGGTGGTCCCAGGCACTGCCCAAGCCGACGGCGATCCTGATCGTCAGCGCGCATTGGGAGTCGGCGCCGCTCACCTTCTCGGCGTCGGGCCCGAGCACGCCGTTGGTCTACGACTTCGGGGGCTTCGCCCAGCGGTATTTCCGGATGACCTACGAAACACCGGACGCCGGCGCACTGGCCGCCCGGGTCGCGGCCTCGATGCCGGACAGCGAACCGGTTCACCACCACGCCCGCCGCGGTTTGGACCACGGCGCCTGGGTCCCGTTGAAGACCATGTACCCCTACGCCGACGTGCCGGTCCTGCAAATGTCCCTGCCCACCCACGACCCCGCCCGGCTGATGGACATCGGCCGTCGGTTGCGGGGCCTGCGCGAGGAAGGGGTGCTCGTGGTCGGTTCGGGCTACATGACGCACGGGGTGCCCTTCCTCACCCGGGACCAGTTCGTGCACAACGTCGTGCCGTCCTGGTCCGCCGACTTCGACGCCTGGGCGGCCGACGCCCTCACCCGTGGCGACGTCGACACCCTGGCCAACTACCGCAGCCTCGCCCCCGCGGTGCACTTCGCGCACCCCACCGTCGAGCACTACTCGCCGCTGTTCGTCACCCTCGGGGCCGCGACCGACGCCGAAGTGCCCGTCCGGACGAAGATCGCGGGCTACCGGTTCGGGTTGTCCAAACGATCCTTCCAGGTCGCTTGACGCGATCCGGCCGATGTGGTGGAGACGTGGTGCCTCCCCGTGCAGCACCAGTGTCCGGCTCTGGCCGCTTCGGCACTCCTCGACGAGCTGCTCGAGGACAGAGATATCCCGAGTCCGGCCGTGCATTCCGCCGGCAGCGCCGACACCGTCCCTGCGAAGTGCAGCCGGAGCGGCAATGAGCATCTGTTCCCCCGGATAGTGCAACGACGTCACGAGAGAAACGGCTCAGGCCAGCCCCTCGGGCCTGAGCCTGGGCTGCATGCGCCTACGGCTGATCGACCCGACGTCTTCGGGGCGTCTACACCGTCTTGTCGCTCGGCTGTGATCTGCGGAGAAACCGGCACAAGGCGCGGTGGGTGGGCGTGTCGGACTTCGTGAGCCAATGGCTCTTGCGGTCCCGAAGCGACGGCACAGCTGTGGCGCGCGAAGCGTCGCCCTCGCGCACCCGCAACCTCTTTGTGAAGACGATTTCGCATCAGAGAGGTACTCTCGATTATTGAGCGTCTTCTTCTATCTCCATACCGTCGAGGCATGCAGACCTTCACTCTTGGAGCCTTCGAGATCACCCGCGTCACTGAATGGCACGGCCGCTTCGCGCCGGTCGGCGTGCTGTTCCCCTCCATCCCCGACGACGCATGGCACGAGCACCAGCAGTGGCTGAACCCGCACTTCTGGGACGCTGCGAGCGGTGATTACCAGGCCCACATGCAGACGTGGGTGCTGCGCGGGCAGGGCCGCACGATCCTGGTCGATACGGGCATGGGCAATGGCAAGCCGCGCGCCCATGGCCTCATGGACAACCGCGACGGCGACTTCCTCCACCAGCTTGCTGCCATCGGCGTGCAGCCCGAAGACGTCGACACGGTCGTCAACACCCACCTGCACATCGACCACGTCGGCTGGAACACCCGGCTGGACAACGGCGAATGGGTGCCGACCTTCCCCAATGCCCAGTACCTGATGCACAAGGCGGACTTCGACTACTGGAACCCCGCCAACAACATCACTCGCAAGGCCGACTTCGGCGACCCGGCCGACAGCAGGGCAGCCTTCAACGACAGCGTGCTGCCCGTCCACCAGGCCGGCCAGGCCCTGATCTGGAAAGGCACCGACCACACCATCGCAGCCGGGCTGTCCCTCCAGCTCGCCCCCGGTCACACCCCCGGCTCGACGGTGCTCAAGCTGCACTCGGGCACAGACCGCGCCTTCTTCGTCGGCGACCTGGTCCACACCCCGCTGCAGTTCCTCACCCCCGCCCACGACACCTGCCTGAGCGAAGACCAGCAGCAGGCAACCGTCAGCCGCCGCCGGATGATGGAGGAAGCTGCCGACACCAACGCCTTGATCATCCCGGCCCACCTCGGTGGCGCCGGAGCGGCCGAAGTCGCCAGGAACGGACGAGACTTCACCATTAAGCAGTGGGCGCCGCTGGCCGCACCGACAGCGAAGAACTGACCCCTGCGCCGCCTGCCAGGGACGTACCCCTAGTAGTGTTTGGTCGATGACACCGGCTTCCTCAAGGACGGGGGTGCCTCGGCGTGCGTGGCGGCCGAGAGGCCAACGAGGAGAGGCAGTCCGTTCGCGTCCGACAGATGTGCATCTTGAAGCTCGGCTTACCCCGGTCCACGGGGCTCGGACCTGTGTGTTCGCCCTCTTTTTTAGCTCTCACGTGTTAGCTCTCACGTGAGCGGTGTCGAGAACGACGCGGGTGACGTTGATGAGGCCGGCGTCGTCAAGCCGGTGCAACACGGCTTCGTGCAGACGGCCCCAGACCCCAGCTCTGGACCAGATCAGGAAACGGCGGTGGGCGGTCGAATTCGAGATGCTGAAGCAGGGCGGTGGAGCCCGCCAGGCGCAGCCGCTGACCAGGACGTAGATGATGGCGGCGAACAGCGTCTCATCTGGAGTGTCCGGCGTTCCGCCGCCCTGTGGCCGCCCCTTTCGATGGAGGGATCAGCGGCTTCGCGATCTCCCACAGACCGTCCGGAACAATCCAACTCCATGTACCCCGCCCCATACCGGAGTCAACGACCGCCTCACCACGTAGGACACGGTCTTGATAACTCATCCGATACCTTCGTGGGCATGGATGTGCTCAGTGATGTAGTCGCATCGCTCCGCTCAGGCCGCCCGTTCGCCAATCGTGAAGACCGCGAAGGCGCCTGGCACATCCCCTTCACGCCGTTCGCCGGAGCAGGCTTCCATATCGTCCTAAGCGGATCGTGCCGGCTGCTCACCGATAACCGTGCGCCGCGCACCCTGAACGTCGGCGACGTCGTACTCACGCCCCACGGCTCCGAGCACGCTCTGGCGGACGTCGGCCATGCGGACGAGGACGGCCCCACCTCCCTGCTTTGCGGGGCCTACCAGCTCGACCGATCGCAATCCCACCCTTTGCTGGCCACCCTTCCAGAGGTCATCCATCTGCGATCGCAGTTCGGCCGCCACCCCGCTCTGCACTCCGCGGTGTCCCTGCTCGGCAGCGAACTGCAGCACCCGCAGCAAGGGGCCGTCTCCGCCCTGTCCACACTGCTGGACCTCTTGCTGATCTACATGCTGCGGGCCTGGTTCGAAGACGAGTCCGACCGCGGCGCTCCCGGCTGGTCCGCCGCGCTCGCCGACCCCGCGGTCAGCGCAGCGCTCAGCGCCATGCACGAGGATCCCGCACGTGCCTGGACGGTGGAGGACCTGGGCAGGAAGGGCAAACTGTCACGAGCCGCCTTCGCCCGCCGGTTCACCGGCCTGGTGGGGCAGCCGCCGCTGGCCTATCTGACCTGGTGGAGGCTCAGCGTCGCTGCCCGCCTGCTCAAGGACGGCACCACCTCGCTCGAAGCCATCGCGCACCAGGTGGGCTACGGCTCGCAGTACGCGTTCGCCAACGCCTTCAAGCGGGCACACGGCGTCTCCCCCGGCCGCTACCGGCTGATGCGGGCTTCCGATCAGCAGCCCACGCGATGGCACCCGGAGACCGGGATGACCGACTGCTGAGGTTTTCGCTAGTTCCGTGGTGGTTAAGTATGGATCGTCAGTCCTGCGTGGATGAAGGAGCATCCGGCGGGCGAACAGGTCCTCGACGGTGGCCAGGTTGAGCGGCCCCTCGTCGATGTCGATCTGCGTGACCGCTTCCCCGGGCCGAGTCAGGCTCCGTCGCCGTTTCGGCCGCGGTCCGCACAGCCCCAGCTCTCCCCGTCGCCGACACGAACAGCCCCCGCGTCCCCGCGCGCCGTAGATGCCGTGCCAGCTGACTCACCGCCTTGAACTGGTCGGGATAGAGCCGCGCAGGTCCGGGATGGCCGGGGCGCTGTTCCACCACGGGCATGACAGCTCTTCTCGAGTCAGTGACTCCAGTAGTCGCGGCGGGGCAGTTCGACCCACGCATCGGGCGGTCCGGCCACGGCGCGGCGGTCGGTCGGACGCAGTCCTGCGAAGGCGCAGGCGTAGGCGACGGCGTTGTTCCGGTAGAGGTAGGAGGCCAGCACCTGCGCGGGGATGTCGTCCTCGTCCGGTTCTCCGCCGGGGTGCAGGTCTGAGCCCTCGATCGTTCCATGGCGGGCGATGCTGCCCTGGTTGCCGCAGTTGGGATTGCCGTAGAGGCCGTAGCAAAGGGTGCCGGCAGACAGCCGGGCCAGCACGCCGGGCATGCTCGGCGCGTAGCCCCAGGGCTGGGTGACCACGCAGCCGCCGGGCACGGACGTCACGCCGACGGTGTGCAGGCTTTCGTCATGTCGTACGCGTAGGGATCCTCCGGCAGCTCGTTCAGCACGTCGAGGAGGTCCGCCACGCAGGCCAGGCCCGTGTGGTGAGGCGACGGGCCTCCTGCGCTGCCGCACACTCGGTCTCGGTCAGCGACACCCCTTCCGGCACCGGGAACAGCTCGGGGACCAGCCGCCGAGCGAGAGCCGCCAGGGATCGGCCCCGGCAGCGGCGAGCGCTCGTGCGTTCTGCGGCCTCCTGGACATGACAGTCCCCGCCCATGTCGGCCCAGCCGTCGCCCTCTGCCGCCTTCGCCCCCCCTCGCCCCGGAAACCGCAGCAACGGCACGAGCACGGTGGGCTCCCCGCCGCTGGTACACGATTCCGGTTCAGTGACGGGACTTCATTACCCCCAAAGACACGGTTAGTACGCTGAATGTATGTGATTCGCACGTCGTTAGTACGCGGTAAGAGCGTTTCGAGGTAGGGTGAGGGGCGGAGGTGTCCCATGTCTGAGTTGTTCGACGCGGTCGACGCGCTGGTCGCGTCCCGCTCCCCCCTGCCGCCGCCGGCCGAGCGCAGGCGGCTGCGCCAGGCGCACGCGCTGACCCTGGACGAGGTGGCCTCCGCCCTGGAGGTGCGGCGGGCGACCGTCGGCGCCTGGGAGTCGGGCCGGACAGAGCCTCGGCCGCCGGAGCGGGAAGCGTATGCGCGCCTGCTCAAGCAGCTCGCCAGGCTCTACCCCGCCCCCGAGAGCACCGGCCCCCCGCAGGAGGACACGGACATCGCGGCGCCGCAGACCGTCCCCACCGCGGCGCCCACAGCGCAGCCGCGGCCCGCGGGTGGGGCACCGGAAGCTGCTGCCACATCCGAGGCCGGTGCGCCGTCGGCGGCCCCTGCGGCCGGCGGCGCAGCGGCCGCCGTGTCGCAGCCGCGTACCGGCAGGACGCCGCAGGGCTCGCGGCGTCCTGCCGCGACCCAGGCCGCCCCGGCCCACATCCCGGCGCCCGGCGGCGCCTACCTGCACGGCCCGCTGCTCGTCCTCGACGCCGACGCCGACAAGCAGGTGACCGGCTACGGCGTCGGAGGTCTGCTCCTGGACGTGCCCGCCAAGTCCCTGCCCGCGCTGGTCGAGTGGACACTGGCCGAGGCGCGGCTCGGGGCGGAGAAGCTGCACGGTTCGGGCAAGGACGCCGACCCACTGCTGGTGCTCACCGAGGCCGCGTGCGAGCGGTACGGCCTGCCCGCCGTCCTGTCGGAGTCCGAGCGGCTTGCCGGGCGGCTGGCGGAGGGGCACAAGGTCATCAAGCAGCTTGAGCGTGCCGACTGGCAGCTCACCAGGCGGGGGCTGGGGCCGTGGGCGCGGATCTACCGCCCCGCCCAGGGAGGCCGCAGGCAGTGCGTGCAGCTGTGCATCCCGTCCTGGCGTGCCCTGGACGGCCGGGCGTGGGGTCATGCCGCGCAGCTTCCGCCGACGGAGCTGGCCCGGGTACTGGGCGTGTACGCGGCCCGGGTCATGACGCCGGTCGGCTCCACCGCCGTGACCGGGCTGCAGCTGATGACCGCGCTCAACCCGCCGACCCGCGCCGGCGAGCCGGACGCCGACGGCAAGCGACACAGCGAGCACCGGCCCGGGTCACTGGGCACCGAGCCGGTGGACCCGGCGCCGTGCGAGGCGACCGACGGACACCCGGTCCTGGCCCACCTGCCCCGCTTCCACGTACGCGGCCCCGGCGAGCGGCTGTTCGAGGAGGCCTACGACTGGGCACGGGACCTGACCGATGCCGAGTGCATGCAGCGGTACCTGGTCGGCATCGACGTGAACCTGGCGTTCGGGGCGGCCGCCAACGGCGCGGTCGTCGGCCTGGCATCGCCGCCCGCGCACGTCACCAACCCGGTCTTCGACCCAGCGGTGCCCGGATCCTGGCTGGTCGACCTCTCCCATGTCGACCTGTCCCGGGTGAAGGTCGGCAAACAGTGGCGCGACCTCGCAGGCGGCCTGCTGCCCAGCCCGTTCACGCCCACCGGCGAACGCCCCACCGGTCCGGCCTGGTACGCCACCCCCACCGTCGCCTACGCCGTGGAGCTCGGCTACGACGTCGCGCCCGCCGAGGCGTGGGTGCGCCGCGAGAGCGGCCGGTTCCTGGACGGCTGGTACAAGCGGCTGCGCGACGCCTACGTTGCCACCATGGCGGACCTCGGCGTCGCGGAGAAGGTCTCCCCGGCCGAGTTCCTGAAGGCCATGGACGGCTACAAGAGCCGTGATGCGGAACTGGCGATCGTCGTGGACGCGGTCAAGATGACCGTCAAGGGCGGCATCGGCAAGTTGCAGGAGAAAGCCCGCGGGGGCGGCTGGAAGCCGGGGCAGGCCTGGCCCGCCCTGGCCCGGCCGACCTGGCGACCGGACATCCGCGCCACCGTCATCTCCCGGGCCCGCGTCAACATGCACCGCAAGATGCTCAACCTGGCGGCGGCCACCGGCCGTTACCCCATCGCGGTCCTGTCCGACTGCGCGGTGTACGCGGCCGACGGGCCCAGCCCCCTGGACGTCCTGCCCTACGACGCCGACGGCAAGACCGTGCCCGGCAGCTTCCGGCTGGGGGTGTCGCCCGGCATGGTCAAGCACGAGGGCACGCAGAGCGTGCTGTGGGGCGCCAACGTGCTCGAGCAGCTCGCCGGCGACGGCCATGTCGCCAACCTCGCCCGGTACATCAAGACCGGTGAGGTCACCGCCAAGGACACCGGAGAGTAGGGGAATCGCGGCATGGTCACGGTCGGGGAAGGACTCGACAAGGCGGTGCAGGGGGCCTTCACCCGTCCCCTGCCCAAGTCCGCAGGGGCACAGATGCGGTACCTGGTCCGGCAGCACCAGCGCAGCACCCGGCGCGTCGCCGAGCTGCTCGGCATCAGCCAGCGCACCGTCGAGCGGTACGTGAAGAACCAGATCAAAACCCCCCGCCCGGAGCTCGCCGACCGGATCGAACGCGAGGTCCGCGCCCGCTGGCAGCCGCAGATCCGGGCCAAGGCAAAGCAGGCCGCGGCCACCACCGGCGGCATCATGATCGATGTCCAGGCCCGTTTCGGCTACACCGCCGCCCCCGGCAGCACTGACGATGCCCGCGTGCGTCACCTCACCCTCGCGCTGCCCCCACGGCACGCTGCCCGCCTCTTCGAGGCCCAGGAGGCGGGTCTCACCGAAGACCGCCTCCGCCAGATCGCCGCACAGGCTCTGGGCGAGGTCTACTTCCGCGACAGCGGCCGCCGCGCCCACGGCCTCGAAGTAGAGCTCACCGACCTGATCGACCTGGAGTTCGAGCTGTAGCCGGTCAGAGTCCCAGACAGGACGGAAAGAAGGGCATGGGAGGGGGACCTGTGGCAGCAGGGGCGTCAGCGACCGTGTCACTGACCGGGGAGCTGACCTCGTGGCTGATCAACCGGATCGCGGACCGCTACGGGCTGACAGCCGCCGCTGTGCTGCGGCAGTGAACCTGCCGCAACTCCCCCGGCCCGGAACGACGGCGGCGGCGTACGGGCCGACGCGGAAATCGTCCTCAACGAAGCCGGGCGGGCTGTGCTCGCCGAGCTGTGCGGGGTCGGGCCCCAGGTCCTGGCGCGCGCTCTGCCCGCATCCACCGAGGATGATCCCAACATCAGCACCGGCCGGAAGGCAGACCTGGCGCAGGCGCGGTGGCGGGCGGCGAGCGCCGTGGCGGGAGAAGCGGCGTTCGCCTGCCCGGCGCACCGCGCGGCGCACCGGGCAGGCACAGCGGGCGGTGCGGTATGTGCCGCGCCGGCTGCGGGTGTGTGTCCGGCACGGGCGGTGGCTGCTGGACGCGGACGCCGACCAGCCGCTGCAACACCTCGACCTGCGCGGTGTCCCGGAGGCGGCTGCGGCGCAGCGGCAGTGGGCGGGGGTGGCACGTCGTGCGGTGCGGGCCGCGGCGGAGCCCGGCCAGGTGTCCGCCCTGGCACACGCGGTCGTGGCCCGGTAGTGGGATGAGATCCTGCGCTGGGAGCGCCAGGTGCTCTGGCCGCAGCGCCTGCACCAGGTGGCGGGCGGCAGGGCGCCGATACGCGGCCCCGGGCCGCCGAGCGGTTCGGCGCTTGCGCCAGGATGGCGGCCACCAGCGGACCTGCTGACCTTCTGCACCATGAAGTCCGTGGTCATTTTTGCTCTGGTTCTCCCCGCCGCTGCCGGCTTCGATGACTGGGCCGGCGGCACGGGCTTCGACATGCCGTTCTTCATCTTCGGGGCCGACCGGGACGTCCTCGCTCCCGCCGGGCGGGCCAAGCGGTTCTTCGGCGAGATGCAGGCGAAGCACGGGAGTTCACGCTGGCCGGGGAGGCGGGCCGCTTCGCCTCCTTCCGCGACTCCGGGCAGCTTCTGCGCCTCATGCCGACCAAGGTTCGCCCGCTGGCGGCGTCCCGGGAGCAGGTCGCAGCCGAGTGAGGAGGGGCGGTCCCGGCGGCCAGGCCCCCTGCGGCGTGCGTCGGCAGATTGACCCGTGATTATGCATCAGGAATGAACCATTTCCTGTGTCTTTTCCTGCCATAGAGTTGTGGACACAAGGCCGGGAGGGAACGCCGGACCGGTCACTGACCAGGGGAGATACCATCATGAGCACCAGCGTGCTGAAGCCCGTCCTGACCCGTGCCGTCGAGGCGGAGACGACCAGTGACCCGAGCAGCACAATGACGCTGCTGGCCGACTGCGGCACCGGCGGCAGCCCGATCACCAGCTACCGTTCGGCGTTCGCGAAGGGCGCGGTCGGGGCTCCGGCGCACTTCCACACGCGGGCCTCAGAGCTCTTCTTCGTGATCGGCGGCACGCTCCTGGTCTTGGTGGACGACGAGGTGAAGACGCTGGACGAGGGAGACTTCCTGCTCGTCCCGCCGCACACTCCGCACGCCTTCGCCGCGGGCCCCGGCTGCACGGCCGACGTGCTGTTCACCTTCACCCCCGGCATGCCGCGCTTCGACTATCTGCGCCTGCTCGGCCGCGTCATGCGCGGCGAGGCCAGTCCACAGGAGATCAAGGACTCCTCCGAGCTGTACGACAACCACTACGTCGACAGCCCGCACTGGCGCGCCGCCCTGGAGGCGGCGGCCGAGCAGGTCCGGCTTCGCCAGGAAGACCCGGACGTCACCGACAGTCCGCTCTTGTCGTAGTCGGCGGATGCCGACGAGTGCCGACGGGTGAATTCCTGGTTGTGGGCGGTCAGTTCGTCTGGCCGGTCGGTGCGTCAGGGGCGTGGACGGCATCGATCCGGCGGCCGAGTTGGTGACGCACGGCTGCCTGGAAGTGCTCGCGTACGCCCGGGGGCACGGGTGAGCCAGGTGGAGAGGCGAGCGACGCGGGCGACTGCGGCGGATGCGAGCGGCCCCCTGATCCTCGAGTGCGGTCAGAGCAGTGAGGGCGCAGGCTCGTTCGTGGAGGCTGTGACGGGGTCCGGCTCGGGCGAGCGGGGCAGGGTCGCGGCGGGGGGGCATCGCGGGCCTTTCAGCCCGGGCGGTGGTGAGGGGCAGGAGCGTTGGGTGGTCGCCTGCTCGTGTTTTTCGCAAGCCAGTGCCGGCTTCTCCGCTCCGGGCGCGTTCGAGAAGGATCCTTGAGGCGGGGAAGAGCCGGCCAAGGGCGTCGTTGCTGTGTCACTTTTCGCGGGTGGCGTTTCCAGGCGAGTTCGGAAGTTGCTCGCTGGGAGACGCCAAGGCGGCCCGGCAGCGCGAACGGCGGAGCCCGTCACCGGATGACACCTCACACCGGCTGCCGTCGGCGCACCCCAGAGGGCGCCGCGCAGCCGTACGGCCCTGCGGAGAATCCGCGCCCGCCCGGCCAGCCCCGGCCGGACCCCGTGCGGACCGGACCCGCCAAGGACACGGCCCGCACCCGGCCTCCGGCCACCAACGCCCCCCGATGCCCATGCACGGGCCGCCGCCTTGCACACCAGCCCAGCCCCGGCGCTCCGCCCGCACAGGCCAAAGACGCCCGTGATGGAGATGTACAGAAGCTCTAGTAGCTGTCGTATCTCGGCTTACCATTCGGCCGATAGACGCCGACGATGGTGCCCCCCTTCGTCGACGAGACGCTGACCGGCTCCAGAGCAGTGGGGATCGCTCCGTCGGCGAACAGCCGCTTGCCGGCGCCGATGATCACCGGATGGATGGTGAGCCGGTACTCGTCGACCAGGCCGTGGTGGATGAGGGTCTGGGCGAGGTCGCCGCTGCCGACGACGTTGATGTTGCCGCCGTCGGACACCTTCAGCTTGTGTACGGCATCGACGATGTCGCCCTCCAGCAGCATCGAGTTCTGCCACTCGACGGACGTCAGAGTCCGAGAGGCCACGTACTTGTGCATGGTGTTCATCCGATTGGTGAACGGGTTGTCGGGATCGGCGGTCGGCCAGTACGACGCGAAGATCTCGTAGGTCTTGCGGCCGAGCAGCATCGCGTCGGAGTGCTCGTACCAACCGGTGATGGCCGTGCCAACCTCGTCGTCGGACACTGCTTTCTGCCAGCCTCCGTGTTCGAAGCCGCTCTGGGCGTCCTCGTCCGGGCCGCCCGGGGCCTGCATGACGCCGTCCAGCGTCAGGAACGTGCAAACGATGATCTCGCGCATGGTGCGCTCCTTTCGTCGACGGGTAGACCGCACAACCGCCGGAAACTCACCGCCGGGCGGCTTCGTTCACTCTCAGTGACGGCAGTGCTGTGTCGCCGGGACGGCCGGGGCGATCGACGTCCGTGACGGGACTCCGTCGCCCGCGTGCAGCTGCTCATGACCGGGACGAGAGTGCCAAGATGCGTTCCTGGTGACAGATGGCGCGCGGGCTCGGCTTCTGAGGTGGCTGCGCTTCGGGCAGGTTTCCGGAACACTGTCCGAGCGCCACTTGGTGAGACGACGGTGCCCCGGCAGTTCGGCGGCCGGTGGTCGCAGCGGGCCGAACTCGTCGAAGGTGAAGACCCAGTCGGAGACGTGTTCGATGGCCTGCTCTATTCGGTCGAGCTCGGCGTCGAAGTCGGGGTCGGTCGACTCCTTCCAGGTCTTGGTGCACTGGAAGGTGATGCCATACCGCTTGGGCAGCATCCGCAGGGCCTAACGACCGATGGTGGACTACATCGCGGACGGTGCTGTTCGTGTTGCCCCGCCGGATGATCTGCTGCAGCTTCCGCCCCTGGTAGTCGGCGATCCTGCGGACTTGTCTCCTGACGCTGGATCAGCTCGATCGTTCCCACCCGATCGCTTCGGCAGCCGGACGGGACACCCGTGAACCGGTGAACCAGCCCGGTCCCAGCACAATGGTGTTGACCGCTTCCGACAGGCAGTGCTTGAGTCGGCGCGTGGACAGCATTTCCGCCAACCGGCGGTTCTGGAACCGGATCAGCAGCGCCTACCAGCGCGAGCACGACCCGCAGATCGGTGCAACGCCGCGGCTGTGGGGCACGTACGCCATCCCCGATGCGCACCTGCACGCCCTGGGCGACGTCACCGGCAAGCGCGTCCTCGAACTCGGCTGCGGCGCCGGCCAGTGGTCCAGGGCGCTCGCCGCTGAGGGCGCCACCGTGGTCGGGCTCGACCTGTCCGAAGCCCAGCTCGCCGCGGCAGCCAGAGCGATGGGAGCGGCCCGCTACCCGCTGGTGCAGGGCGCCGCCGAACACCTCCCGTTCGCCTCCGACAGCTTCGACCTGGTGTTCTGTGACTACGGCGGGCTCAGCTGGGCGCCCCCGCACCTGGCCGTCCCGCAGGCCGCACGCATCCTGCGCCGCGGTGGGCGCCTGGTGTTCAACGTCGCCAGCCCATGGTTCGAAGCCTGCTACGACGAAGCCGCCAGCCGCGTAACCACGACGTTGCAACAGGACTACTTCGGGCTGGACACCGTTGTCGAAGGCCAGGGCGCGGTCAGTTATCAGCTCACCTACGGCGACTGGGTCAAGGTCCTGCGGGGCGCAGGTCTCGTCATCGACGACCTCATCGAGCCGCGGCCCGAACCCGGAACAGTCAACGGCTACAACCGAACCGACCCGTCTGACTGGGCATATCGCTGGCCGGCAGAAATGCTCTGGGTAACCCACAAACCGTAAGCACCGTCGCACCGAGAGGTGAAGGTGTCCCCTTCTGGGTCGGCCCCAGAAGGTCCTGTCATACGTGCTGTCCGCCGACCAGCGCTGATGCCGCTTCAGCCGTCCTGATCACTCTCCTGTCGGGCTGGAGCGGCCCACGTGGGCTCAGCCCGGCTCGTCCACCTCAGAGGGGCATCCTTGCGACCGATGGCCGGTGGCTCGTTTCCTCGCTGGTTCCGGTCTTATGCGAGCAGTTGGGCCGCCACGCTGGTGAGCCGCAGACCCACACCACCCCGATGCTTTCCGGCCCGCTCCCGCCCTGCTTCAGTGGCCGAAGCCGTAGGAGAACAGGTGGGCGGTGCCTGTGGAGCCGGTCACCGGGAGGGTGATCGAGGCCACCTGCTTGGCCGGGTCGAGCGGGATCTTGGTGGCGAAGACGTAGGTCTTGACGGTGTTGCGGCCGCCGCTCGCGGTGTTGCGGTAGGACGTCGTGACGGTCGTCGTGTCGTCAGGACGGGGCTTGCTGCCCCCGCCGTTGAGAGTCCAGTCCGAGAAGCCGACCGTGGCCTGCGAGGTGGTGCCGTCAGTGTAGGTGACGGTCAGTGTGCCGGAGACCCCGCTGCCGTCCGTCGGTGCGTTGACCGCCGCACCCAGCAGGCCGAGCGACGCACCCGATGTGTCGGCGGGCATCGGGATGGTCTGGCCGGCCATCTCCACGTTGTCCGGCTGACCGGACGTCACTGTCGGCCAGGTGTAGGAGATTCCGTCGGCCGTGACGGTGGAGCCGCTCGTGACGCCCGCCGCCGACAGTGCGTTCTGCGAGTACGCCCAGCCGTCGCCGTCAAAGCCGGCCGAGAAGCTGGTGCCGTCGGGATAGACGCCCTCGTTGGTGTCGTACGGCCACAGGGCACCGGCCTTGGCCACGGCTACGCGGAGGGTCGCGCCGGTGAGTGTTGCACCGGTCGTGTGGTCGGTCAGGGCGAAGGTGACGGGGAACGTTCCTTCGTCCGGGCCCGCCGTCATGTGGACCTTCGCATCGGCGCTGCTCCCAGCGGGCACCGTCACCGAGCCGGACGTCGCGTCCAGTGTGACTCCGGATGGTGCCGTCGCCTTCCAGTCGGCCGTGACGGCCTTGCCGCCGAGGTTGGTCAGCTTGAGCGTGCCGTCACCGGACCCGCCGGGCTGGAGGACGAGGCCGTCGCTGGTGGGTCCGGTCGCGGCCAGCACCCGGTCGCCGCCCGTGGTGTCCGAGGGCGGCGCCGCGGACGGGCCGGACGCCCAGGACTTGTCGGGCTGGGTGCCGAGGGTGAAGTCGAGCGTGCCCGCGCTCGCGAACTGCTGGTACGTCAGCCAGGAGGTCTGCCACGCCTTGCCCTTGACGTCCAGCGACTGCACGTAGGGCGCGTCGGGAGCAGCCATCGGTGCATTGATCTGCACCGACTTGCCGTTTGCGAAGGTCACCTTGGCCGCCGGGAACACCGGGCTGCCGAGCACCAGGGTGTCCGCACCCGGAGTCTCCGGATACATGCCGAGCGACGACCAGACGTACCAGGAACTCGTCGCGCCGAGGTCGTCGTTACCGAAGGAGCCGACCGGGGCGTTGAAGTACAGCTTCTGCTGTGCTTCGCGGACGGCAGCCTGGGTCTTCCAGGGCTCGCCCGTGTAGGCGTACTCCCAGGGGATCTCGACGCTGGGCTCGTTGCTCAGGTCGGCGTCGGTGCCACCGGGGTGGGCGATGTCGTCCAGCAGGCTGTCCAGGTAGGACGAGTACGTCTGGGCACCACCGCGCGCCTGGATGAGCTGTTTCAGGTTGAACGGGACCATCGGCGTGTACTGGGCCGAGGTGCCCTCCACGAAGCCGTTGGAAGTGCCCGGGGTGAAGCCGCCCGCGAACTGGCCGTCCTTGTTCTTTCCCTGCATGTAGCCGGTCTGCGGGTTGAAGACGTTCATCCAATCCTGCGCGCGGGTGGCGAATTTGGTGTAGACGTCCGCCTTGCCCAGTGCCTTCGCGAAGGCGGCGACGGCGTAGTCCGCGGAGTCGTATTCCAGTTGCGTGGAGACCGGGCCGTAGAAGTTGCAGCAGCCGTAGTCGTTCTCGTCGAGGGGGAGGTAGCCCTTCGCGTCCCGTACCGACTCGCCGGGGCGGTCATTGTTCGGGACGGTCGCCTCGTGCTGCAGGGCGGCGAGCGCATTGGCCGTGTCGAAGCCCCGGGCTCCGAAGGCGTACGCGTCGGCGATGATGCCGGCGGCCGGGTCGCCGACCATCACGTAGCTCTCGCCGTTGTTCGAGGCCCACTTGGGCAGCAGGCCCGTCTGGTCGTAGCCGTTGAGCATCGAGGTGACGACATCACTGGTGACCTTGGGCTCGACCATCGCCATCAGCTGCGTCTGGGAACGGTAGGTGTCCCAGCCGGAGTAGTTGGCGTACTGGGCCTGTTGGCCCTTGGCCAGTTTGTGGATCTGGTTGTCCATGCCCATGTACTGCCCGTTGGCGTCGGAGAGGACGTTCGGATGCAGCAGGGCATGGTAGAGCGCGGTGTAGAACTGCACCTGCTGGTCCGCGGTCCCGCCACCGATCTGGATCTTGTTCAGAACGGCGTTCCACGCGTCGTGGTTCGCCTTCTCCACGGCGTCGAAGTTCCAGTTCTTGATCTCGCTGCCGAGGTTGTCCTCCGCATTGGCATCGCTCGTGTACGAGATACCGACCTTCGCTCGCACCGTCGGGTTGGCGGAGGTGTCGAAGGTCAGATACATGCCGTTCGCGCCCGTCGTCGGCGGCTGGGCGGCCGCTCCGGAGCGGGTACCGCCGCTCCTGTGCACGGTCGGGGACGGCTTCGCGGGCACCGTGAAGTGCTTCTCCTTGAGCGCCTTGGACGTGTGTGCCGGTAAGGTCTGGCGGACCTTCCCCGCCTTCAGTGACGTCGCACCGGGGTTGATGGTGCCGCCCACCCAGGTGCCGCTCGCGGTGAACGGCTGGTCGAACTTGATGTCGAAGTGCAGGGTGTACCGGTTGTCCGCGCCGCAGAAGTGACCACTGTCGACCGAGCCGCTGATCTCCTTGCTGTTCACAACTCGGACGCGGGTACCGTCGATCTGTGTGGCGCCGCCGCTGAGCTTGAACAGCAGGTTGGCCTGCTGCCCCGCGGGGAAGGTGAAGCTGCCCAGTCCGGCGCGAGTGGTGTCGGTCAGCTGGGTCTTGACTCCGTTGGAGTCGGTCACCCCGTAGTACCCGATGCCGGTCTGCTCGTCGCCGTGGGTGAAACCGACGGACGCGTTGCCGAGGTTGCCGGACAGCGCGCCGGTCACCGGCAGGACGGGCAGGTCGCCCGCGACGCCGCAGCCGGGGCCAGAGACATGGGTGAGGCTGAAGCCGGAGAGCTTCTTGTCGTCGTACTCGTAGCCGCCGCCGTCGGGGCGGTGGGGCGTGGTGTCGGGGCCCCACTGCACCATGCCGGCCGGCATGTCGGGGCCGGGGAAGGTGTCCACCGCACCGGAGGTGCCGATGAGGGGGTTGACCAGGGCCGCGGCGTCCTTCACCAGGGCCGGCGTCCTGGTGCTCGTGGCATGGGCGGCCCCGATCGCCGGGAGCGGGAGTACGGCGATGCCCATGACGGACACCACGGCCAGGCGTTGACGGAATCTCTCGCGGTGTCGTGGCACAGCTGAACGTTGGGATCTGACCATCGGTTGCCTCCGCAGCGGTTCCCACTTCGCACATGAGCCGGCGACGTGCCGATCAGGCCGACGCCGCCGGATGGCAACGTTGTCAGGCCGGGGGTCGATCTGACAACGTTGCCATGTACGACAGACGAGTGAAACGCGTGCACTCACGAGTGTCAACGAAACCAACAGGGCTTTCTGAGCGCGCAGTTCACATACAGGACGTGCGGTGCGGTGAACTCGGGCTGCGGGCAGTCGCGTTCGGCGTCGTCTACGCCCATCTGACCTCGCCGGGAGGTGACCTGGCCCGCCGTGCCCTCCTGCACATGCACCTCGGGTGAGGGACCCCCGGCACCCGACGTTCCGGTCCAAGGTGGGTCGGTGAGGGGCGAGGGGGCCTGCCCCGGTGTCAGCAGCCGATCGGCGAGGAGCCGAGGGCCACGTCGTCGAACCAGAGAGTGTCGTCTCCCGTGCCGTAACTCTCCCACCCCAGGCGCAGGCCGGTGGGGCGGGGAGGGGTCGCGCGGCCGAGCCACTGACCGTCGACGTCGTGGGTCGGCACCCCGTCCACCTGCAGTCCGGCGATCTCCCCGTCGTCGACCCACGTGCGCATGGACGGGGCCGTGGTGTCGATCTGGAACCGCAGGCACAGCCACCGGCCCGTCGGCAGCGGTGCGCTGAGGGCGACCCCCGCCGGGCTCTGTTCCGGCAGCGTCGCGTCGTCGCTCTCGCGGTTCCACTGCAGCGCGCCGTTCTGCCCGCCTGCACGCAGCGCCTTGCCGCCCTGCGAGGCGTCCGGCATGGACACGAAGGTGACATGGCCGGCGGGCAGGGCGTTTGTATGCCGGACCCACATGCGGACGTACACCACAGGCCCGACGGAGGACAGATCGCGGGTAGAGGCGGCGAAGACGTGGTTGCAGTAGCCGGCGCCGCCGTCGACGCGCAGTGATCTGGTGCCGCTGTGGGTGACGGACGTGTCGACGCTGACCTTCCCCACGCCCTGGCAGTCGGGCGCCGTGGTCTGCCAGGCGCCCGAAGGCACGGTGCCGGTCTGGTCCTCGAAGTCCGAGCAGATCGTCGCCCCGGCACATCCGGACGGCGTGCCTGCAGGGGGCGCCGGCGGCGTGGGCGCGGCTGCGCCGCACGGCGTACCGTTCAGGGCGAAGTCGGTGGGAGCCGGATCGGCGCTGCGCCAGGTGCCCTGGAGCCCGAAGTCCGCGGACGCGCCGGCGGCGAGCACAGCGTTGTGCGCGACGTTGGCCGCGGTCATCGTGCTGCCGGACTGAGTGACCTGCGCGTTCCAGGCGGACGTGACCTGCTGGTCGCCGCCGTACGCCCACTCCAGCCGCCAGCCGTTCAGGGCGGCGCCGAGATTGGTGACACGGATCCGGGCGGTGAAGCCGCCGGTCCACTCGTTGGTGGTGTAGGTGACCGTGCAGCCCGCAGCCGCGCCCTGCGCACGCGGCGCCGCGATGGCGGGAACGGCGGCCACGGCCACCACAGTCATCACCCACGCCCAGAGCGGCAGGCGGCGCCGATACACACGTAAGGCACTCATGTCCATGGCAGGTCCCTCGGAGGGAAGCGTGTGGGAGCGCTCCCAATATGAGAGCGGCAGCCTGCACTGTCAATGCCGAGACCGTCCCCGTGCGACGGATATCTGGGCCTCAGCGCCCCGGCTCGGGCGAATGTCAGCGTGAGCCGCTCCTGCGGAGCACCTGGTCGACACCGACCGCGACGATGACGAGGGTTCCGGTCGCTACATCCTGGTAGAGACTGTCGATGCCCGCCTGGGTGAGGCCGGAGCGGAGCACGTTGACAATGAGGGCTCCGATGAGTGTGCCGATGATGCTGCCCCGGCCGCCGAACAGGCTGGTGCCGCCGAGCACGACGGCGGTGATGCTCTCCAGGTTGGCCGTCTGGTAGGCGTTCGGGTCGGCATTGGCGATGCGGCCGAGGGCCTGCCAGGCGGCGATGCCGTAGAGGAACCCCGCGGTGACGTAGACCGAGAGGACGGTGCGCCACACGCTGATGCCGGTCAGGCGTGCGGACTCGGGTGCGTTGCCGACGGCGTAGATGTGCCTGCCCCAGGCGGTGTCGGCGAGTACGTACCGGAATAAGGCGTAGAGGCCGATGAGCAGGAACGTCCCCCAGGTGAGGAGCACCGCCCCGAGCTGGATGCCGTCCCCCCAGAAAAGGAGGAGACCGGAGGTCACCTGATAGCTGCGCGAATGGGAGTAGAGCCTGCTCACCGCGAAAACGACGGTCAGGGCCCCCAGTGTCACGATGAAGGGTGGCAAGCCCAGCCGCGCGACGAGCAGGCCGTTCACCAGTCCCAGGAATGTCGCCACGGCCAGGCCGAGAAGCAGGGCCTCCCAGGAATTGGCGCCCTCGAAGGCAAGTTTGGCCATGATGATCGTGCCGAGGACCGCGATGGCGCCGTTCGACAGGTCGATGCCGGCGGTGAGGACGATCAGGGACTGGCCCAGCGCCAGCGTGCCGATCACGATGGACTGCTGGAGCACCAGTGAGAGGTTCTGCGCCGTCAGGAACGTCTCCGTGGTGATCGAGAAGACCGCCACGGCGATGAGCAGAGCGGCGAGAGGGCCGACGGCCGGCGTGCGCAGGGCGTACCGGAGTGTCTCCCGGAGCCGGGCGTGCGGTTCACTGCCGGCGGCGCGGTTGGTGACGCGGGTTCTCATCGGCCGTCCTGATCTCTTGGACCGCTCGGCCTCGGTGTCATCCCCAGCAATGCTTCAGTCCCCAGTCCGTGTTCTGGGACGCCAGTCCGCCCACCGGCTTGTCGGTGATGAGCACGGTGCCCGTGTCGGTGAATCGGTGCGGCTTCTTCCCGCTCCTGGCGTACTCGACGACCGAGTCGACGCCTCGGGTGGCCATCGTGACCGGGAACTGCATGACCGTGGCCGCGTACTTGCCGGACCGGACGTCGCGCACGCCGTCGCACCCGCCGTCGATGGAACCGATGGTCACCTTCTGGGTGAGGCCGCGGGCCGTGATGGCGGCGGAGGCGCCGCCGGCCACCGGCTCGTTGATCGTGTAGACCGTATTGATGTCGCTCGTGCGCTCCAGGAGGTTCTCCGTCGCGGTCTGTGCCGGATTGCGTTCTCCGTTGGTGTTCGCCTGTCCACGGATCGCCGGGGAGCCGTTGGTGATGCCGAAGCCCTTGAGGAATCCCTCGTGGCGCTGCTGGCTGACGGTGGAGTCGTCCGTACCGTCGAGCATGATCACCTTGGGTGGGTGGCCGGCGAGAGCGGCCCTGAGATATGCACCCTGGAGGCGTCCCGCCTTGACGTTGTCCGTCGCGTAGGTGGCGTCGGTCGCGCTCGGCGGTTCGGTCGTGGAGTCCAGCGCGATCACCACGATGCCCCGTCGGCGGGCCTCCGCGATGGTGCTCAGGAGCCCGGTACCGTTCGACGGGGTGATGAGGATGCCCTGCACACCGCGGGAGATGAGACTCTCCATCGCGGCGACCTGGCCCTCGTTGTCGCCGTCGAACCGGCCGGCCAGAGCGATGAGCTTGGCGTGGTTCTGTTTCGCCGCCGCCGCGGCGGCCTTGCGCAGGGTCACGAAGTACGGATTCGTCTCCGTCTTGGTCACCAGACCGATCGTGACCTTCCGCGACGCCGTGCCAACGCTGTGGCTCTGCCCCCCGCCGCATCCGGCGGCGCCGAGCAGCAGGCCTCCCGCCATCAGGAGCGCCGCTCCCCGTCGGTAACGCCACTGTCGTGCGCGCTTGCGGCTCGAACGGTCGTGTGTCATGGTCACGCGCTCCTCCGGCCGGTCCGACGTCTCGCGGGTCTTGCCGCTCCACCACGTGTCGAGATTATTCCTAAAGGCCGGGTAAGGGTGTTTTGACCTACCGTTGAGTACGAGCGGTTTCCACCCGAGGACCTGCTCTCGACGTCGCCGCACGGAGAAGGGGGAGGTACGCGTGACCGGTTCGCCGTTGCTGGCGCTGCGGGGCATCTCCAAGCGGTTCGGTGCCGTGCAGGCCCTCAAGGACGTGGAGCTTGAAGTGCATCCAGGTGAGGTGGTCGCCCTTCTGGGCGACAACGGCGCCGGCAAGTCCACTCTCATCAGGGTCATCGCGGGCGTCACACCCGCCGACACGGGCGTGATCGAGTGGGAGGGCCGGGTGGTGCAGATCAGGACCCCTCACGCCGCCCGGCACCTCGGTATCGCGACCGTGTACCAGAATCTGGCCCTGTGCGATGGCCTCGATGTGGCCGAGAACCTTTTCCTCGGCCAGGAGCGGAGGCGTCCTGGTGTCCTTGGCCGCCTCCTCCGGCAGATCGACAAGGGCAGCATGCGGGGGGAGGCACGTAGGCAGCTGGACGCACTGGGCATTCGCGTGCCCGACGTGCGCGCCCCCGTCGCCATGCTGTCGGCGGGCCAGCGGCAGACGGTCGCGATCTCCCGCGCGCTCCTGGGCCGGCCGAAGGCCGTCCTGCTCGACGAACCCACCGCGGCACTCGGTATCCAGCAGGCGGGACATGTCCTCGACCTGATCGACGAGCTCCGCGAACAGGGGATCGGGGTGATCCTCATCAGCCACAACATGGGAGACGTCAAGGCCGTGGCCGACCGGGCCTCGGTGCTGCGACTCGGCTGCAACAACGGCTTCTTCCATGTGCCGACCACACCCCAGGACCGGATCATCTCCTCCATCACGGGTGCCTCAGGCAGTCCCTGACCGCGCAGGGCCAGCAGGGACTCTGCATGTGGTCATACGCCCCTCCCCCTTGGTATCGCCCGGTGCCCGCGGCCGCGCGGGAACCGCTCTCGGCTGTCCGAAAAGGGATCACGCTGTCTTCACGGCGTCCGTAGGCTCCCCTGAGGCAACCAGCTTGCTCCACCTGCACAAAGTCGTCGGAGCTCGAGCGGACAGCCGGTGCCCCGGCTCGAACCGAGCCGGGCGCGGCGAGTGGTCAGCGTGTCCGGTGCCAGGACCGATGGAGGCGACGCGCTCAGCGGCGCCTGGCGGACATGGGCAGACCGAGCCGCGGCCGGATGGTGATCCGCGCCAGCGGGTCGACCGCGAACCCGGGCACGGGCTCGAACTCCCAGTGCCGTCCCACGGTGGCCAGCGCCATGACGCCTTCCATCTGCGTGAAGTTGTTGCCTATGCACTGCCGCGGACCGGCGCCGAAGGGAAGATAGGCGAGGCGCGGGCGTCCGGGGCGTACCGCGTGACCGGTGAGTTCGTCCGCCGCGTCGGCGGGCCGCGGGTTCTTGAGCCAGCGCTGCGGGGCGAAGCGCTCCGGCTGCGGCCACCACTCGGGATCGCGGTGGTTGATCCACGGGAGGATCGCGACGAAGCTGTCCTTGGGGATGCGGTGGCCGCAGAGCTCGAAGTCCTCCAGCGGACGGCGGGCCATGCCCATGATCGGCGGGTAGAGGCGCATCGCCTCGGTGAGCACCGCGTCGGTCCAGGTGAGGCGGGGCAGGTCCTGGACCGTGGGCAGCCGGTCGCCGAGCACCTCGTCGATCTCCTCGTGCATCCGGTCCCGCGCCTCGGGGTGGTTGCCGAGGAGGTGGTAGGACCAGGTGAGGGCGTTGGCCGTGGTCTCGTGGCCGGCCATGAGGAGGGTGATCGCCTCGTCGTGCACCTGGCGGTCGTCCATGGGCTCCCCGGTGTCGGCGTCGCGCGCCGCGAGCAGCAGGGAGAGCAGGTCGGCGCCCTGGCCGTCACCCTTCCTGCGCTCCTCGATGAGCTGGTAGACGATGGCGTCGAGCCGGTCGCGGCCCTCGAAGAAGCGCTTGTTGCCGGGCAGCGGCAGCATCGACAGATAGCGGGCGAAGGGCAGGGAGTCCCAGCGGAGCGGACCCTCGTGGCGTGGCATGGCGGTGCGGATGGTGCGGGCCACATCGCTGTCGAGCGAGACGTCGAAGATCGTACGGGCCACGACGGCGAGGGTCAGCTCGGTCATCTCGACCGCCATGTCGAGCCGGTCCCCGTCCTTCCAGCCGGACTGGATGTCGTCGGAGATCTCGGCGAAGGCACGGCCGTAGCCGGCGATGCGCTCGTGGTGGAACATCGGCTGTATCAGCCTGCGCTGCTTGCGGTGGAACTCGCCGTCGCTGGTGGTCAGGCCGTTGCCGAAGACCACCGAGAGCGGGGCGGCCCACTTGCCGCGTCCGTTGCTCATGGTGGCCTTCGAGAAGTGGCGGTGCGACGTGACCAGGACCTCGTGGGCCGCTTCAGGGTCGCTGACCAGGTACATGTCGCGAAAGCCGAGCGGGAGGTGCACGATGGGGCCGTACTGGTCGCGCAGCCCGGTGAAGTAGTCCATGGGATTGCCGGACATCGCGAGCAGGGCGCGCAGCCGACCGGTGGGGCCGGGGGTCTTGGTGGCCATGGGGGCGGCGGAGACTTGGGTCATCGAGCTGCCTTCCTGAGGTGTGGTCACGAGTGGCGCCGCGGGCTCGGCCGGCGGTCCAACGGGGCTGAGGTGCCTGGGTGGTTGCGGTCCCGGGCCACCGGGGCCAGCAGACCGAAGACCCGGTCCTGGATCCACTGGGCGGGTGGCGATTCGGCGCGAAACGCTCGGTGTTACGACAGGGGCCTTGCCCGGCTCGGCGAGGGCCTCCTCGCCGTCGGTCTCGATGTGCACCGAGCTCTGCAGGTGGCCTCCGGCGTGAGCTCCATGGACATGGGTGGGGTCACTCCCTGACGAAGCGCTGGAGGGCGAGGGTTACGTTCTGCCCGCCGAAGGCGAAGGAATTGGAGAGGGCCGCCTGGAGCTCGTACGGACGGGCTGTGTTCGGTACGTAGTCGAGGTCGCACTCGGGGTCGGCCGCGTCCTGGTTGATGGTGGGCGGGATGACCCCGCGGTCGATGGACAGGGCGCAGAACGCCGCCTCGGTCGCGCCGGCCGCGCCCAGCAGATGGCCGGTCATCGACTTGGTGGCGCTGACGGCCAGGTTCTCGCTGTGCGTGCCGAAGGCGGACTTGATCGCCCTGGTCTCGGCGGCGTCGGAGAAGGGGGTCGAGGTGCCATGGGCGTTGACGTGGTCGATCTCGCTGGGCTTGAGGCCGGCCTCGCGCAGCGCGGCGAGCATGGCGCGGGCGGCGCTCTGCCCGGTGGGATCGGGGGCGGTGACGTGGTAGGCGTCGCTGGTCTGTCCGTAGCCGCAGATCTCGGCGTAGACGTAGGCGTCCCGTGCCTCGGCCGACTCCGCGGTCTCCAGGAGCAGCATGGCGGCGCCCTCCCCCATGACGAAGCCGTCCCGGTCCGCGGTGAACGGTCGGGAGGCTCGGTGGGGTTCGTCGTTGCGGCGCGACAGCGCGCGCAGGTTGGCGAAGCCCGCGATCAGCGGCGAGGCGATGCACGCCTCGGAGCCGCCCGCCAGTGCGGCCCCGGCATAACCGTCGCGGACCATGCGGTAGGCCTGCCCGATCGCGTCGGCCGAGGAGGCGCAGGCGGTGACCGGTGCGGCGCCGGGGCCGCGGAAGCCGAAGCGCTGGGCGACCGTGCCCGCGCCCATGTTGACGATGGAACTGGGCACGAAGAACGGGGAGACCATCCGGGGTGCCGTCGCGTCCTTCAGGACTCCCGCCATCATGGTGGCGGCGCCGCCGATGGCGCTGCCGATCACGGTGGCGGCACCGTCCCGGTCGATGCCGTCGAGGCCCGCCCGCTCCACGGCGAGTTCGGCCGCGGCGATCGCGAAGTGGCAGAACCGGTCGAGGCGTCTGGCCTCCTTGCGGGTCAGCCAGTCGGTCGGGTCGAAGTCCGTCACCTCGGCGGCGATACGCACCGGCAGCCGGTCGGCGTCGAAGCACTGGATCGGTCCCACGCCCGAGGCTCCGGCGAGCAGCCGCGTCCAGACCGTTTCGGTGCCGATGCCGACCGGGTTGACCATGCCGATGCCCGTCACCACCACCCGGTGGCGCCCGGGGACTGTGCTCATAGGGGCTCACCCGGTTCGGCGAGCCCGAAGAGGGACTCCATCCGGATCGCGAGGTGCACGTCACCCTGGATGTGCAGCCGGCCCTTGAGCAGCAGGTCCATGCCCTCGGCCGCGGCGGAGGCCATCTCCACGAAGCTGACCGCGTCGAGGGTGAGGGTGACCGCCGGGGCGCCCGAGATCCCCGTCTCTCGCACGTCGCAGGTGTCCTCGGTCAGTACGAGGTCGTATGCGACGGTGTCGGCCGGCGGCCTTTCGACCTCCCAACGGGCGATCTGCGGGCCGTCCATGGGTCCTCCGGTGTAGCGCTCGGGCATCCGGTCGAAGGCCGCGCGCAGCAGGTCCTCGCCGTCCGGTGCGGCCAGCCAGGCCGCCAGGTGCTCGCGCGGCAGTCCGGCGAGGGCGGCGCGGACTTCGGAGAGTGTGCCGGAGCGCAGTCCGGCGAGTCGCTCCGGGGAGAGGGTGGGTCCGGGCGTCATGAGGGTCCTTCCGCTCGTGTGGGCACCGGCCCGCTGTTGACCATTCGGTCGACGGCCTGCCGGAGTTCCTGCCGTGGCGCGACGCCGGGCAGCCGGGCGAGGACATGGCCGTCGGGCCGTACGAGGACCGCTTCCGGCCCGTGCAGCGCGTAGATGTCGGCGAAGGCCCCGTTGACATCGCGCAGTTGGGGACCGTCCGCGGTGATCACTGCTGCTGTGAGGGGCAGGCCCAGGACGGTCGGGCGATCGTGCGCCACTTGCTGCCAGACGGCTCCCGCTGCCCCGGTGAGCAGGGCGAAGCCGGTGCGGGCCAGGTCGGTCGTGGAGATCCGGTCGCCGGCCCGGTCGAGCCAGGTGTGCGGGGCCCGGTGGCCGGGCTGGGCGGTCGGCAGATAGGTCACTATGTTCTGGACCACCGGCTCGCCGGGGCCTGGCGCGTAGGTGAAACCCAGCGCCTGCCCTTCGAAGTCGAAGTGTGGCCGGTGCTGTTCGATGTTCCGGGCGAACTCGGTCGGGTCGGCGTCGGATTGGAGCAGCGCCCGCTTCTGCAGGGCGTTGCTCTCGCTGTGCCGGGCGTTGAACTCCGCCACCGGGCGCCGCTCACGCTCGTAGGAGTCGAGCAGCGTGTCGGGGGCGCCGCCGCGCAGTACCGCGGCCAGCTTCCAGGCGAGGTTGTGGGCGTCCTGGATGCCGGTGTTCATGCCGAAGCCGCCGGTCGGCGGGAAGGTGTGGGCGGCGTCGCCCGCGGCGAGCACCCGGCCGTCGGCGCTGCGCCAGGAGGCGAGCCCGGTGGAGCCCATCACCCAGTTCCGTACGGAGTGGATGCGCAGCCCTGCGATCGTTTCACCCGACTCGCCGATGGCGGCCTCGATCAGCTTGAGGTGATCGACTTGCTGCTCGAAGTAGGTGTGTTCCTCGTCGGGGGTGAGGGCGGGGATCTCCAGGAGCCATTCGCCGCGCTTGGGGTCGACGGTGATGAGGACGCCCCGCACGGTGTCGTTGAGCACCCAGTACAGGGCGCTCTCCCGGCCGGCTGTCCAGGGCGAGAGGTCGGCGCTGAAGTGGATGTCGAGGAGTCTGCCGAGCGGGGTGGCCGCGGTCCGTCGCAGGCCCACTTTCTCGCGCAGCGGGCCGTGCAGTCCCTCGGCCAGGACGGCGTAGCGGGCCTCGACGACGGTGGGGCGATCACCCGAGGCCGTCACCCTGACACCGGTCGGGGTGCGGGTCAGCTCCTCGGCCCTGACACCGCGGATCACTTGTGCGTGCTCGGGAAGCCGGTCGACGAGCAGCGCTTCCACTCGGTTCTGCGAGCAGATGACGGGCAGAGCGGGGCTGTTGACCGCTCGCTGCATCAGGGCGTGCGCCGAGTCGATGATGTCGAGGGAGGCGAGTTCGGTGCCGGAGAGCTCGGTGCACCAGGTGATGCGTGCGGTGTTCTCCAGGGGCACGCCGGCGCGGCGTACCTCGGCGTCGATGCCCAGGTGCCTGAGCAGTTCCATGGTGCGTGAGTTGAGCACCGTGGCGCGTGGGTGACCGGACGGTGCGGGGCGCTGTTCCAGGACGACCGTGCGGACACCGTGTCCGGCGAGGAAGTGGGCCGCGGCGAGGCCGGTGGGTCCGGCACCGATCACGACGACGTCGGCTTCCAGCTGCGCGCCGGTCTCCGGCGGACGGGGTACGGCTGCAGTCATCGGCGCACCTCCGCAAGACCGGCGACGACCGGCGCCAGGCGCCGGGCCACCGCGGCGTCGAAGCCGGCCTTGAACAGGACGCGGGCGACGACGACTGTGGGCAGCCCGGTCAGGATGGCGCCGAACAGCCAGAGCACGAACACCCCGGTGAGCACGTTGCGTTGGGCCTCGCCGCGTCGGCCGGCGGCGCGGATGACCCGGCCCCAGACGCGGAAAGCCTTCCCGGCCAGGAGGTCGGCCGCGGCCAGCGGAAACTGCACGGGGGCCGCGTCATGGGCGGCGAGTACGTCGCGGACCCGGTCGGCCAAGGCATCCTCGGAAACGGTGTGGGACGCGGATTCGGCCTGTTCCGGGGCGAGTTCGGGTTGCGCTGGGGCGAGTTCGGCGATGCGCTCGCCGAGGAGCGCCAGCCGGTCCAGCTCGTCCGTGCCGACACCGGCGCGCGGGAACCCCCAGGACGCCTCTCGCTTGCCGGCGAGCAGCCAGCGCAGCGTGGTGACGAAGGTGACCCCGGCGGAGGCGGTGTCCACGGCGGCGATCGTGCCCAGGTAGCGGCCGCCCGCGGCCTGAAGCAGCCGCTGCACCTCGACGGCGGCCGAGTACCACATGTTCCTGCAGGCCACCAGGCCGACGACGGCACGCCCCTCGAACGCCTTCGGCTCGGCGTCGACGAATCCCCGCATGGGCAGCGCCGGAGCCAGATACCAGACGGGGAAGGCGAAGACGACCAGGTCTGCGTCGTCGCCGTCGGCCACCGGCGGCCGGGCGGTGATCTCGGGTGCCCCGTCGGGGGCGACAGCTGCGGGGAAGACACCGAAGAAGCGGCGTACGGGCCAGGGGAAGGGATAGGGCTCCCTCGGCCTGATCTCGACCTTGCGTACGTCCCAACCCGCCTTTTCCAGGGGGTCGGTGACGGCGGAGACGGATTCCAGGAGCTGTCCGGTCTGTGAGTACCAGTAGACCGTCACTCGGGGCTGTGCACCCACGGCCTCAGTCCTCCCCGGCGGAGACGGCCGTCAGATGCGCGAAGGACACCGCGAACCGGCCGGACTCGGGGACCATGACCAGGAGTTTGTCGCCGGGGGACACCAGACCCTCGCTGAGCATCTCCTCCAGGATCACGTAGATGCTGGCGGACCCCATGTTCCCGACCCGGGTCAGGTTGCTGTACCACTTCTCGAGCGAAGGGCCCTTGACCTTCCTCCGCTGGATCTCCTTGAGCACCATGGACTTCATGCGCTCGCTGGAGTAGTGCGCGGGGAACCAGGCGAGCTCGTCCGGGTCGAAGCGGCCCTCGTCGAGCAACCGCTGGTACTCCTTGACCCCGGTCCGTACGAGGTGCGGCAGCAGGCCCAGGTTCTGTCGCAGCGCCAGCGCGCCGTCGGCGGAGGCCTCGGCCGCGGAGGGGTAGTCCCACCAGGTCTGCTCCGCCGAGTTGTCCGACGATCCCAGGTACATGCAGGTCTTTGCGGTGTTGGCGTAGGAGGTGAGCGAGATCCAGTCGATCCGCAGGCTCACCCCGTCGGCCGCCGGGCGGTCCTGCACCAGCGCGGCGCCGGCGCCGTCTGACAGCATGTAGCGCAGGAACGCCATCTCCATGGCGATGGCGCCGTCGTCCGAGACCGGCCGGACATCGGCGAACCGGTCGCTTTTCAGGAAACGTGACGGCAGTTCGGACGCGGAGGCGACCGCGTTCTTCTTCTCCCCGGCCACCACCTGGAGGTAGGCGTTCTTGAGCGCCATCATCCCGGAGCTGCAGATGCCGTGGGTGGTGACGATCTCGCAGGGCGGGCTGCCCAGTTCACCGTGGATGCCGCTGGCGATACCGGGCGCGATGAGATCCGGGACGGTGGTGGCCGCCGCGATGAGATCGATGTCGTCGAGGGTGATGTCCGAGCGGTCCACCGCCTGACGGATCGCAGCGACCGCCATGTCGGTGTTGGAGAACAGGGTCTTTTGCTGCTTGTCGATGGCGTAGTGCCGTGACTTGATTCCGCAGTTGGCGAGGGTCTGCTCTCGCAGGCCCGAACTCGCGTGGCCCACGCTGCCGATGTAGTCCTCGATCTCGTCGTTGGGCACCGGTTCGCCTGGCAGGAAACGTCCCATGGCGGTGATGTAGGCAGGCATTGCAGAGTCTCCCCGTGATCTAGGCGATGGCTGTGATTTCGATCTTGGAGATGGCGAAGTCCAGCACGTCGCCGACGGTGCGGAGCGAACCGATGCGCTCGTCGTCCATCGAAATGCCGTAAGCACCCTGAAGGGTCTGCGCCATGGCGACGAGGTCGAGTGAGTCGATGCCGATGTCGTCGTACAGATCGGATTCCACGGAGAGTTCATCCGGGTCGGCATCGCACTTGGCGAGGAGGAATCCCGTGATATCTGCGTAGAGATCGGTCCTCAGAGACATGTTCACCTCCCGTGCCCCACCCCCTGTGCGGCACGGATTTACTTTGACCCAAGCCGCGGGACCGGGCATCGGAGAGGTTCACGCGGCGGCTCTGAATTTTTCCCGTCCCCCTTTGGTCCGCCACGGTCTTCTCCTGCCCCATCGCTTGCGCGGCCCACACCGCCTGCAGCGCCGCCGTGCACTCGGTGTCGCACATGGGCGGCGACGATTGGCCGTTCAGATCCGCCGGCCCGCTCGAAGGAGCGTTTCGGGTCCGTCGGGCCGCCACACCTCGTGCTGTCCCGTGACCACGTGACGGGACAGTTCTCGGAGCGGTGCCCGGAGAAGTCACGAACGTGCACGGGTGCTAGTTTCCTTGCCCGTGATGGAGCACCAGGACGAGACCAGGGTGGCCTACGACGGAGTCGTCGAGCTGTATGCGTCGATGTTCGCCAATCGGTTGGAGACGCATCCGTTCTCGCGGAACGTGATCCGCACCTTCGCCGAGCTGGTGCGCGGGACGGGGAACCTGCGTGCGGCCGATGTCGGGTGCGGGCCGGGACATCTGACGGCCATGCTGCACGAGCTGGGGCTGGATGCCTTTGGGCTCGACCTCTCCCCCGGCATGGTCGGTCATGCCCGGCGGGCTCATCCGGCGCTGCGGTTCGACGAGGCCCGGATGGAGGATCTGCCGGTCGAGGACGGCGTGCTCGGTGGCGTGCTTGCCCACTACTCGATGATCCATACCCCGCCCGATGAATTGCCCGCGCTGCTCGCCGAGCAGGTACGTGTCCTGGCACCAGGAGGCCTGCTCCTGGTCTCGTTCTTCGCGACCGACGGGCCGGAGCCGGTCCGCTTCGACCACAAGGTGACACCCGCCTACAGCTGGCCGGTGGACCGGTTCGCCGAGTTGCTGGCCGGGGCCGGGCTCGTCACGTTCGCCCGGCTGCTCCACGACCCGGCCTCCGAACGGGGCTTCATCGACGCCCACTTGCTGGCCCGCCTCCACTAAGGTGCGTCTTGTCGATCAGGTGTCGAGCCAGATCAGTGTGCTGGCCAGGGTGATCGCTGCTCGGTAGCGGCCGGGTTGTTCGTCGTAGCGGGTGGCGATGCCGCGCCACTGCTTGAGTCGGTGGAAGCAGCGTTCGACGACGTTGCGGCGCCGGTAGACGGCCTTGTCGAAGCCGCACCGGCGTTCGCGGCGCCGGGCCCGGCCTGCGAGCTGGTCGACCCGCTCGGGGATGGTCGCCTTGGTAGCGGCGTACACCTGCTGGATGCCACCCCTGGACAGCCATCGTTGAGGACATGACCGAAGTCAAGATCCTGGCCCTGCTGCTGGTGTGTTCACTGATCCTCAACCTGTAGGTGATCGTAGGCCTCATCGCCCACGGCACAGGCATCGGCACCCGGCAGGCAGTCCTGACCGCGGCTGGTGCTGCTGCCACCTGCCTCGCCCTCTACTTCTCCGCTGTGAGCGCCTACCGTTGAACCGGGTCCGACCGAACAGCCGAGTCACAGCCCGACGCTGCGCCGGACACGAGGGCGAGCACCATGCCCACGTCGCCTCACCCACAGGCCAAGAGGTCGTTTGTGTCGCTTCATGTGCCAAAGATGAGGACTCGCGACTCGCAGGTATCGGGTTCCTGCACGTGAACGCGCTGGGCCTTCCGGGCGAGCGGGGCGGGGGCCAGCCGCGGCGCGGCCTGATACGTGATCAACCGCGCCTCGTGCCGTGGCTGTCAGCGTGGTCAGCTGAACGTGTTGCAGTCGGCGACGCGGCCGGAGCGGTAGCCGGTCGAGAACCATTGCTGGCGCTGGGTCGCGGAGCCGTGGGTCCAGGTGTCGGGTGTGACCTTGCCCTGGTAGCGCTGTTGGATACGGTCGTCTCCGACGGCGGCGGCCGCGTCCAGCCCGCGGTTGATGTCGTCTTTCGTCAAGTCGGTGATCAGTGGCTTACCACTCTTGGGGTCGGGCGTGGTGGTGGCGTGGTGAGCCCACACTCCGGCGTAGCAGTCTGCCTGCAACTCGAGTTTCACCGAGCCGCTGTTCTGGCCCTTTCCGCTGCCGCGGAAGATCGTTCCGCTGAGGTCCTGGAAGTGGTGGCCGTATTCGTGCGCGATGACGTAGGCCTCGGCGAACGGGCCGCCCTTGGCACCGAACTTGCTGCTCAGGTCGTTGAAGAAGTCGAGGTCGAGATAGACCTTGTCGTCAGCTGAGCAGTAGAAGGGGCCGACGTCGGAAGTCGCGTTCCCACAACCGGTGTTCACATTGCCGGTGAACAGGAACGTCGGGGCCTGCTGATAGGACTTGCCGGCGGCTGTCTCCGTCTGCTCCCAGAATGCCTGCACGCTGTCGACCACGGCGACGATCCGGCACTCCTCCTTGCGGTTGGCGTCGGCACCGGTCCGGCAGTCCGCCGCGAGGTCCGCGGCGGACTTGCCGGACGAGGACGTGTCGCTGCTGCCCGAGTCGAACATGCCGGGGTCGACACCCAGGAACACGGACACAACCAGCACCACGAGCCCGACCAGTCCCCCGCCGATCGTCTTCCCGCCGCCCGGGATCCCGCCCAGCGCACCTCCCCGCCCGTCTGCGACCTCGGACGTGTCCAGATCAGCATCGTCGTCGAATTGCATACGTTGCCCCTCCCTCAAGCGGCGCGCCGGACCGTCCCGCGTCGTCCCGCCCGCCTACCCCGTACGAGGACATCCCCATCCCCTCCTCTTTCTGCTCCGCCTCTTGTAGGGGCCGACGAGTGACGCCGCGACGCTGCTCTGTGGGGGAATGCCTGACCGCCCGTGCGCGGAAAACACCCGCTCCTCGCCGTCGACCGCGCAGCGGGGCCCTGCCTGTCGCCGGTGCCGGGACCGTGCCCGCGAGATTTGTCCAGGCCCGGCCACGGAGGTTGGGTCACCCGGCGCGCTGGGTTGTCTCTCCGGCCCGAGCGGGTACGGCGGGCAGGGATACGGTGCAGGATGCGCAGCGTCGGGCCTCAGCGGGTACGGGGCTGAGGCATTCGGGGCAGTCCCGTTTGGGAGCCTGGACGTCGTGGTGCGGGGCGAGGCGTTCGTGGAGCTTGTTGATCGGGAGCACGACCAGGAAGTACAGGGCGCTGGCGAGGAGGAAAAAGCTGATCGCCGCGTTGACGAACGCGCCGTAGGGGAACTTGGTGGCGCCTATGGTGAAGGTCTTGCGGCTCATATCGCCGGTGGCGCCGGTGGCCAGCCCGACAAGTGGGGTCAGGAAGGCGCTGACGAAGCCGTTCACCACGGCGGTGAACGCTGCCCCGATGACGATGCCGACGGCCAGGTCGACCACGTTGCCGCGCAGGATGAAGCTGCGGAAGCCTTTCACCTTCTCACCCCTAAGAGGTTCTTGACGTCGACGGGCGGCACCGAAAGCGCGGTCAGCCCATCCCTTTCGCCTCGGATGCCCTGCTCCCCCTTACCCATGCCGGCTCCGCGGCGCGGCACGGTGATGTACCAGTTCACCAAGTGGCGCGACGACGGCAGACCCTCCATGACCTGCCTGCGCCGGCAGGTGCGCTGTTCGGCAAATTCTCGTTGAGTGGGGAGTCGCGCTATGAACCATCCGGCTCCCCGCGGATGAGCGCAGTGACGGGGCCCGGGCACGGTTCGTGATCAGCCCGGGCCGCCGTCGGCTGGCCCGGCTGAACCGAGCCGGGTCCATCTGGTGTCGGGATGACAACCCGCTCGGGGCGGGTTCGGCAGCAACGGCCGTCACGATCTCCAAACCGTGCTGCCCCACCCGCCCGGCATCGGCGGCCCGGGCCACCGGCAGCACCGGATGGGAATCCACACCTCGACCTCCACCACGTCCGCGTCGATACGCAGGCTCATCAGCACCGGCCCGGGCACGTATTGCGGGCGTTGGTGACCAACTCGCTCACCACCAGCTGGGTCAGGTCCATCGCGCGGGCCGAGACCGGCACACCGTCCTCAACCTGAACGCTCGCGCGCCTCAACGAGGCCTGGCGGCAGCACGAACCCGACGCACCGGTCATCACCGCATGGTGACCAGAGCCAGACGAAGCTCCTGGTAGGGCGACGAGTGATCTTAGTTGTGAACCCGTCTCCCACGAGCTTCGCTGTTACGTGCGGCCGCTGGCTTCAAGCTGCACGCCCCCGGCGGACAGCGCGAGAGCCGGCCGTTTCGCGCCGCCGCTCGATACGGCCGTTCCTCCCCGATCGCATCGCAACGGTGGCGTAAGCGCCGGGACGGCAGTCAGCGGAAGGCCGTGGCGCCAGGGCTCGAGAGACCTCGGCAGGCGCTCAAGCTCGTCTGTGGTCACGGCTCCCGGAGGATCACTGCGCAAGATGGTCATGGCCGTTTCCGTATGCGTAGGGATCATCAGAAGCCGGGTGTTCCAAGCGGAAGCCACCAAGTGGGCGCGCAGCCCCTCAGCCGCGCCCCATGCTGAACCCCCGCAACCGCCAACGGGCCCGGGAGCGGCGGGGCTATGTGCCCACCGTACGTCGCCGCTGCAGGCGATCGGCGGCGGTCAGCAGGGCACGTCCAGGATGATGGCGGTGCCGCGTCCGGTGTTGGCGGCGTGTGCGGTGCCGCCGTGGGCGGTGGCCACCGCCTGCACGAAGGCGAGCCCAAGGCCGGATCCCTCGCTGGTACGGCTTGCCTCGGCGCGGGCGAAGCGGTCGAAGGCGCGAGGCAGGAACTCCGGCGGGAAGCCGCTCCCCTCATCCGTGACGCACAGGCGCAGCCTGCTCTCGTGGACAGTAGCCGTGAGGCGGACGCTCCCGTGGCCGTGGCGCAAGGCGTTGTCGACCAGGTTGCCGATGGCGGGTCGCAGCCACCGGGCATCCACATTGACGGTCGCCTCGGCCGCGTCGGCGGTCAGGTCGCGCGCGGCCCGTTCGGCGGTTCGCTGGTGCGGGGCGAGCGCGGCGTCGACGAGGTCGGCGAGGGATACGGGTGCTCGGGTGAGGTGGCCGGTGCTGCCGAGTTCCTCCAGGTCCAGCAGTGCGTTGGACAGGTCGATCAATCGTTGGACCTCGCTGTCCATGGAGCGCAGGGTGTCGGTGAGTTCGCCGGCGGAGCGGGGGCGGTGCAGGGCGACGTCGAGTTCGGCGCGGATCAGGGTGAGGGGGGTGCGCAGTTCGTGGCTGGCGTCCGCGACGAAGCGGCGCTCGCGTTCGGCGGCCGCCTCCAGGCGGTCGAGCATGTGGTTGAGGGTATGGCCGAGACGGGTGATCTCGTCGTCCCGGTCGTCGGGCACGTCCAGGCGCAGATGCTGGGTGCCGTCGGCGAGGGTGGCGGCCCCGCTGCGGTATCGCTCGACGGGGCGCAGGGCGGCGCGGGCGGTGCGGTAGCCGACGTAGGAGGCGGCGATCAGGGTCAGGCCGGAGGCGAGGGCGAGCTGGGCGAGGAGTTCGCGCAGCGCCTCGTCGCGGTGGCCGCGCCGCACGGCGGCGATCACGATCCGGGTCTGTCCGCCGGCGGTGACGCGCCTGGCCTGCAGACGCAACGTGTCCGCGGTGATCGGCAGCAGGGAGCCGACATCACGCCGGATGGTGGCATCGCCGGTGACGGCGTCGAGTTCGGCGGATGTGAGCAGCAGTTGGTGGCGCAGGGCGTGGCTGGAGCGCAGGATGCGGCCGTGCGTGTCCAGGACCTGTTGGAGGCTGCCGCTGGGGCCCGGCGGAAGATCTTCTCCGCGGCGCACGGCTTGGTCCAGACTGTGCTGGTAGGTGCTCAGGTCGTCGTTGAGCTGCTGGTCCAGGGCTGTTTTGACCCGCCAGTAGACCAGGCCCGCCGCGCCGGCCAGGACCAGCGACATGGTGATGGCGACGGCCAGCACGAGGCGTGTGACCACGGGCAGCTGCCGAAACCAGGCCCGCGGTCGGCCGGGCAGCGTCACGGGGTGGTCTCCAGGCGGTAGCCACGCCCGCGCAGGGTCGTGATCGTCGTTCGGCTGAAAGCGCGGTCGGCCTTGGCTCGCACCTTGGAGACGTGGACGTCGATGGCGTTGCTGCGCAGGTCGGTCTCACCGTCCCAGACCTCCTCCAGCAGTTGCAGGCGGGTGACCACCCGCCCGGCGTTCTCCATCAGTACCCGCAGGACGTCGAACTCCCGGCGGGAGAGGTCGAGTTCGGTGTCCGCTCGCCAGGCACGCTGCTGTTCGGGGTCCAGGACCAGGTCGCCGACCTGGAGGCGGCCGGAGGCGTCAGGGCGGCGCCGGGAGATGGCTCGCAGCCGGGCCAGCAGTTCTTCCATGGCGAACGGCTTGACCACGTAGTCGTCGGCGCCGGCGTCCAGGCCGGCCACGCGTTCACTGATCGCGCCGCGCGCGGTGAGCAGGATCACCGGGACGTCGATGCCCTCGTCGCGCAGGGTCCGGCAGACCTGCAGGCCGTCCAGGCCGGGCAGCATCACGTCGAGGACCACGGCGTCCAGGCGGGGGTCGCGGGCGGCGGCGAGCCCGCTCGGGCCGTCGTAGCGGCCCTCGGCGGTGTGGCCGGACTCGATGAGGTAGTGGACAACCAGGTCCGTGAGGCGTGTCTCGTCGTCGACGACCAGGTAGTGCATGCCGGTCAGGCTAGCCGCCCGCGGCGACCGCCCGGACGCCGGGCGTCGGGGAGTCTTCATGGTCTGTTCATGCGGCATCTCTAGCGTCGTCCATGTCGCGGTGCTCCGCGGACCGCGACTGGTCCGCCGTCCGACGTGCCGTGACGGAAGGGACCATCCATGCACACAGCGGTCACGGTGCTCGCCGCCAAGGGCATCACCGACCACATAGCGCCCGCCGACCTGATGACGCGCGGCGCTCTCGACGTCATCGCTCTGATGCTCCTGGTGGGCTGGCTCTACCGGCGCCGTCCCAGTGCACCGGCGATGCCGTTGGTGCTGGCCGCGCTGAACATGGGCCTGTTCGCGGCGATGAGCACCATCAGCTCCGGGAAATTCCCGGCCGGGGTCGGCTTCGGCCTGTTCGGCATCCTCTCCCTGGTCCGGCTGCGCAGCGCGGCGTTCACCCTACGCGACGTCGCCTACACTTTTGTCGCGCTGGTCATCGCCCTGTGCACCGGACTGCCGCAGCGCCAGACCTGGCTCGTCGTCGCGCTGGGCGCCGCGGTGCTCGTGGCGGTCCTGTTGGTCGACGACCCCAGCAGGTACGAGCCGGCGACCCGGACCGTGAAACTCACCCTCGACCGGATCTATCCCGAGCCCGCACTCATTGCCCAGGACGTGGCGTCCCGCTTCGGCCAGGCCCCGTTGTCGGTGGTCGTGGACGAGGTGGACTACGTCCGCGAAACCACACGAGTCTGCGCACGCTACCCCGCCGGACCGGACGAGCCCACAAGCCAAGCGGATGGAGAACCGCGCGAGCCGGTGGTGGTCCCGTGACCGCCGCGTCCACTCTCACGGCCGGCCTGGGCCTGCCGGCTCTGCGCGGCGCCACGCTGGCCGAGGTCGACGCGGCTGCGGCCCTCCAGCACCGCACCGACCGCAAGTACCTGCTCCCCCTCGGCCGCGCCCGGGCCTTCGTGGCCCGGCTGGCGGACACCCACCATGTCCTCGACCTGGCGGGACGGCGCACGACCAGCTACCTCAGCACGTACTTCGACACCGAACAGCTCGCCGCCTGGCACGCCCACGTCCAGGGGCGCCGACGCCGCTGGAAGGTCCGCACCCGTTTGTACGGGGAGGACGAACTGTGCCGGGTGGAGGTGAAAACCAAGGACGGCCGCGGCGCCACAATCAAGCACGCTCTGAAGGTCCCGGCCACCGCGTACGCCGAACTCAGCCCGCAGGCCGCCGCGTTCGTGGACCAGGTCCTGCAACGGGCCCGGGTCCCCGTCACAGCCAGGGAGCTGGTCCCCTCCGCCGAGGTCCGCTACGTCCGCGCCACCCTCGCCGACCTGGACCACGGCACACGCGTCACCCTCGACGGCCACCTCACCTGCCACCACGGCGACCGCGCCGCCGCACTCGATGCCGGCCAGGTGCTCGTCGAGACCAAGGGCGGTGCCCGGCCCGCCCCGGCCGACCGGCTGCTGCTGAGCCTGGGCGCCCGCCCGGTGTCGCTGAGCAAGTACGTCATCGGACAAGCCCTGCTCACCCCCGGCCTGCCCGACAACGACCTGCGCCGCCTCGCCCGTACCCACTTCACCGCACAGGCGAGCACGCAGCCTGTCCTCGAAAGGATCTCCGCCGCATGAACGCCCTGCGCGGCATCAAATGGCCCTACGCCGTCATCGCGCTGCTCGCCGTCACCGCTGCCGCCCTCGGCCTGCTGCGACCGCAGTTGCTCCCGGCCGCCGCCTCCACGTCCGCAAAGAAGAAGCCCGGCGCGACGGCACTGATCAAGCAGAACCCGCCGCCCAAGCTCTTCACCGACACCGAGATCGCCACGATCGGAAAGCAGGCCGCGGCCCAACGCGCCAAGGCCGATGCCCTGTTCGCCCGGTGGAAGGCCGCACACGGCACCACCCGCGACGACAAGGCGTTCGCCGCCTGGGCGGCCCAGCAGATCCCGGCACCGCCCTCGGCCAAGCAGCGCACCGTCGAACTCCACCAGGTCCAGGCACTCGCCAAGACCCGCACAGCGGCCGGGAAGAAGGCCGCGACCTGGCTGGAGCTCTACGGCAAGAAGGACATCTGGAAGCTCTACCTCCACGACCAGCGCGAACTGATCCCCGCGGCACCGGGCACGGTCGAGAAAGCCGAACTCAAGGCGGCCCTGAAGCTGGCCAAGACGGTCAGCGACCAGCTGGCCGCCAAGGACAAGCAGTCCGCCCCCTTCGTTCTGGACCCGAGCCTGCGCCCCGACAAGCACATCAAACCCGGCGCCAAGGGCCCCTACTCCTACCCCTCCCGCCACGCCGCCCGTTCCGCCGCAGCCGTCACCTACCTCAGCGCCCTCGCGCCCCACCGGGCCCAGGACTACGAGTGGATGCGCTCCGAAGTCCTCTACTCCCGCCTCTACATGGCCGGCCACCTCCCCAGCGACCTCACCGCCGGCACCCTCCTCGGTGACCTCATCGGCGGCTACGAACTCGCTGTCAGCGGCCACTGACCGGCCGGCCGTCGAGGCCGGTGCCGACTGGAGCAGCTGGGCTGTCCTGCGCCGAGGTCACTGAACGCTGCTCAGGGTCTGTCGCCTGGGCGGATGGATCGGTGGGTCGACGTCAGCGGGGCCGGCGCGGACGCGATCACCTTGTGTACCGGCTTCCGCCCGGCCCTGTCCCACCTCGCCCCGCTGGACCTGCGCTGCGTGGACTGCTCGCGTAGGCGCCGGAGCGGACGTCGCGCGCCCAGTTCCCTGGTTGCGTGGAGCTGCCCTTGAGATCCCTTGCCCGACCGTCCGGACCTGGACATAGCCGTCTGGCTGACCCGGCTGCTACCGGATTGTTGGGAAACCCTTACCGGTGCCTTCCCGGTCGTGAATCTTCGGCCCGTACCGTGGCGGTGTTCCGGCGGCGGCCCGCCGCAGACCTTTCGACCAAGTGGGAGTGTGGATGACGACGGGTCGCCGGGCCGTGCTGGCCGCCCTGGTGGGTGGCGTGCTCGCCGGATGCGCAGGCCCGAGGAGCGCGGCGAGCGAGGCCACGTCCGGGCAGCCCACGGTGCCCGCACCGAACGCGACGCCCGCGCCGAACGCCACCGCGGACGCTGCGGCATCCACTCCCTCGCCGACGGCGGTCACCCGTGCCGAGATCGTGGCTCGTTACGGACATGCCGTGCCGCGTTCCTGGGGCTTCGATGGCCCCGGCGTGGTGCACGCGCTGCCGAGGGGGAGGCGTGAGATCGCGCTGACCTTCGACGCCTGCGGCGGCCCGGGCGGCAGCGGTTACGACCAGGCTCTGATCGACTTCCTGCGCAAGCGCGAGGTACCGGCGACTCTCTTCATCAACTCCCGCTGGATCGGGGCCAACCCGTCCCTCTTCCGCCGACTGGCCGCCGAGCCGCTGTTCGAGATCGCCAACCACGGCACCCGGCATCGTCCGCTGTCGGTCACCGGGCGCTCCGCCTACGGCATTCCCGGCACCCGTGACGCCGGGGAGGTGTACGACGAGATCGCCGGCAACCGCGCCGAGCTCACCCAACTGCTGGGCGCTCCGCCGCGCTTCTTCCGGTCCGGCACGGCTTACTGCGACGACGTCGCGGCACGGATCGTCACCGACCTGGGAGAACGCTTCGCAAGCTTCTCGGTCAACGGCGACGGCGGCGCCACCTTCACCCCCGAACAGGTCCGCACCACCGTTGCGTCCGCGCCCGGCGGCTCCATCGTCATCTGCCACATGAACCATCCCGAGGGCGGCACCGCCCGGGGCATCACCGCCGCCGTACCGCAGTTGCTGGCGAGAG
Source organism: Streptomyces sp. NPDC001544 (assembly GCF_042894285.1). Classification (NCBI taxonomy): domain Bacteria; kingdom Bacillati; phylum Actinomycetota; class Actinomycetes; order Kitasatosporales; family Streptomycetaceae; genus Streptomyces; species Streptomyces sp. NPDC001544. Next base: position 104,479 of record NZ_JBIAVN010000011.1, on the reverse strand, counting down.
GTCACACCTTCGTGCGCCTGTCCGACGCGGTGCGCTGACCAGCGCCGCGGCAGACGAGGCTTGCCCGTCAAGGAGCGTGCCGGGCGTCGCGAAGGGGTGAACGCTGCCTGTTGCCCACTGGCCGACCGGCTCCGCCTCGCACCACCGAGGCGATCAACTGGTCCGTGACGGCGATGGGGAGGTACCAGTACGACTTGCGTTCCCGGGCCGCGCCAGGGCGTCCCGTATCTCCTCGGGCGGGAAGGGTGCCGGTTGTGGAAGCCGTTGGCGGCGACCACGAAGGGGGTGCCGCGGCGACTGACCATCACCGGACGCGCCCGGCCTGCCGCCACGCTGTTGCCGAGCCGCGAAGGGCTGCGCCCGCGTCGCACCGCCCGTTCATCGGCTCATGCGCACAAGCGCCCGTCCCCTATACCTGTGATGCAGCGAGCAACTGCAGGGCACGCTCTTTCATCCGGGGACTGGCGTCTGAGGCGTTGCCGGAATCGAAGGGGGGCTGGGGGTCGTACTCGATGGCGAGTTGGATGGCCTGGGCCGTGTCGTCGTCCGCGAGCAGGGATGCAAGGTACAGGGCCATGTCCACTCCCGCCGATACCCCGGCCGCGGTGATGACCTTTCCTGAGCGCACGTAGCGCTGCGGCACGTAACTGACGTCGAACGTGGTCTGGAGGTAGTCGGCGGAGGCCCAGTAGGTCGTCGCCTCCCGGCCGTTCAGCAGCCCGGCCGCCGCGAGGACGATGCTGCCGGTGCAGACGGAGGTCGTCCACTGCGTGTGGCGGTGCATCTCGCGGATCCAGCGCAGGAGCGGCTGGTTGTTCATCGCCCCGACGGTGCCGCGGTTGCCCGCGCCCGGGACCAGCAGGACGTCGAGTCGGTCGACCTCGGCGATGGAGCGGTCGGCGACCACGGCGACGTCTGCCGTGTCCGTGCGGACGGCTCCGCGTTGCTCACCGATCATGGTCACGGTGGCGTCCGGCAGCCGGGACAGGATTTCGGCCGGGCCGGTGGGGTCCAGCAGGCTGTAGCCGTCGTACAGCAGGATGCCGATGTTCGGGCCCGTACCGCCGCTGCGCGGGGCCGCGTGCGCCGCTTCGGTCCGGGCGGCCGTTGCCGTGGCCGTGAGTGCGGCGGTGGCCACAGTCCCGCGCAGGACGTTTCTGCGTGTCGTGGAATAGCTCATGGGCCAGGAGTCTTCTGCCTTGGTGCGTAACGTGGGAGCGGCATGTCCGGCATCCTGCGAAGTCTGTCCCCCGTGACCCCGTAGTGGTCGAGGAACGCCTGCCGCAGTGTCTCCGCCGACCCGAACCCGCAGCGGCGGGCGATCGCCGCCATGGGCAGTGCGCTGGAGCGCACGAGGTGCGCCGCCGCCTCGGCGCGTGCCGCGCGTACGGCCCGGGCGGGAGTGGTACCGAGGTGGGCGGTGAACAGGCGGGTCAGGTGCCGGGGACTGATCCCCGCCCTGGCTGCCAGGGCCGTGAGGGTGAGGTCTTCGGACAGATGGCCCGCGATATGGCCCATCAAGTCCTTCACCAGCCGATCCTCCGGCGGTGGCGCTGCCAGGAACATCGATATCTGCGCCTGGTCGGCGGGCCGGTGCAGGTGGGTGACGAGTTCGCGGGCGACGGTCCGGGCGAGTGTCGGACCGTGGTCGTCCTCGATCAGGGCCAGCGTCAGGTCGAGGGCGCTGGTGACCCCGGCCGAGGTGTAGACGTTGCCGTCACGGATGTAGAGGGGACTTGTGTCCACGGCCACGGTGGGGTGGCGCTCGGCGAGCCGGTCTCCCCATCCCCAGTGGGTCGTCACCCGTCTGTGGTCGAGCAGCCCGGCGGCGGCCAAGACGTAGGCGCCGGTGCAGACGGAGGCCACACGTCGGCTGTGCGCGGCCAGCCGGCGCACCTGGCCCAGTAACCGCTCGTCCGCCGCCGCGTCCTCGCAGCCGATGCCGCCCACGACCATCAGCGTGTCCAGCCGTCCCACGACCGTCTCCAGGCTCTGCCCCGCTGTCAGCAGAACCCCGGCCGAGCTCCGGACAGCCCGGCGGCCGACGGCGCCCAGCTCGATGGCGTAGGGCGGCTGTGCGCCGTACCGGTTGGCGATGTCAAGGGCCCCGCTGGGGCACGCGATGTCGAGGATCTGCGCGTCGTCGTAAGCGACGATGAGAACCCGACGCTGACGCCCATGCTCGTTCTTACCCTGCTTCAAGCCCCCAGCTTCACTTCTCTCGTCGGGCTCCCCCAGAGGGCCGTGCCCGAACCGGACCGAGGGCCTCGGGCGGATCCGCTCCGGCGGTTCCTCAACCACCACACGCCACTGCCGAGCGCGCGGCCAACCGCGACAGTACCCAGAGTACGGCCATGGGCATGCCGTCGTCGTTCTTCAAGTTGTTCGCTACCGCCTGCGTGGGCGACTTCAGCACGCGGCTGCCGCAGTCACAGCCGCAGTCTTGGTCGCCCGGGCAGCGGTCCTGCACCAGGCCCACCGAGCTCACGCGGCCCGTGCTGCCCGCCCACCGCGCGTTCGGACGGCACCACCCGCCGACCGGTCCGCGTTCTCCGCAGCTGATGCCGCCCCTCCTGCCAGCCAGGACGCGGCCATCTGCGCTGTACGAGAAGCTGAAGAACACGTCCGCCGCAGCTGGCGGCAACTCCAGGCACGCACTGACCTGCCGGAGTGACCGAAGGTGAGCGCCGCAGCCGCCACGCGACGGCTGGCGCGGTGGTGACCGAGTCAGCTGCGCGTACCGGTCGGGAAGGTGCTGCTGCTGCCGGCCCGTGACGTCAGCCGGTTGCAGGGGAACGGACGGCGAGCAGGGCCCGGTCGTCGGGGAAGGCTGTGTCGGGGTGATGGTGCGGGAAGCGGTCGCAGGGCCAGATGGCCTAGGCGGCTTCCTCGCCGACTTGTCACTCAGGACCCGTGCCGGTGTCGTGCGAGGTCGGCCCGTGACGGCGCGCGGGATGCGGATGCTGTTGAGGACCTGGGCGAAGGCGGTGGCGTCGTTGACGGTGCCGGGCGCGAGCACGATGGACAGCGGGAGGCCCCGCCCGTCGACGGCAAGGTGCATCTTGGTGGTCAGCCGGCCCCGGGACCGGCCGAGAGCCTGACGCGCCTGCGAGCGGTCCGGATCTTCCAGTTCATCCCCGTCTGCGCCCCCCTTTTTTTTGCGGGCGCCGGCCGCGTACTGGTGGGGCCGGTTGATCGTGGAGTCGACGGAGACGGTCCACTCCACCCGGCCCACCGCGTCGTCGCGGACCTGCACGTGTTCCAGCAACTTCGCCCAGGTCCCGTCCGCTTCCCAGCGAGCGAACCGCTCGTAGACGGTCTGCCAGGGTCCGTACCGCTCGGGCAGATCACCGCACGGAGCCCCGGTCCGCATCCGCCACAGCACTCCGTTGACCACCTGCCGGTGATCACGCCACGGTCGACCACGCGCCCATCCACCCGCGGCAACAGGGGCTCTCTTCGCTCCTATGCCGCGTCCGTCAGCTCACCTCGACCAGCCAGAAGATCAATGATCGGAGCGCTCGTGCTCGGACTCCCACGCGGGGTCCGTCACGAAACGGCTCAGTCGGTAGGTGGTCGGCAGCGCAAGGCGCCCGCATAGCGTGTCGATCCGGATCATCTCCCCATCGACTCCTGCCTCCCGAAGACCGCGCAACCGCGTTCGCATCTCCGCCTGGTCCTGAGTCTCAACGACCACTTCCCACTGTCCCGCGTCCGGCGCAGCGCGAGCAGCGAGCCGCTGCCGCGCGTCCTCTTGCCGCCTCGCTTCTCTTCCGCTGTCCCGGCACCCGCCCAGAATCACTGACTGCCGTCAGGACGGCAAGGCAGCTGGACCGAACACGCACCCGCTCGCTGATCATTTGTCAGACAGGCCCTGGGCAACGTCTTGTCGATCAGGTGTCGAGCCAGATGAGTGTGCTGGCCAGCGTGGTCGCTGCTCGGTAGCGGGCGGGTTGTTTGTCGTAGCGGGTGGCGATGCCGCGCCACTGCTTGAGTCGGTGGAAGCAGCATTCGACGACGTTGCGGCGCGCTCATGTCCCAGAGCTCGCCGACCAAGGAGTCGCCATGCCAGACCTCGTATGCGGCCGCTTCCCCCACTTGTCCTCCCCGCTGTCTTGTCCGATGATCTATCGGCGCCGAACACCTGCCATCGCTGCGGGCGTCGCCGACGGCTCGGGGTGCGGGCATCCTTACCCCCAGGGCGTGCGGCACGCCCACGGCTGGGAGGTATGAAGCCCATGGGACTCCTCGACGGAAAGACCGCGCTGATCACCGGTGCGGGCACGGGCATCGGCCGGGAGACGGCGCTGCTGCTCGCCGAGGCGGGCGCGACGGTGATCCTCGTCGGACGTCGGCCGCACGTCCTCGAGGAGGTGGCCACGGTCGTCGAGGACGCCGGTGGCACCGCCTTCACCCGCCCCACACACGTCGAGGACGCCGGGGAGGTCCGAGAGCTCGTCGAGTGGACGAGGGAGGTGGCGGGGCCCGTCGACATCCTGGTCAACAACGCGGGCGGCGCGAGCAGGGTGCGCGACGTCCGCTGGATCAGTGAGGCCGAGTGGAACGCCGTCATTGGCGTCAATCTCAACGCGGTCTATCTGCTCACCCAAGCCGTCCTCCCGGACATGCTGACGCACGGCGGCGGCACGGTCATCACCATATCCTCGCTGGCCGCTGAGCGGCCCACCCTGCTCGGCGGAGCCCCGTACGGCGCGGCGAAGGCGGGCGTGCGCAACTTCATGGCGTATCTGCGCAACACCTTCCGCAACGACCTGGTCCGCGCCACCTGCATTCTGCCCGGCGAAGTGAACACGCCGATCCTGGATGACCGCGCCGTCCCGCCGGGCGAGGAAGCGCGGGCGCGCATGGTGCAGCCGCAGGACGTGGCCCGAGCCGTCCTGCTGTGCGCCACGCTCCCGCAGTGGACAGTCGTCGAGGAACTGGTGATCGCACCGACCCTGGTGCGGGACACATCCGCCGACGTCGAGGGGAGCCGCTGGATCGGGGCCCCGGACGACGCCTGCGACGTGCGGTGATCAATTCCGGTCGTCATGGCCGTGTCCTGGGTTCGGAGCTGGTTGACTAGGGCCTGTCCGGCGGATCATGCCGCAGGGCACGGGCGGTGCCTCATCGGCGCTGGTGAGCGGGGCGAATGGGGGTGGCCCCGCGCGAGCTCATTCGAGCGTGGGGGAGCGTCCGGCCGCAAGGCGGAGGAGGGCGCCGACGCGATGGGGGCCCCCCGCGCGAGCTTGTTCGAGCGTGGGGGAGTCGGCAACCGACGACAACGCCGGTGGGGGCACCGCCCGCTCGAGCGAAGCCGAGAGTGGGGCAGGGCGTGCCAAGCCCCGCGTCTGCGGCATGATCCGCCGGACAGCACACCTAGCGCGGCCACAGTTCGTCGCTCGAGCACACCCGGGCGCTCATGTTGCGCTCCATCATGCACAGCGCCGCGTCCGCCAGATCGCGGTGGATGTGGGCCACCGCGTCACGGGGGATCGTCACGTCGAGATGGCGGATGTGTGCGTCCAGTGCCGAGTAGAGCACGCACTGCTCGGTGACCTGACCGCACAGGACGAGGCGGTCGATGCCCTGCTGGGAAAGGAGGTAGCCCAGCGGTGTCTCGTAGAAGATCGAGTGGCGGGCCTTGACGATGAAGAGCGAGGAGCTGTCGGGCCGCAGCGGCTCGACCAGAGAGGCGTGCGGCCCGGCAAGCGCCTTCTCCAGCAGTTCGCCATGGTGCGAGCGCCATTCGCCGAAGTTGTCATTGACGTAGATGACCGGCGCGTCGCTCTTCCGGGCCCGCTCCAGTAGCGAAACGACCCGTGGAACCACCTCGGCCACCGAGGGCAGCAGCAGGTCGGCATCGGGGTGGTCGTAGGTGTTGATCATGTCGATGACGATCAGTGCGGTCTTGTCCATGATCTCCGTAGAGCCCTTCCCAACGCGATCAGCCTATCGCGTCCTGCCAGGGCAAGCATGTCAACCGGGGCTTCACTGGTGCCGCCGCCTTCGGCAGCCGGTCCGGCTGCCCAGGACGGGAAGGACGGCTGTTTACGGCTGAAAGTGCTACACATGGCCCTGGATGTGGCGGTCGCCTGCCTGGTAGGCCGCTGCCTGTGACATGTCGAGCAGATACGGCTCGGACCGGTTCGAGACGCCGACCGGTCAGTCCCACCTGATCCGGGGCGTCCGGGTGGTGAGGACAGCGCCGGCGCCGGCGCGTTGTCACCCCCCTATTTCTGGGGGATTCACGCGCCTTCCCGGCCAGGGCATCGTCCAAGGTGCAGCGGACTTTGTGCACGCTCGGCACGGTGGGAGCCGGGGATCGCCGGGGAAGAACGGGAGTTGACTCATGACCGCACGACGGACTCTGACATCGCTCGTCACCACCGCACTGACGGTGTCGGCCATCGCGCTGGCCGGCGCGCCCGCCCAGGCTGCGGGCGCCACCAACATTCGCGTCTGGAACTCGAACCACTGCCTCGACAGCGACGTCGGCAACGCCGCGAGACTCCAGATGTGGAGTTGCGACAGCGGCTCCGACGAGGAGTGGCTCACAGAGTACTGGGGGAACGGCCAGTATCGCTTCATCAATCAGCAGACCGGAAGGTGTATCACCGCTCCCTCGGGACTCGCGGCGGGCGCCATCACGTTGTTGCCGTGCGACCCCGTCGTGAGCACCCGGGCCATCCAGCTCTGGCACGCCTACGCCACGCAGCCCGGGGACCCGACCGTGGCGGTGTGGCAGAGCGCGGAGAGCGGCCTGTGTCTGACCACCCCGAGTGTGGCCAACCGGACGATCCCGCAGACCCTGGGCTGCGACACCTCCGACCGGTACGACTGGTGGCAGCAGCAGTGAGCTTGTCGATCAACCTCGGCGTTCGAGGAGTCGGGTGAGTGATTCCGTGGGCCGGCAGAGCCACTGCAGGAGTGGGTTGGTGACGACGAAGAAGTGGGCACTCACCCGCCCTCGCTCCTTGTCCAGGATCCGCGGGGCCCCGTCGCGGTGGACGTAGCGGAGATAGCGTCGGTGGATCGGTGCGCCCGCTATCAGGAGTACTGGTGAGGCCACGAGGAGGGCCAGCGGGATCAGGGCTCTCACGGCTGTGAGCTTGGCTCTCTCCTCATAGCGCATGCGGTCAGTGTGCTGGTGCCCGTTCCTCCGGGGGAAGGTTGCATACGCGCCACTGAGCGCCGCCTGTCGGCCAACGTGCCGAAACCGTGGTCTCGGAAAGGTGCACCGATTCCACACTCCTTTCATGCATCCGGACCTGGAACTGATCTCCCGTACGTTGCCTTCAGCGACAGCGGAGGCGGCCACCGTTCCCGAACTGGGCACGGTGATTTCACGGCACATCGCCCGGCTCGTGCCGCACGACGGATACATGCTGAGAGGAATTGACCCGCTCACGGGCGCGGCGTGTTTCCTGGCCAAAGAACACGGTTACGGAGCCGCCTTCTACCGTGCCCTGGAAACGGAAGAGATCCTCGGCCACGACCAGCACACCGTAGCCTGCCTGGTCAAGAGCGTCCGTCCCGTCGCAGTCCTCGAATACGACGCACCGGACAGACGGCACAGCGTTCAGCACGAAGAGATCATGAGCGTGACCGGGGTAGGCAGCGAAATGCGGGTCGCGCTGACCCTCAACGGGATGCCGTGGGGGGTATTGGTCCTGCTGAGAGGGACAGACAACAGACCCTTCTCGACGGCCGATGCCGTGAATGCCGGGCGCCTCTCCAGCCCCTTGGCCGGAACGCTGAGACAGTACGTCGCCGGTCGGTTCCTGCGTCCCGTCCGTAGCGCACCCGCGCCAGGTGTCGTGTTGATCGACAGCAGCGACACCATAAGAGCCGTGACCAGAACCGGCCGCGAATGGGTGCGCAGGCTCGTTCCGGAGAATGTGACGGCCGACGAGGACGAGATATTCGCGCACGTCTGGAACATCGCCCTCGCGGCACGACAGCCGGGCCGTCAGGCATTGAGCCGTATCCCCGGACCTGACGGGTGGATCGTATTGCAGGCCCAACCGCTCGACGAGCCAGGCCCCGGCGGTGTGGCGGTGACCATCGAGTCCGCGTCTTCGGACGTGCTGTTACCCGCTGCGGCCGTCCTGTACGGGATCACTGCAAGGGAGCAGACGGTCATCAGGCGGGCGCTCGACGGACTGGCCGTCAAACAGATCGCCCGCAGTCTGAATCTTTCCTTGCACACCGTCAACGATCACTTCAAAGTCATTTACCGAAAGACCGGAGTCAACAGTCGGGAGGAACTCATCGCCAGCCTTTCGAGATGACCCGTCCGGCAGCGTAACTGTGCGCGGGCGGATCACGGAGACGTGCCGGCGGCGGCGCTGTCGCGCAGGAAGCCCGCGAACGCCTGGGCGGCGGGGGTGAGGACGTGGTCGCTCATGCGGACGAGGAGGATACGGCGTACGGGGGGCGGGAGTTGCAGGGGCAGGACGCTGACGCCGGCGCGGATGCCTTCCAGGGCGAGGGTGGAGGCGAGGGCGACGCCGATACCGGCGGCGACCATGGCCTGGGCCTCCTGGTAGTCGTGGGCCTCGTAGGCGATCTGCGGCTCGAAACGCGCATGCTGAATGTGAACACCGGGGCCGTCTCACCGGCACCATCCCCACCCCCGGGCGTACGGCACCCGACGAGGGCACGGCCGTGGTGCCGGGCACCCCCGAACCGCCGGCCGGGCCCGCATCCGGCGCGAAGCCCGAGGAGACCGAGGCGGCCGATCTCAGGGCGGCGGCTGGATCGGACCGCGACCCCGTGCCCACCGCCGACTGACGTCCCGGCCGGTCCGGGGCCTGTGTTCCGGACCGGCCCGGCCACCTGCGGCCTCCCTTCGCCTTCGGCGGCTTGCGACTCGGCGAGCCCGGCCCGAGGCCGGTGAAGGGGACGCGATCGTCTTCTGCGCGGGCGGCTCTTAGTGCTGCAGCGCCGGTGATCCGGTGGACGCACGTCGTGCGGCGCTGCGGTAGGCGGAGATGCCCAGAGCGAGCATCCAGTAGCTGAAGACCGCGCCCATCAGGGCGGTGGTGCCCCAGCCGTTCGCCGCGTAGAAGTGTGCGGGGGTGTTGCCGAAGAACAGAGACGGCACGAAGACCAGATTGAGCCCTGCCAGGAGGAAGGCGGAGCGGTGGGTCCAGCGCGGCAGCAGGTTCGTTCGGGAGATTCCGCAGCCCACGGTGGTCAGGAACAGCGCGAGCATGAGGCGGTCGATCGACCCGTAGAGGATGTAGGTGCCGCTGACCGTGATGGTCGGGTCGATCGGATGGTCGGCGGCGATGACCGCGCCGGCTTCCAGACCGCTGGAGACCAGGGTGATCGTCGCGTAGACCAGCCCGGCGGCGAAGGCCAGCGTGCCGACCCATTCGTAGGCGGGGTTCACCGCTTTGACCAGTTCACGGAAGGCAGTCACGAAGACGATCAGCAACGCCAGGGCGAGGATTCCGATCAGCAGCCTGGTGAGGACGTTCGAGTCCGGCGGTGGACCGGAGTAGATGAAGTACAGGGGTACTTCGACGATGAAGGCGGCCGCAGTGGCGATGCCGGCGAGGCCTGTCAGCCGTCTGGCGACGGTTTCGTTCATGGCTGTCCCCCTGGGGTTCCGTGTGGTGGGTGCCCGGTTGGTGCGGCGACATGAATACTGCCGCTCGCGGCGCTTGTCGTCGCTGGGCCTGGACACCGGATGGGGGGTGGCCCTGCCGACACCCCTGCCCGAAGGGGGGCCATGGCGCCCGCTGCCTGAGGGGTGCGGTCTTGGCCGAGGCCATACCCTTACGGCGGGTCGTCTGCGTGGATGTGGAGACGATCCCTGCCGCTCAGTCGGCATGGGCGATCGCATCGAGCTGTCTGTCCAGCCGCTCAAGGTCGGGGTGGCCCAGGAGTTCCTCGAGGAGGCGCTGCCGCATCTCGTGGATGTAGGCCTCGGTCAGCTCCTGCGGCGTCACTGCGAGCCCTTTCGCCACACTCGCCGTGGTCGCCTCGTCCAGGCCGCCGGCCAGGGCGATGGCTGCCAGGATCAGGATCCTCGCCTCCGTGTCATGTGTGGTCAGGTCGTAACCGGCCACCCGGGCACGGTCCAGCAGCCAGCGGGCGAAGCGGCTCTTCGCGATCTCGTCCCGTGACATGGGCGTCTCCCTCCATCGGCCCGGGCAACGCCCCGGCGAAGCCTTCGTCGACCAGGGCGCGTGGCCCCTGGATGCCGTTCTGTACCTGAGCGAGGCCGGAGGGCGCGGTCAAATGCCCTCACAGCTCTGGTCGGTGACATGTCGAACGCGCCCGCCGGACGCCGTGCCCTCCAGTCGGCGGCCCGGCTCGCCGGCCTCCCGGCGGCCGGAGCCGAGTCCGACTGACGTCCCGTCGTACGACTGTCCCGGCGATCCCCTCGATGCACAGCACGGTCTCCCCCACATACGTGCCGGCCCCGCCACCCTGCTCAACAAGACGATGCCTCAATCACTCCAGTCGGTGGGCGCCCGGGCGGCGCTGCGCCGGGGGCACTGGTTCGAAAGAGCCGGCCCTACTGTCTCGACCGTGTCCTGCCGCCCCATTGTGTTGCGCCTTACGCCCCCCTACTGTTCGACTTTGCCTGAGTCTGTTTGATGCTGATTGCTCAGGCGGTATGGAGGCCGCAGTGCGGGGTAATCGGATCGGTTCAGAAACTGCGAGACCCGGACGCAGTCGGTGGTGGAAAGCGGTCCTCGCGACAGCCGCGACCATCGCCCTCGCCGCGGGCATGACCGCGCCCGCCACGGCGCAGGAGGCCGGTGGGCGGGACCCCGCCGCCCCAGCCGCCGGTCCGCAGGCGCACACGGTGAGTCTCGACGGCTACTCCTTCCTCGTCGACGGCAAGCGCACCTATCTGTGGTCCGGCGAGTTCCACTACTTCCGGCTCCCGAGTCCGGACCTGTGGCGGGACATCTTCCAGAAGATGAAGGCCGCCGGGTTCAACTCCACGTCGCTGTACTTCGACTGGGGTTACCACTCGCCGAAGCCGGGGGTGTACGACTTCAGTGGGGTGCGTGACGTCGACAAGCTGCTCGACATGGCCCAGGAGGCCGGGCTCTACGTGATCGCGCGCCCGGCGCCGTACATCAACGCGGAGGTCGACAGCGGCGGCCTGCCCGGCTGGATGACCACCAAGGCCGGACACAACCGCAGTGACGACCCGCAGTTCCTGAAGTACGCGGACGAATGGCTGACCCGGATCGACCGGATCATCGCCCGCCACCAACTGACCAACGGCACCGGATCGGTCATCGCCTACCAGGTCGAGAACGAGTACTACAACGGCTCGGACGCCGGACGCTCCTACATGAAGCACCTGGAGGACAAGGCCCGCGCCGACGGCATCACGGTACCGCTGACCGGCAACAACAACGGCACGTTCAACTCCGGTACCGGCGCCCTGGACGTCGACGGACCGGACTCCTACCCACAGGGCTTCAACTGCTCGAACCCCTCGAAGTGGAACGGCGTGCCCGACATCGGCTACGACCACCCGGACGGCAAACCGCTGTACTCGCCGGAGTTCCAGGGCGGCGCCTTCGACCCCTGGGGTGGGCCGGGCTACGACAAGTGCGCCCAGCTGATCAACGACCAGTTCGCCAACGTGTTCTACAAGCAGAACATAGCCGTCGGCGCCACCGCGCAGAGCTTCTACATGACCTACGGCGGCACCAACTGGGGCTGGCTGGGTATGCCGGAGAATTACACCTCCTACGACTACGGGGCCGCGATCCGCGAGAACCGCCAGCTCGATCCGAAGTACTACGAGGACAAGCTGATCGGATACCTCACGCAGTCGGTCAGCCCGCTGACCAAGACGGAGGCGGTCCGGGCCACGCCGCCCGACGACTCCGCGGTCGTCGACACGGCCCGCATGAATCCCGACACCAAGACGCAGTTCCACGTCGTGCGGCACGGGAACTCCACGTCCACCGCGGTCGACAAGACCCACATCGCGCTGGACTTCGACGCCCAGCCGTCCGCGGACACCCACTACACGTGGGACGACCCGGACTCCGCGCTGCAGTACACCGGTTCGTGGTCGCACGTGGCCGACACGAGCTACACCGGCGGCGACTACAAGCACACCGAGTCGTTCTCCAACAAGGCCGGTGACTCGGTCACCGTCCCCTTCGACGGCACCGCGATCCGCTGGATCGGCTCGAAGACCAACAACCACGGCAACGCCGACGTCTACCTGGACGGCACCAAGGTGGCGACGGTCGACGACTCCGGTGGCGAGAACCAGGCGGTGATCTTCCAGAAGACCGGCCTGTCGCCCGGGGCGCACACGCTGCAGATCGTCGTCGACGGGAGCCACAGCTCGGGGTCGACGGACAACTACGTGTCCATCGACGCCATCGACGTGCCGACGGCCGCCACCGCGACGCCGACCTACCCGGTGGTGCCGCAGCAGCCGGGCACCGCGATCACCCTCGACGGACGCGACTCGCACGTGATCGTGGCGAACTACCGGCTCGGAGACTCGCAGTTGCAGTACTCCACGTCGGAGATCATGACCCACGCGAACGTCGGCGACCGGGACGTCGCCGTGCTCTACGGCGCCCCGGGCAGCGACGGCGAGACCGTTCTTCGCTACTCCTCCAAGCCCACCGTGACCAGCAACGGCGGCACCGTCACGACGACCTGGGACGAGGCCACCGGTGACCTCCGGCTGAACTACACGCACAAGGGCCTGATCCGCGTCGAGATCAGCGGCGGCGGATCACGCCCGCTGCTGCTGCTCGTCGGCGACAAGGCCACGGCGGAGACGTTCTGGCGTCAGGACACGGCGAGCGGCCCGGTACTCGTGCGCGGCACCCATCTGCTGCGGACGGCGACCAGCCTGGACGACGGTCGGACCCTGGCACTCACCGGCGACAACGCCGACGACAAGAACATCGAGGTGTTCACCTCCGCCGAGCACGTCACCTGGAACGGCAGGACGTTGAAGAGCCGGGCCACCGGCTCAGGGAGCCTCACCGGGACGATCCCGGTGGCCGCCCCGGTCCACCTGCCGGCGCTGACGAACTGGAAGCACGCCAAGGAGTCCCCCGAAGCGGCCCCCGGTTTCGACGACTCGAGCTGGCAGGTGGCCAACAGGACGACCACGAACAGCGTCTCCGGCGTCAACTCGCTGCCGGTGCTCTATGCGGACGACTACGGCTTCCACACCGGCAACACGTGGTACCGCGGTCGCTTCCGCGCCGGCGGCAAGGAGAAGGGAATCCACCTGGTATCGGATTCCGGCGGAGACGCGCAGGCGTTCTCTGCTTGGCTCAACGGCACCTTCCTGGGCAGCTCCACGACAGGCAGCGCCGACTTCACCTTCCCGGCCGGTTCGGTCAAGTCCAAGGGCGACAACGTCATCTCCGTGCTCACCGTGAACATGGGGCACGAGGAGGACTACAACTCCACCAACGGCAACAAGACCGCGCGCGGCCTGACCAGCGCCTCCCTCGCCGGGGCGCCACTGACCTCCGTCACCTGGCGGCTGCAGGGCGTACGAGGCGGCGAGGAACTGCAGGACACGGTGCGCGGACCGCTCTCCACGGGCGGCCTGTACGGCGAGCGGGCCGGCTGGTCCCTGCCGGGCTATCCCGACGGCGAATGGAACCGGATCTCCCTGCCGACGACCGACACCCGTCCCGGCGTCTCCTGGTACCGCACCGACGTGAACCTGGCCCTGCCCCGCGGGCAGGACACCTCGCTCGGACTGACGTTCACCGACGACCCGTCACGCAAGTACCGTGCCACGATCTTCGTGAACGGCTGGCAGGTCGGCAACTACGTCAACTACCTCGGCCCCCAGAGCAGCTTCCCGGTCCCCAACGGGATCCTGCACCCGAACGGCAGGAACAGCATCGCGATCGCGGTGTGGAACCTGGACGGCAGTACCGGCGGACTCGGCAAGGTCTCGCTCACCGACTACGGCAGCTTCGCCTCGTCCCTGCGCGTCGCCCAGAACGACAGCCCCCGCTACGACCACAAGAAGTACGCGATGCCGAAGCGGCCGGGGGCGGACGTCACCCTGGACGTGGCGGACACCGCGCAGTCGGAGCAGGCCTTCACAGCCGAGGCGACGGTGCGGGTGCCCAAGGACGGACCGTCCGCCTCCCGGCTGACGGCCTCCCTCTCCGCGCCCGACGGCTGGAGCGTGAGGGCCACAAGCCCCACGTCGGTCAAGCGACTGCGCCCCGGCGAGTCGGCCGCCTTCACCTGGAAGGTCCAGCCGTCGGCCGGGAAGCTGCCATCCGCCTCGGCACTCACCGCCACCGTGCACTACCTGCAGCACGGACGGCAGGCCACCGGCAGTGACGAGCGCGTCATCGGCGGGATCCCGCCGGCTCCGCCGGCCGGCAAGAGCGCTGTGAGCGACCTATCGTTCTTGTCGTCCACCAACGGGTGGGGTCCGGTCGAACGGGACAGCAGCGTCGGCGAGCAGGCGGCCGGGGACGGCCGTCCGATCACTGTCGCCGGCGTCAGGTACGGCAAGGGCCTGGGCACCAACGCGGTCAGCGACGTCGAGCTCTACCTCGCGGGAACATGCTCCCGGTTGACGGCGGACGTCGGTGTCGATGACGAGACAGGCGGTGCGGGCACGGTGACGTTCTCCGTGATCGCCGACGGCAAGACCTTGGTGACCACGCCGACGATCCGCGGCAAACAGGCCGCGGTGCCGATCGACGTCGACGTCAGCGGCGCACAGGTGGTCGACCTCAAGGTCGGTGACGCCGCCGACGGCAACGGCAGCGACCACGGAGACTGGGCCATGCCGACGTTGACGTGTAGCTGAGTGCCACCGGGCGCCGGCCGCGCAACGTCGGCGCCCGGTCACCGCAGGCGTACTCACCGGCCAGGGCTCGCAACGACTCCTTGGGCTCCCAGTGCCAGGGAGAATCCGGCGCCGCCGGACGGTTCCCGGTCCCTTTGAGAGGTCAGGCAGCCAGCGTCTGGGTTGCTCGAGCGGCCGTACGACGGTCCGCTCGCATCCGCTCCAGGAGGGCGTCGGCCGCGATGAGGGCCTGGTCCACCGACTGGGTGCCGGTCATGGCGCACAGCCTGTGCGAGGTGTCTTCCAGTTCTCGGCTCGAGTGGCCGGTGGGATGCAGGTCATGCCGGAAGCGGGCATCGGCGAAGCGGGCCAGTACCGCACGCAATTCATTCTCCGCAGGCAGCAGCACAGCGACAGTCCTTCTCGATATGCGGGCCCCTTGACCGGGCCCGCGTCACGGGTGCAGGCGAACAGGTGGTTCCGCCGGGAAAACTCGTGTGCCCTCAATCGATCACCGCATGCACTCCTGCCGCGCCGGTGGCCGACCCGGTGACGCCTCTCGGCGCCCGGTTGCCGCGGCTTCTGTCATGGCGCCGACCGGGCAGCATCGGTGCGCACATCGCCTCCGCGGGCCCTGAGGCGTACGCCCCCTTCGATGAGCACGCGGTGCACGAAGCCGTAGGACCGCCCGTGGGCCTCGGCTATGGCCCGGATCGATCGGCCCTCGTCGTACTCCCGAGCGAAGGTCTCGGCCAACCGCGCGCGGGCGCCGCCTGTGATCCACTTCCCCTTCTGCACGAGGTCTCCTCTCACAAGGTCGTCATGTGATCACCGGTTGCCCGTATCACCGATACTCATGTGACGATCGGGTGGGCGCTCATCTGTCCTTCACCTCTCCCCGCCCACGGCCCGGTCGCCCTAACGCTCCCGGCTCTCCTCCCGTGCCTGCTGGAAGGCATCGGAGATCGTCTGGGCGGCGCCGGACAGAGCGCCCTTGGTCTTCCCGCGGGCGCCGGACTCCGTGAGCTGTCCCGTGAGCTCCGTGAGCCCGGCCGGCTTGCGCGGCCCCGCTTCCAGGTCGAGGCGGTTGCACGCCTCGGCGAAGCGAAGGTAGGTGTCGACGCTGGCGACCACGATCCGTATGTCGATCTTGAGTATCTCGATGCCGACGAGGGAGACCCGCACGAAGGCGTCGATCACCAGTCCGCGGTCGAGAATGAGTTCCAGAACGTCGTAGAGGCCACTGGAACCGCCCCCGCCACCCTGCTGTGTCGCCACGGTCATCGCGACCAACCCCTCGTCGTCTGAGTTCTGCACGGTCTCGTCGGCGGAGACCGTCGACAGGATGCGAGTAGCCCCCACGGACGGCGACCAAACACCAGTACGATCAGCCTGGGGATCCTTCCGTCACCGAATGATCCGGTGAGGGCTGCGTTCTCGCACTCCTCGCCCCAGCCGGCGGCCCGGCGCCCCACCGGTGCGGGCAACCCGCGCACCATGGCCGGGTCGGTCAGCGCACGGACGGTTGCCGACGGGACCGGTGGGCGCTGGGCGTCCGCGTCGGGTGAGCGGTGGAACGGCCACGGGAACGACAGACGACATAGGGCCTGGTGACGTAGCCGAGCGGCAGCGTGAAGGCGTGGACGAGGCGGCCGAACGGCGACAGGTCGAAGAGGGCCGGCGCCAGGAGTGCGTGCACCTGATACACGAGGGGTGCGTGTGCCATGGCGTTGATGTCCGGGTCCTTCGGGGACGAGCAGCCCCATGGTGTGCCCGCCGATGACGAGGAACAGCGCGTAGTGGAAGAGCGGTCCGCCGATGCCCAGCAGCCGGGACTCGTGGAGTTGGCTGGATCGGGTGGTGAAGCCGAAGCGGTCCTAGCGGTAGCGCCAGGCGGTGCCGGTGACCAGCGTGGCCAGGGCGACGTAGGGCAGTACGCCCCACAGCGCGATACGCAGGTGCGTCATCAGAGGCGCACTCCTTCGTCGAGGGTGGTCCGGACGGCCCGGATCACGTCGAGATAAGGGCTGCCCTGAGCGGCCAGGCCGGCGGCGAGCAGGGCGAGGGCGCCGCGGTGCTCGTGCAGCACGGCACGGCCGACGGCCGGGCAACGCGCCGCGAACTCGAGGACGGAAGGGAGGTGGTCGGGCGGTTCACCGTCGGACGGCTCCCAGCCGCACTGCCGGTAGCGTGCCTTGAGTGCGGCGAGTGAGGCGCCGCGGCGGCGGGTGTCTCCGTCCGTGTAGTGGGTCAGGTGGAGGGTGCGCCGGCGGCTGCGGTCGAAGGTGGTGACGTACTCGGCCGCGAGGTCGAGCAGGGGGATGCCGGCGGTGCGGCGGCAGAACCGCAGCAGCGGTTCCGTCGCCGGGCCGGGAAACCCGCCGAGCGATTCGATCACAAGGGCGCGCTGCGCCTCCCAGCGGTGATCGGGGTACTGGAGGAGCAGGGAGGCGGCCTGGTGCACCGCGCGGTGCTGGTTCATCGAGACTCCGCCTTCCGGTCGGGGAAGAGGCCCCGCGGCCGGCCGCGGCCGTTCCAGTCGAGGAGGTTGACCCTGCCGCGCAGCCCGTCGGCCGCTCCGCCGCCCGCTCCCGTCGCAACGGGCGGGGCGTGGAAGGCTTCCGTCGCGTCCGTGCCGTACATACCGGGGCCGCCGTCGTGGTCCAGGCTGCACCCCGGGCCGTCCGCCCCTCCCCCGCCGGGTTCCGCGACGTAGGTCGTGGGGATGACGTACCGCTCCTCGTACTTGGCAAGGGCCGGCAGTCGGTACATGGCCTCGATGGACCGTTCGTCCATGCCCACACTGCGGGCGATGGCCGGATCGAGTTCCTCTCCGAGGTTGACGCGGCGCATGTGGGCGCGCATCGCGGCCAGGCGGCACAGTGCGGCTTCCACGGGCGCGGTGTCGCCCGCGGTGAACAGGCCGGCAAGGTATCCGAGGGGGATGCGCAGGGAGTCGATCGCGCCGAAGAGGGCCGACGGGTCCTCCCCGTCGTGGCCGCTGCGGGTGAGCGCCTCGACCACGGGAGAGAGCGGGGTGACGTACCCGACCATGGGCATCGTCCGGTACTCGGGATGCAGGGGGAGGGTGACCCGGTAGGTCGTGATGAGATCACGGACCGGGGAGCGACGGGCCGCCGTGATCCAGTCGTGCGGGATGCCCGACTGCTCGGCGGCACCGACCACCTCGGGGTCGTCCGGGTCGAGGAAGCGGTTCAACCGGGCTTCGTACAGGTCGTGTTCGTCGTCGACCGAGGCGGCCTCCCCCACCTTGTCGGCGTCGTGGAGCATGACGCCGAGGTAGCGCAGCCGGCCCACGCAGGTCTCCGAGCAGACGGTCGGCTCGCCCGCCTCGACGCGCGGGCAGCACAGGGTGCACTTCTCGGCCTTGCTGGTGGCGTGGTTGAAGTAGACCTTCCCGGTGCAGTTCACGCCGTGTGTGGAGCGGACCACTTTGTCGTGCGCCCAGCGCTCCCAGTAGGGAGTGTCATTGACGTCTTGATCCGTACGGAATTCCGCGCGCAGGTCCGGTGTGGTCGCGGTGCGTCGCAGCATCCCTCCCGCTCGCAGAAGTCGATCGGCGGCCAGTGCCGCCGCTCGTTCCACTTCCCGTCGGGCGCCGCGCCGTCTCACCGTGATCACTCCCTCTGTAGCCGGCAGAGCACGCAGGCCCCGACGGTCGAGACCGTCGGGGCCCGCCTTCCGTTTCTGTCAGCGTCGACCACTGTGACCGAATGCGTTCGGACGACTACGCGGAGTTGATGATGTCTATACGGTGCTTTTCTTGCGCTTTGCAATGATTGTGCACGCCATGGGGGAGGTGCTGCCGTCCCCCGGAGCGCGCCGGGCTGGTACCGGCACTCAGGGCTCTGACGACAGGCGCCGCCGGCCTCGAACTCGGTCTGGACCCCGTCGGCGAGGCCGGCCGCCTCGCCGGAGTCGTCGACGATCCACTCAACCCCACGCCGTAGGACTGCCCGGCGGGCAAGGCGCGGGCTTCGTACGGCAGGACCGGCGTCGACCGGGCCTGTCCTGGTCGACACGTCGGTGAGCGTGCCCCGCCTGACGCAGGGCCGGGCAGCCGGGCCGCCGCGCGCCGAGCCTGCCCGGACGAGGGGGGCTGGGGTCCGGTGGATGGAGGCGCAGGTTCCGCTGCTTCACCGGGCCCCAGCTATGAGGCCTGGTGCCCATGAAGGTGCCGATTACACCGATTTCACCGGACGGGATCTCCTGGCTCCGGCACGTCTGCGGGCCCCGGGAACACCCGGGGCCCGCCGACATGACGTGTACCGCTTGGGCTACCAGCGATACCAGCGGCCCTTACGGCCGCCGCTGTCCGCGGTCCGCACCACGAAGCCCAGCAGCCAGACCACCAGCACGATCACGGCGATCCACCACAGTGCCTTCAGCGCGAAACCCGCACCGAAAAGGATCAGAGCCAACAGCAGAACGAGAAGCAGGGGAACCATAGTTATCAACCTCCGACGCTCCGGATGCCCGGCCAATCGAAGAACACACGGTCGATTTCCCTGGTTTCTTCACCCCTCTAGCGGACACTCGGCACACTTTCACCACCGCACACGGTTTCCTCCGCCGCGTCAGGACGATGCCGCGGTGCGGCCGGACGGGTCATCGACGGAGCGTCGTGGCCGCAGAGCCGGGAGCCATCAGTGCGGACGGTGAGGGTAGGCGGTAGTGACCCTGATCCTTCGCATGAAAGTGGTGCTCTCCCATGACCAAGACAGAGGACGTCGTCGAGCTCATCCTGCAGGACCACCGGCGCATGGAGGACCTGTTCCGTCTGATGCGCAGCGTCGAAGCAGACCGGGCCGCAGCGCTCAAGGAGTTCGCGGAACTGCTGATCGCCCACGCCCTGGCCGAGGAGGCCAAGGTCTATCCCGCCCTCAAGCGGTACAAGAACATCGACGACGAAGAGGTCGAGCACGGCGAGCACGAGCACGACGAGGGCAACAAGGCCCTCCTGGACCTCCTGGAGGTCCAGGAGGTCGGCTCCGAGGAGTGGGACTCGAAGCTGGAGGACCTGGTGGAGGCCGTCACCCACCACGCCGACGAGGAGGAGCGCACCATCCTCAACGGTGCGCGCGAGAACGTGGCGATGGAACGGCGCGAGGAACTCGGGGTGGCGTTCTGGGAGGAGCGCGAGCGTCAGCTGAAGGCCGACTGCGGTTCGGTCGACAACGTGCGCCGCATCGTCAACTCCTGACCGGGTACCGCAGCGGCGTCCCGCGCCGGGGTCAGGGCCCCGGTCCCGGGCCCGGTTGTACGGCCCGGCCCAGCCCGGCGCGCGCCGCCTCCAACTGCGCGGCGAACGCGATGCCCAGGAACAGGGCGATCCCCGTCAGGTTGGCCCACAGCAGCAGGGCCACGAACGCGGTGAGGGGACCGTACACGGCGCCGAAGGCGCCGCTGCGGGAGACGTAGAGCGTCAGCAGCCAGGTCGCGGCCACCCACAGCACCAGGTGGACGGCGGAACCGAACGCCAGCCAGGTGTACCCGGGCTGGTCGCGCCGCGGTGACCAGCGGAAGATGACGGCCGAGGCGACCCAGGCGAGGGCCGTCCCCACGGGCACCTCGAGGGCGCCCCACCACCCGGGCGGCCCGGGCCGGTGCAGCGCCTCGGCCGTCGCGGAGGTCACGGCCTCGCCGGCCACCAGCACGAGGAAGCCCAGGACCATCGGGACGCCCGCGGCGAAGGCGAGGAGCACGGCCCTGCCGTACTTCCGCGGGAAGGGCCGGTCCCGTTCGATGCCGTAGATGCGGTTGGCACCCCGTTCGACCTGGCCCATGGCCGAGGCCAGGTTGAGGACGGAGAAGACCAGCCCCAGAAAGAGCGCGACCTTGCTCCAGGTGCCGGAGCCGGCGGTACGTCGGGTGCCGCGCAGCGCGTCCTGGATCACGTCCGCGCTGGCTCCCGGCACGATCCTGCCCAGGGTCAGTTCGATGATCCGGCCCACGCTCTCCGTGTGCGCGGCCGTGGCCAGTCCGACGAGCGCGATGGTGAACGGCACCATGCCCAGCACGATCTGGAAACCGAGGGCGCGCGCGTTGGTGAAGCCGTCGGCGTAGCGGAACCGGGAGAGGGCGTCGAGCAGCAGCCGCACGCCCCCGTAGCGGCGCAGTGCGGTGAACGCCTCGTCGCCGGAGAGCTCGTCCCCGATCATGTCCCGTGTCTGCGGGACATGGACCACCGTCCCCATCGTCCGTGACTCCCCTCATCCGTGGCTGCGGTCGGCGGTCACCGCGGGTCCGGATGGTTCCCGGGTCCGCCACCCGGACCGGCCAGCGGCGTCGGGGACAGGGCCGTGGGCTCCTCGCCCGGCTCCAGCAGGGTGTCCGCCGCGCCGACGATGAGCGGATCGGGTGTGCCCACCGCCGCGTGGTTCTTGGCCGGGTAGGCGAAACGGTCCAGGAGGCTGCGCATCGCCTCCAGCCGGCCCCGCCGCTTGTCGTTGTTCTTCACGACCGTCCAGGGCGCGTGCTCGGTGTCGGTCGCCCGGAACATGTCGACCTTGGCCGCGGTGTAGTCGTCCCAGCGGTCGAGCGAGGCCAGATCCGTGGGGGACAGCTTCCAGCGGCGTACCGGGTCGATCTGCCGGATGGCGAACCGGGTGCGCTGCTCGGCACGCGAGACCGAGAACCAGAACTTCACCAGCAGGACGCCGTCTTCGGTGAGTAGCCGCTCGAACAGCGGGGCCTGCCGCAGGAACTGCCCGTACTCGGCCTCCGTACAGAACCCCATGACCCGCTCGACGCCCGCCCGGTTGTACCAGGACCGGTCGAAGAAGACGATCTCACCGCGAGCCGGCAGATGGGTCACATACCGCTGGAAGTACCACTGTCCAGCCTCCCGTTCGGTCGGCTTGTCCAGCGCCACCACGCGGGCTCCACGGGGGTTCAGCCGCTCGGTGAACCGCTTGATGGTGCCGCCCTTGCCGGCCGCGTCCCGTCCCTCGCAGACCACGACGATCCGCTGCCCCGTCTCCTTCACCCAGCGTTGCAGTTTGAGCAGCTCTATCTGCAGGATGCGCTTGGTCCGCTCGTACTCGCGCCGACCGATCCGGTGGTCGTACGGGTGGTTCTCCCGCCAGGTCTCGATCGGCCGGCCGTCGCCGTCCAGGAGCACCGGCCGCTCCGGCTGCCGGTCGTCCACCGCAAGCCCTCGCAACAGGTCGTCCTCACGTCCCGTGCTCCGGCTCCCCCGTGCCTGCGTCCCCTGCTCCTGCTCGGCCACGCCACCGCCCTTGTTCGCCCCGTCGCCTACCCCCTCCGCCTGCCCGCGCAGACCGGCCCCAGACGCACGACTGTCCGGCCCGGTACCGTCCCTACGGTCGTTCCTTTCCGTACGACAGAAAACAGGAGGGCGATCACCGTGGCCGAACTACGCCTGGGACCGCTGCTGAGGTACACCGACGGCTCGTGCGCGACCGTGTGGGTCGAGACCAGCGAGCCCTGCACGGCGCAGGTGCGCTGCTCCGACGGCGCGGGTGGCACGGCCCCCACCTTCCAGGTGGCCGGGCACCACTACGCGCTCGTCACGGTGACCGGCCTGCGATCCGACACGTCGCCCTCCTACGAGGTGCTCCTGGACGACACCCCGGTGTGGCCGCTGCCCGACTCCCCCTTCCCGCCCTCCGTCATCCGTTCGCCCGGCACCGGCGACGCCGTCCGGGTCACTTTCGGCTCGTGCCGCTGGGCCGCGCCCCCGGCCGACGGCAAGGATCCGGTCGGCCCGGACGCCCTCGACACCCTCGCGACCCGGCTGGCGGCCGACCCCGACGCCGGGCGCCCCGACGTCCTGCTCCTGCTGGGCGACCAGATCTACGCGGACGAGACCTCGGAGCAGACCCGGCGCTGGCTCGCCGGCCGCCGCGACCTCGACAAGCCGCCCGGCGGCCAGGTCACCGACTACGAGGAGTACTCCCACCTCTACTACGAATCCTGGCTCGATCCCGAGGTCCGCTGGCTGCTGTCCACCGTGCCCAGCTTCATGATCTTCGACGATCACGACATCGTGGACGACTGGAACACCTCCGCCGCCTGGCTCGCCGACATGCGCGCGACGGACTGGTGGCAGGAGCGACTGCTCAGCGGTCTGATGTCCTACTGGGTCCACCAGCACCTGGGCAACCTCTCCCCCGCCGAACTGGCCGACGACCCCACCTGGGCCGCCGTTCACGCCATACCGGACGGCACCCCCGCACTGCGCGCTCTGGCAGAGCAGGCCGACGCCGATTCCGCCTCGGTCCGCTTCAGTTACCGGCGCGACTTCGGCCGGGTCCGCGTGGTGATGGTGGACTCCCGGGCCGCGCGGGTCCTCGCCGAGGACCGCCGCGCCATGCTCGACCCGGGCGAGGCGGCCTGGCTGCGCGAGCAGGTACTGGCCGACGAGGGGGCTTACGATCACCTCCTGATCGGCACCTCCCTGCCCTGGCTCCTGCCGCACCTGGTGCACGACACCGAGGCCTGGAACGCGGCTCTGTGTGCCGGAGAACGCGGGCAGCGCTGGGCCCGCTTCGGCGAGTGGCTGCGCCGCGGAGCCGATCTGGAGCACTGGGCGGCCTTCCCCCGCTCCTTCGCCGGTCTCGCCGACCTCCTCGCCGAGGCCGGGACCGCCCCGACGGCCCCCGCCACCGTGTGCGTACTGTCCGGTGACGTCCACCACGGCTACCTCGCCGAGGCGTCCTGGCCGTCCGGCGGCCCCCGTGTCCCCGTCGTCCAGCTCACCTGTTCACCCGTGCACAACTCCGTACCCCTGATGATGCGGATCGGTTTCCGCTTCGGCTGGAGCACACCGGCCCGCCTGCTGGGACGCCTCCTCGCCCGGCACGGCCGCTGCCCCAGTCCGCCGGTCAGCTGGCGGAAACAGGGCGGCCCCTGGTTCGGCAACCAACTCATGACCCTGACCCTGCGCGACCGCTCGGCCCACCTCCGCCTGGAACGCACCACCCCGGACGCGACGCTGCAGACCGTTCACGAGTCCGACCTGACCGCCCACCAGTACTCCGGCCGAAGGCCTTGATCTTGTTGGCGACGACCTCCACACCGTGGGGGCACACATGTCCGCCCCTGAGCCGATCCGACGGGACCTGGCCGTCGGCCGGAGGCCCTGGACAGCGCAGACCGTCCAGCTCAGCCGTCGCAGCGATCGACATGCTGCTGTTCCCCGCCGAGACGGCCCGCATTTTTTTCGGCAGCGTGTCGATCGACGCGGTTTCCGTTCGACGCTCGGGTGGAGACGTGACCGCGAAGCAGCGACCGGGCCGGCCGCGGCTCTGTGATCGACAAGTACTGCCCATTCATCGACCAGCCGTTCCGGTGGCGGGCCACACGTCCGGCACCGGGCGCCCCAGGGAGACAGCATGCAGATCCGCGCCCGTATGAGCATGAGTGCCGACGGCTACGTGACCACTCCTAACGGGTGGCCCGCCCTGACTGCGGACCCCGCGTTCGTCTCCGGCGAAAGCCACGGCATTCGGGAGTTCCTCCAAGACTGTGAGGCGGCGCTGATGGGCCGCACCACCTTCGAGCCCGCGCTGACCAACAGCCGCTGGCCTTGGCCGAACCTGGACGTGTTCGTGCTCGGCTCACACCGTCCGGACGGCACCCCCGAGCACGTCACCACCGACAGTGACCCGGTACGGCTGCTGGAGAAGCTCCGCGCGGCGAACCGGGGTGGCGACGTCCACCTCATCGGGGGCCCGCACACGATCGGTACGTTCCACGCCCTCGGCGCGCTCGACACCCTTGAACTCGTCGTGGTGCCGCTGCTGTTCGGCGCCGGGCTGCGCCTGACACCCGCGCTCGGCGCCGACACCGGGCTGACTTTTCAGCGGGAGCGCCCCCTCCCCGGCGGTTCCGTGGAGATCGTCTACTCCTGCCGGGGCTCTCGCACCGAACTTCCGGGCAAACCTGCCAGTCAGCGCTGATCTCATGGTCCGTCTCGGCGGGTCACCCGTCGCGCACATCAGGTTTCGACGGGCCGGTTGCGGACCTGGTAACGCCAGTGGGCGGACACGCGGTGGTCATCTTCGAAGCCGGGACCGAGCGTGCCCACGCGTTCGTAGGCCCGGTCCGTGCGCGGATCGTCGCGGACGGCGAGGGCGTAGGCCGCCTCCAGCCGCAGATTCCGATCCTCCTCGTCCAGCAGGGCGGCGAGAGCCTCCGTGACGGCCGGCGTCCGGTCGTGGGAGGTGGAGAGGGATGCGGCGGCGCGGCCCCGGACGTCGGGGTCCGGGTCCCTGAGCAGGGTGAGCAGGGCCTCCCGGGTCACCGGGGTCAGCTCGCGCGGACGGGCGAAGACCCAGGCGACGACGTACCGGACCCGGGAATCGGGGTCCCGAGCCAGGGCGAGCAGGGTGGTGGCGGCGGGCTCGCTCCCTGGATCCAGGCAGTACGGCACCTCGCGGCGCACGCGCGGGTCCGGATGGCCGGCGTAGCGGAAGCCGATGGCCTCCTGGTCGGGGTGGTCGTAGTTCGTGCAGACCTCCAGGACCTCGGCGAGCACCTCGCCGTCCGGCTCCTCGAGCGCCCACTCCGCCAGGAACCCGGCGTCCTGCGCGGTGTCCGTACGGTCGTGGCAGCTCGTCAGGGCATGCCGGGACGACAGGACACTGGCGAGCAACCGGCGATGAACAGGAGCGGGGTGGTGGCGCAGGGCCGCCAGATCCGACCAATCCTGCGGGCTCTTGCGGAAGGCGAGGGTGTAGCTGTTGGCGAACCAGTTGGCGTGCAGCACGTCCGGGTAGGGAACGGCGCGTGCCACCAGCTCCGCCACCGGTGGCATGATGCCGAACGCCCGCTCCAGTTCGGTGAGGACGCCGCTGTGGCCCGCCCGGACGGTGAGCCCGCCGAGGGAGACCTCCTCGATGTCCGTGAACTCGTCGTCCTTGACCCGTCGCCGGGTGGCCGGACCCGAGGCTCCCGTGCGGCGGCGGAGTTCCTCCGTCTCCCCCGTCTCGTACCACTTCCGGGCGAGGTCGAGCAGCCGCTTCCGCTCGGGCTCGGCGATCCGCGACTGCGGGTCCTTGCCGAGCATGGCGCCGACCAGCGCCGGGGAGCCCAGGTCGACGGCTCGCAGAAGCGGTGTCGTACCGTCCGGCAGCACGACGCCCGAGTCCGCGCCGCCGTCCATCAGGGCGGCGGCCGTCTCGTGGTCGAACCCGGCCACGGCGGAGCAGAGCAACGGGAGGCCGTCCGGGCCCGAAGTGTTCGGGTCGGCGCCGTCCCGGAGACAGACCTGAACCGTGCGGAGGTCCTGGGCGAGCACGGCTGCCGCAAGCCGGCCATTCACGTCGTTCGGGTTGTTCGGATTGTTCGGGCTGTGTGGGTCCTGCTGCGGTCCGGTCATCTCGCCCCCCTGATAATCAGTTAACCAGTCGGACAGCACGTTATCCGGCGACCTTGCCCGGCACGGCAGTACCGGCCCCTCGTGGAGGTGTCAGCGCCCTGGGGCGCCGGCCCGGTGCCCAGACGAGCTACGGCCTGTCTCAGACGTCCGGATCAGGATCCGGCTGTGGTTCGGGGGTGCGAGGATGACGGGATGGAGCATCTCCTGAGCCGCCGGGAAGCGTCTGAAGCAGTCCACGACCACGGTTGGCGCTTCTTGCTGGGTACGCTGCAGACGTCTGTCCCGGTCCGGTCACTGGTCCAGGGAATCGGCCTGATGTCGGATGTCGTGGCGGTGTGCGGCGGCGATGCCGATCAGCATCTTCGGGTCGAAGTTCGCCCCGATCTGGTGGTGCTCACCCTGCAATCGCCGGCCAGTGCGGCGGTGACCAGCCGGGACGTCGAACTCGCGCGGCAGATCTCCGCGGCTGTTCGCAAAGCCGGGCTGCGGGCAGAGCCCGGGATCGGGACTGAGGCGCAGCGGTCGGTCCAGCTCGTGGAGATCGCGATCGATGCGCTGGACATCGCCCGGATCCGGCCGTTTTGGAAGGCGATCCTCGGCTATGCCGACGAGTTGAGCAACGCAGGGCCGGAAGATCCGCTGGTGGACCCGCTCCGGCTGGGACCGGCGGTCTGGTTCCAGCAGATGGACCGGGCACGCCCGCAGCGCAATCGCATCCACTTCGACGTCTGCGTCCCGCATGACGAGGCGCTCCGAAGGATCGACGCCGCGCTGGTGGCCGGGGGCCGAATGGTGTCCGCGACCCGCGCCCCGGCCTTCTGGGTCCTTTCCGACGTTGAGGGGAACGAGGCCTGCGTGACCACATGGCAGGGCAGAGACGGCTGAGCCGCGGCTCGGACGCCGACCGCAGCGGCGACACCCCGGACCAGACACCGGCGGAAGACGACTCCGACCCAGAACACGCAGGACCGCCGTCACGACCACCAACACCGCGCGCTCACAGCGCCGGACAGCGGTTCAGGTGGTCGACGGGCGCTGCTCCGGCTCGTCCGAAGGCAAGAAATAGTCCGTGCTGGAGATCGGTGGTCCGGTGGTGACTGCTGTCTCGTAGGCCCGTTCGGCAAGGTCGACGAAGCGGCGCAGCCGCGCGTTCTCGCTGGCAGCCGCATGCCGCACGTAGAAGTCACGGGAGTTGCGCCAGTGATCGCGCGCCGTCTGCCCGCCGCGATGGAGGGCGGTTCCCAGCAGGTCAGGAACTCGGTGTTGGCAAGCGACAGCAGCAGCAGCTCACGGTGGGCCGTCCAGGTCGTCTCCTCTGTCGCTATGCGGGTCTGTCTTGCCTGGTAGGCCAGTGAGGCCGCCACGCCGGCGAGGGCCCCTGCGGACAAGACCACCGACAGGGCTCCGTAGGCCTGGCTGATCTGGCTGAGCTTCTCCCAGTCGGCGTTCCGCGGGCCGATCGCCATGAGCATGAAGGGAGTCGTCAAGACCAGCCCGAGAGCACACGCGCCCGCCACCACCGCCCAGACCAGCTTCTGTGCTGACTTCATCGTTCGCATCGACTCAAGCCACCTGAGACGGGCTTGCCGGCCACCGGGAAAAGCGACGTGAGCCTGCCAGGGAGGCCTGCGCACGCTCTGTGCTGCCGGGTGGCTCGCCCGGCTCAGCCGCGTCGGCGGCGTCCGAGCCGGCCGTCGGACTGCCGCTCGGGTGACAGTTCCGACTGCTCCTGGTGCTCGGGCCCGCCTGTCTGCAGGGCGCGGAGGTCGGGTCCGGTACGAACACCCGGGTCCTTTGAACTGCCCAGCCGGTCGCTGCGTACCAGTCACTGTGGGCGGTACGGTGCCGCCCGGCGTGCCACCAGGGCGGCACACACGGTGCCCAGAGAAAGGGTCGAACGATTCCAGTGGATTCGAGCCGTCCGGTCAGCAGCGCCGTCGACCTGGCCGCTCCGGCGCGGCAGGAGGAGACGACGAGGGCAGCACCCGTCCGTCGGCAAGTGCCAGGTCTGGATGGCCTGCGCGGCCTGGCCGCACTGTATGTGGTCCTGTTCCACTGCTGGTTGTACGTCTTCCCCGGTTATCCCCGCAGTTCGGCCCCTGCGTGGCTGGACGGGCTGATGTTCGGGCGCATCGCTGTCGTCTTCTTCCTGGTGCTGTCCGGTTTCTCACTGGCGATCTCCCCTGCGCGCCACGGTTGGCGGTCGGACGGCGTCGGCCAGTTCCTGCGGCGACGCGCCTGGCGCATCCTGCCTCCGTACTGGGCGGCGCTGGCCATGAGCCTGATCATTTCCTGGTTCGTGGTCCCGGCTTCGCACTACGGACCGCCCACCCGCGCGACGATCCTGGTGTACGGCCTCGTTGCTCAGGACGTGTTCCATGCTCCGACACCGAACGGCGCGTTCTGGTCGATCGGTGTGGAGGCCGAACTGTATCTCCTGTTTCCGCTTCTCCTTTTTGTGCGACGGCGATTGAGCGCGGTGGTCCTGATCGCGTGCGTGACCCTTCCGGTGATCGCCGGTGGGCTGATGGCCACTGACGCGTCCCCGGTGGAGGGCGACAACTGGCTGGCGCCACATCTCGCTCCCGTGTTCGTCGCGGGCATGGTGGGCGCGGGAGTCGTCGTTGCCTCGGACAGAGTGCGACGGCTGCCCTGGGGGTGGTTCGCCGTACTGGCCGCCATGCCTGTTCTGGCTGTCGGCGTCGTCAAGGGTTCTGTTTGGACGGTGAACCACTACTTCTGGGTGGACCTCGCCATCGCTCCCGCCATGACGATGCTGCTTGCCGCGGTCGCCACCGGCAGACCCGTCGTCCTCGTACGGCTCCTGACCACGCGTCCGATACAGGCTCTCGGCAACTTCTCCTACAGTCTCTACCTGATCCATCTGCCGATCGTCATGGCCGTGATCCGCCGCGTAGCCCCGCATGTCGTCTCGCCCGGCCTGCCCACGTTCGGTTTCACGCTTGTCCTGGCACTGCCGGTCTCCGTACTCGGGGCATGGCTTTTCTCCCAGATCTTCGAGATGCCCTTCAAACGGAACAGATCCTGGAAATCCCTGATCGCGCTGAGCCGTTCCGCATCGTGATCCCCGGGCCGCCCCTCCGCCGGGTGGCCAAGGCGATGGTCAAGAGTGCGTCATGTGAAATCAGCGGCTGAGAGGGCGCAAGCCACCCGACGTACTAAGAGTGCAAGCAGATGCGACTCCCGACGAAGGGCAACTCCTTGATCCCACGACGTATCGTCCTCAGCTCCGTCGTAGGGCTCGCCTCCACGCTCCTGCTGGGGGCTTGCGGCTCCTCGAACGACACCGGCCCCGGCAACGCCGCCCCTGCGGCCCCAGCCGTGTCGGGTCCCGCGACCTCCGCACCGGGTACCTCAGCCCCGGCTGCCTCAGCACCAGTCGCCTCAGCACCGGCCGAGAGCGGCACCTCCGGGAGCGGGCACACGGCCATTACCACCATGGTGATGGCCAAGGCGATCGAGGGCATGGGCAACGTGGTCACCGACGACAAGGGGATGACCCTCTACCGCTACGACAAGGACCAGCCGGCCCCGTCCAAGTGGACCTGTTCCGGCGCGTGTACAAAGACCTGGATGCCTGTCATCGTGCAGGACTCCGTGAAGACAGCCGGGGTTGCGAACAGCCTTCTCGGCACGGTCCACCGGGACGGCAAGAAGCAGCTCACCCTCGCCGGCTGGCCGCTGTACCGGTACCTGGGCGACACAACGTCCGGGCAGGCGAACGGCCAGGCCAAGGACCAGCAGTGGTACGCCGTCACCCCGTCCGGACAGAAGTCCGCCAAGACGGGCTGACGTCCACGGCTTGACCCCGTGGGGGCGACCGGCCGGCGGGCGAAGACAACGCCGGGACAGATCAGTGCACCCGGGCGGCCCGCGTTCGCTCAGCCGACGGTGGCCGGTGCTTCCGCCATGCCGATGAAGTGCCCGCCCATGGTCCGGATACGGACCGACCATCCCAGCGCGGTGAGATCGGTCTTCAGGGCCTCGGCATCGTGGAACACCTTCACGATGCGGTACTGGCTGCCGTCATCGAGCCGGCGCAGTGCCGCCGGGGTCGGCCCGTTCGCGAGCACTTCCTCGTAGGCGGCTGCGGCGGGGCCGTCGTCGATGAAGATCGCCTTGCCGCCCGGCACGAGGGCGGCGGCGACGGTCTTCCAGAAGGCGGGCAGCCGCTTCGGCGGGACGTGGGAGAGCCAGAAGGCGAAGAACACCGTGTCGTAGCGTCGTGGCGGCTGCCACGCGAACAGGTCGGCCTGAAGGAACTGGACGGAGGGGGATGCGGTGCGCGCCCGAGCGAGGGCCAGCGTTTCGGTTGCCGCGTCGACGGCCGTCACCGAACGTGCCCGTGCAGCAAGTCTCGTAGTCCACTGGCCCGTTGCGCAGGCCAACTCCAGCACGTCCCCGTCAATCGGGAGATCATCGACGACGGTCAGCAATTGCTGCAGGACTGCGGACTCTGCGTAGGGCCGGTCGTATTCGGCCGCGCCCGCCCTGTAGTAGACCTTCTGTTCTGCCAGGAGAGCGTCGTCATCCATGCAGACTCCTTCCATCCGGTTCGGGCAAGGCCCATTGCCGCATCCACTCTCGGCCTTCACCTTTGGACAAGGTCAATTGCCATCGGTCAGGAAGACGTCGGCGATCCGGACGAACAGGCCGTCCATCAGCTCGCCTCCTGGGGCTGATTACGTCGTGAACTCGTCAGGTGGTCGCGGCGAGCACCGAACCGGCAGCCGGTCAGTCACGCTCGCCATGGCTCGACCACCTGTCCGGCGACCAGGTCAGGACTCGTCGCGGGCCGAGGACCATCCGGCGCAACCGGGGCATGGCGATACTCCAGCCGACCAGGGCGAGCGTGAAGAGGACGCGGGTGCGGGCGTCGTCGCCACGGCCGTCCGACGCTGTCAGCGCGGGCCGCCCAGCGAAGAAACGGAAGATCACGTAAGATTCCCGCGCTAATCGATCAACTGTGCGCAGTCACCCGCCCAGTGGGAGACTCCTCCACATCTCAGACCAGGGTGACCGTGCAGGGGGAAGGAAAGAACCAATGAAGTCGATCAACCTGAGGCGCCGTCTGGCCGGGACCGCCATCACGGCCCTTGTGGTAGGTGCGGGCTGCCTCGCGGCCGCGCCCTCGGCAGCGGCCAAGGGCAACGGGATCACCATCGACACGGTGTCGCTCCACAAGTCGGATGTGCAGGTGAAGGTCACCTACTCCTGCGACCCTGGCCTCGGGCAGGAGATCATGGCCAACGCGACGGCGCTCGGCCCGGACAGCCCCGGCGCCGGCATCGCCGTGGGCATCGTCAAGACGAACGATGTCATCTGCGACTACGCGAACCACACCGCCATCGTGACCTTGCACGCGGCCGCCGGCACCCACTTCGCCAAGGGCGACAAGGTCAAGGTCGCCGTCTTCGTCGGAAACGACGAGTCGGTCTCCGCCGACCAGACGGTCGTCACCGTTCTGTAAGCCGGCCTGAACCCCTGCCCCGACAGGGGCGCGGCGGTCCGGGGCTGCCCGGACCGCCGCGGGCGCGGGTCACCCGCGCGGAGGGTCACCGCACGGCGTGGCTGCCGGGCGCGTGTCCGACCGCTTCGCTGACGCGAGCCGCGGCACCGGTGCCGGGGACGGTGCAGGGCTTGTTGTTGAGGGTGAAGTTCTTGGGCACGGCGTTGGTGCCCGTGTAGGCGCCGTTGAAGCCGACACTGACGGAGGCATCGGTGGCCAGGGCGGCGTTCCAGCCGGCGTCCTTGACGGTCACCGCGGTGCCGCTCTGTTTCCAGGTGCCGTTCCAGCCCTGGGTGACCTTCTGGCTGCCGGGGAAGGTGAAGCCGAGCTGCCAGCCGTTGAGGGCTGCGCCCTTGTTGGTGACCGTGATGGTGGCGGTGAAGCCGGTTCCCCAGTCGTTGGAAACCCTGTAGTCGACCGTGCAGACGGAGGCCGTCGCGGCCGTGGTGGTCACCTGCAGAGGGGGCGACGGCGAGGAACTGCGGCCGGCCGTGTCCTTGGCCACGACCCGGAAGGTGTAGGCGGTGGACGGAGACAGATTTGTGACGGTGGCCGTGGTGGCCGGTGCGTCGACCGTGGCGACGGGTGCGGTCCTGGCCGGGTCGCCGGAGTACACCTGGTAGCTCGCCACCGGGGAGGAACCGGCGTTGGAGGCCGTCCATCCCAGCGTCACCCGGTCCGAGCCGACGGACGTGGCGGTCGGGCCACCGGGGGCGGAGGGCGGGTTGGCCGTGGAGGACCCGGCGGGCAGGACGTACTCGGTGATGGAGTACGCGGGGAAGGTGGCGGTGAAGGCACCGCCGGAGACCGGCTGGTCGGCCAGATGTTTGATCGCGGTGGTGTCGTCCTGCCCGTAGCGGTAGACCTGCGCGGCCGGGGGCAGCGCGCTGTCGCCGGTCAGCGATACCGGCGCGGTGAGGTCGCCGGTGGTCTTGTTCACGACGATCACGGTGAGCGCGTGGTCGGTGCTGCGTTCGGCCGCGTAGACGGCGAGCTTGCCCTGGTCGGCACTGGCCGCGTGCACCGAGGTGTCGCCGAAGGCGCCGCCGTTGCCGTCGTAGTTGCGGTACATCCGGAAGGCGAAGGCTCCGGGGTCGGTGGACTTGGGCGGGTCCCAGAGGGTGGCCAGGTCCAGGCCCTCCCGCCCGAAGATACCGAGGACGTCGGCCTGGGCGAGCCCGCCGTCGATCTTGTCCAGGGCGCCCCAGTTGTACTCGGTGATGGCGAGCTTGGTCCCCGGGTAGTTGGCGTCGACGAGGGAGCGCATCCGCGGGATGAACTGTACGGCCTGGTTGATCCAGCTCTCGTCCACGTAGGTCGGGTCCCACAGCTGCCGGGTGGAGCGCAGCCGCAGTTCCTGGGTCGCGGCGTCGTCGTTGCCACCGGACACCCCGGACTGCTGTGGATAGATGTGCTCGTCGAAGTAGTCGAGGACACGGCGGCCGTGGGCCTGCTCGTAGGCCTTCATCTGCTGCAGGTACCAGGGAGCGAACTGGACGCCGCCGTGGGCGGCCCGGTCCGGCGGATTGGACCAGCAGTCGCCGCCCTGCTCGCCGCAGGTCTTCTGGTCGAGACCCGAGTAGACCAGGGAGTTGAAGCCCCAGCCGACGGGGCCGAGGGTCTGTGCCGCCGGGTCGGCGTCTTTTACGGCGGCGGCGGTGGCATACGTGGTGTCGCGGAGCTCGTCGTAGCCGGGCCCGGTCGGGTGCACGTCCCGGTGGGTGGTCCACCACAGGTCGGGCTCGTTGTCGAGGTTGTAGAACCGCACTCCGCCGTTGTTCGCGGTGCCGTACGTCCTGTCGAGGTACTGCACCCAGCCCTTGGTGAAGTCGGCGTCGATGGCGGTGCTGGTGTCGGCCGGGTCGTTGCCGGTCACCTTCGTGCCGTTGGTCTTCACGCCGTTTCCGCAGTCGGGCCGCCACTGGGCGTCGCTGCCTTGCTGAGGCCCGTACTTGGCGATACCGAAGCCGCAGGCGCTGTTGCGGGCCGCGGTCGTCCAGCCGGTCATCGGCACGGTCATGACGGTGTCGGTGCCGGTGCGGCGGTTCTGGTCGACGAACTTGTCGGCCTCCGAGCCGTCCGGCAGCTTCGAGGTGTCGTTGTTGTAGTACAGGTTCTCGAAGTACCAG
Organism: Streptomyces sp. NPDC001544; assembly: GCF_042894285.1. Lineage (NCBI taxonomy): Bacteria > Bacillati > Actinomycetota > Actinomycetes > Kitasatosporales > Streptomycetaceae > Streptomyces > Streptomyces sp. NPDC001544. The sequence continues at coordinate 70,655 of NZ_JBIAVN010000011.1, read as the reverse complement.
TCGGCGCCCGCGTTGTAGGCGTCGAGCTTGTAGTTGTAGCGGGTCGTCGCGTTGCCGCCCCACCGACGGACCGGCAGTCGCACATCGGCGGCCAGGGCCTCGTCGGCGAAGTTCATCCCGTAGATGTGCGGATCGATGGGGCGGCGGCCGATCGTGGCGTCGACGCTGAGCGCGGGACCGTCACCGGCCGCGGTGCCCCGCGGTGCCGCGGTCGCCACGGCGGGCGTCACCGCCGGGCCGGCTCCGGCCATCAGCAGGACCACGGCCGCGAGCGCGGCTCTCGGAGTCATGCGCATGATCACCTTCCCTGCGGCCGCGCGGCAGGGCCCGGACGCCCGCGCCGCCCCGGGCGGCGCAGTGGCAGGCCGCCTGGGGGACGTGCGGGCGGGGCGCCGGGCGAGTGGCGCCGCACGATCTGGACGTGGGGGGACGACGAGGCAGTACGGAGCAGGCGTGCGCGTGCGGTGGGGAGCCGGCACAGGGAAGCAGTGCCACTATGGGAGCGCTCCCATCGGCTTCACATGTTCAGCGAGCTCCGAGACAGTGTCAACCTTCCGCACGAGAGGCATCGTGTGGATTTCACGCGTCGGCTTGACCGTGCGACAGGCCGAACAGGTCTGCCGCGTTGTCGTGGCACACGGCCCGCAGCCACTCCTGGCCGAGTTCCAGCCGTTCCAGTGACTGGAGTTGGTGCAGGTAGGGGTACGGGATGCTGGGGAAGTCGGAGCCGAGCAGGATGCGGTCGCCCAGAGCGGCGAGCCGGGACAGGGCCTGGCGGGGGAAGGGCATGAGTTCTTCGGTGAAGTCGGTGAACGCCATCGTCGTGTCGAGGCGCATCTGGTCGTACCGATCGGCGAGGTCGAGGAACTCCTCGTACTCCGGCATGCCCATGTGCGCGACTATCAGCCGCAGTCCCGGGTGCCGTGCCAGGACCCGCGCGATGGGCTCGGGGCCTGTGTGTCTGCCGGGGGCGGGCCCGGAGCCGCAGTGCATCACCACGGGAATTCCGGCCTCGGCCAGCACGCCCCACGCTTGCTGGAGCCGTTCGTCGGCCGGATCGTACGCTCCCACCTGTACATGAGCCTTGAACACGCGCGCACCCGATTCGACGGCCTCACGGACATAGGTCCCGACGTCCGGCTCGGGGTAGAGCGTGGCAGTGTGCAGGCAGTCGGGGGTGCGGCGGGCGAAGTCGGCCGACCACCCGTTCAGCCATCGGGCCATGCCGGGCTTGTGGGGGTAGAGCATGGCGGTGAAGGTCCTGACGCCGAACTCCCGCAGGAGGCTCGTGCGCTCCGCCTCCTGTATGCGATAGGTGATCGGCCACTGCAGCCCGGCGATCAGCGGCCCATTGGCGTCGAAGTAGTCCCAGACCTTGTGCAGGACGCGCTCGGGCATGAAGTGAGTGTGAACGTCGATCAGCCCGGGCAGATCGAGGCCGTGCCAGAAGCGGCGGACCTCCACGGCCTCCTCCATGGCCGCCCGGGAGGAACTCACCTGCTGATGCCTCTCTCTCGAACACGGTCGTCTGCGGTCTCGGACCTCCGTACCTTCCCAGAGGTGTGGAGGATCCGAAAGCGTTCGGGTCCGGCCGGTTCTCGACAGGCAGGAGGGCGTACGTCCCGGCACGGCGTCGTGACGGGTGTCGTGCGCCTCCCGCTTCCCACCTCACTCGCCGGACGGCTCCCGGCCGCCGGCCAAGGCGGCCACCTCCCTGGCCGCCCGGGACCGCATCCGCGACGTCCTCCTCACCCCGGCCGGCTTCACCGGTCTCACCCTCACCCAGGCGCAGGTGTACGGGGCCTGGGGGCACGGAGCGGAGGACGCGGCGGCGTTCCTGCTGGGAACGGGCCCCGGTCGCCACCTGATGGAACAGGTCGACGCCACGGCACGGGACCGCGCCCGCCGTGCCCTGACGGACCATCTGCGCGAACACGAGGCGGAGGACGGCACTGTCCGGCTGCTCAGCACGTCGTGGCCGGTCACGGCCGTGCGCCCACGGGTATGAAGGGCTTGCTCGAACGCCGTAAACTCCTGGCGTGGCATTCATGAGCACCCCGCACTGCTGCTTCCTGTGATCGGAAGGCGTTGAGGGCGATGCCGGACGGCGTCGCCCTCCTTGGTGTGCCTGCGCGAACCACATTCCGCGCAGGCACGGTCTCTTCCCTTCGGACTTGCCAGGAGTGCCTCGTGCCCGTGTTGCTTCCCCCTGCCCTCGGACCGTTCCTCGACCTGCTGCGCTGCCCGACGTGCCGCACGCGCCGCCTGCACCCTGGCCGGAGCGCAGTGCGTTGTCCGGCGGGTCATTCCTTCGACATCGCCCGTCACGGCTACGCCGGCCTCCTCACGGGCACCCGCGCCACCAGCGGGGACGACGCGGCCATGGTCCAGGCTCGGGACCGCTTTCTGGCGACCGGCAGGTACGCGCCCATCCGCCAGGCCGTGGCCCGCCTGGCGGCCGGCTCAGCCCCTGAGCGGGGCACGGTCGTGGACGTCGGGTGCGGCACGGGCTATTACCTGGCCGGCGTTCTCGACCAGCTGCCCGGCGCACGGGGGCTGGGCCTGGACACGTCGGCGCGAGCGCTGCGCTCGGCGGCGCGAACCCATGAACGAGGCGCAGCGGCGACCTGGGACGTCTTCCGTCCCTTCCCGCTGGCCGACGAGGTGGCCGACGTGGTGCTGAACGTGTTCGCCCCGCGCAATCCGGCCGAGTTCCACCGGATACTCCGCCGGGCCGGCCGGCTGATCGTGGTCCGTCCCGGTGGGCGGCACCTGACCGAACTGCGCGGTCGGGTTCCTGGGATGGTCGCCATCGACCCGGCCAAGGAAGAACGTCTGCACCGGGTGCTGGACCCGCGCTTCGAGGCCGTCGCCACCGAACGCGTGGAGTACTCCATGGCCCTGGCCGGGGCAGAAGCCCTGGATCTGGTGGGGATGACGCCGAGCGCACGCCACCTGAGTCGCACGGAACTGAACGACGGCGGCCTCCTGCCCGACCGGGTCACGGTCTCGGTGCTGGCCACCGTCTACAGGCCTCGGTGACCATGTGCGGGCGGCTGGTCGCGAAGCCGAGACGCGGCCCGGGCCTTCTCTTTCGGATCACTCTCACCGGCGTGCGACAGGTTGCCCGCCGTGACTGAACTCGGGCCCGTCGCCTGGCCACCTGCCCCGATAAGGACCGGACGGCTCGTGCTGCGTGCTTCCGAGGCCCGGGACCGTACGGCGTTCATCGAGTTGTTCGCATCACCTGAGGTGGGCGCCTACCTCGGTGGACCTCGACCGCGTGATGAGCTCGAACGCGCGGTACCTGAGGTGCCCGGGCGGCGCCCTGGCTTCTTCGTGATCGATCTGGAGGGAGCGATGATCGGCGTGGTCACGTTCGATCGGCGCGACGCGGAGCGTCCGGGGCGCGTCCACGCGGATGCCGGGCAGACCGGACTCGGATACATGCTCCTGCCCAAGGCGTGGGGACGCGGGTACGCCGCCGAGGCGTGCGCAGCGGCACTCGACTGGTTCGCCGACGCGCGCCCCGGTGAGCCGGTGGTGCTCTGCACGCAGACCGCCAACGGCGCCGCGATGCGCCTCGCGGCGAAACTGGGGTTCACCGAGGTGGAGCGGTTCGAGGAGTACGGCGCCGAGCAGTGGTTCGGGGTGTGGTCCTCGGTCACGCCGTCCGCTTGAGCTCGGCTGCGGGAACCGTGGTTCGCGGATCCGGAAGGATGAGGCCATGCACGACGTGGGTGGGGATCTCGACGGTCATGGTGACGGTGTCCATCGGCCGGCCGAGGAGTGGCTCGGTGGGCTGATGGTGAACCCGGCGCTGCCGGGCGCGGTGCTGGCCCGGCTGCTCGCTGCCGAGCGGTTGCCCGGCCATGTGTCGTCGTGGCTCACCTGGCGTCCGCTCGACGCCGAGGCCACCGCCCTGCTGGTGGCCTCCCCGCGGATCGAACACCGGCTGCAGCTTCTGGAGAACGGGCGGGCCGACGCCGACGTGCTGGCGCGGCTCGCCCGTGATCCCGAGCCCCGGGTGCGTGCCGTGTACGCCGCGCTGCTCGGTGACTTCGGCCGGCGCATACCTGAGGGGATGCTGGAGACCCTGGCTGAGGACAGCCACCCGCGGGTCCGGAGGATGGTGGCCTCCCACCGGAGTCTGCCCCTGGCCACCAGGGCACGGCTGGCCGGGGACGCCGACGGTTCGGTGAGGGCAGCCGCTCTCACCCGGGAGCTGTGGGAGCAGGTCCCGGACGGCGTGCGCGACGCCCTGCTCACCGATCCCGACCCCCGAGTGCAGCAGGCGGTGGCCCGGCTGCTCACGCCCGCATCGGAACCCGAGCCCGAGACCGATCCCGAGCTCCGGGTCCAGAGCCCCGATCCCCGCGTCCGCTGCGCCGCGGCCGAGGACCCTGGAGTGCCGACCGATCTGGCGCTGCGGCTCGCCACGGACCCCGACGACGGCGTCCGGCTCGTCCTGTCGATGCGTGAGGACCTCACCGAGGAGCAGCGTTCCGCCATCCCCTACGTCGTCCCGGGCGGCTACCACACGCCGCCACGCTGGGTAATGGAGCGCGGTCACGAACCGGAGGTCGCCCGCCGGGCAGCCGCCTCAGGTCATGTCCTGCTGCGCCGGAGCATCGCGATGCAGCCGCATCTGCCCGGCGACGTGGTGGACCGGCTCGCCGGCGACGAGGACTTCTTCGTCAAACTCACCCTGTGCGAGTCCTGCGCACAGGCCCCGCACGAGCTCGTCGTGGAGATGTACTCCTACTGGCACGGCCTGAAATGGAGCTTCTTGCGCGCACACCCGAACTTCGCCAGGCCCGGCCTCGCCCGCTTCGCCGACCATCCCAACCCCCGGCTGCGCCGCGCCGCACTCGACGATCCCGAGGGCGACTCGGATCTCGTCCTGCGGTTGGCCGACGACCCCGCCGTCGGCACCTGGGCGGTCCGGGACCCGCGGTTGCCCGCGGACGAACTCCTGCGACGCCTCACCGTCCCGGCGAGCGCTCTGGCCGCCGCGGCCAACCCCGCGCTGCCGCCCACCGAGATGCACCGGCTGCTCGACCTCGCCGGCGTCCCCCGGGTGTGAGCGCCCGCATCGGTGCGGCTGCTCCGTGCGCGCGGCCGTCACGGCGTCCACGAGCGTCGACGGGTCGGCGCGTCACAGCCCTGCGGTCGTCTGCTCGCCGGACGCGCTGCCCGCGAGCCACTGGCCCCAGCCCAGGTTGAAGTCGGCGTAGCCGTTGTCGGCCGAGGCCTTGGCGCGGGGCGAGCCGGTGATGGTGACGGGGTCGCCCTGCTTGACCTGGCCGTAGAACCACTTGGCGTCCGACATGGACAGATGGACGCAGCCGTGCGAGCCGCGGGCGCTGCCGCTGCCCGGATTGGGGTCGCCGGTCGAGTAGTGCACGTACGTGCCGGACTGGGTGAGGTGGACGTCCCAGGGCAGCGTCAGGTCGTAGTAGTTGGGGCTGCCCTTGTCGCAGCTGATGCCGACGCTGCAGGAGGTCATGTGGACCTTCTCCTGCTTGTCGATGACGGCCATCGTGCCGTTCCACGTCGGGTACTGGGCGCTGCCCGCGTTGATCGACAGGGTGCGGACCAGCTTGCCGTTCCGGGTCACCTTCATGGTGTGGCCGGTCACCGAGACATCCGCGCGCACGTCGTCGCCGACGGTGAAGGTGTGCGTGTAGGTGCGCACGCCGTAGCGTCCGTTGCCGTTGCTGACGCCCTTCATGTCAGCGTCGATCTTCACCTTCGTGCCGGAGGGCCAGTACGTCTTCGGCCGCCAGTCGGCGCGCTTGTCGCCCATCCAGTGCCAGGCGCCGACCACCGGCTGGGAGGCGCTCACCTTCATGTGCTTCTCCACCGTGGCCCGCGCCTTGGCCGCCACCGGGTTGGTGAAGATCACCGAGATCGGCATGGCCACTCCGACCGTGTTTCCCGTCTGCGGGGTGATCGTTTCCAGCAGCATGGGCGGGCCCTTGGGCTTCGTCGGTGACGGCGATGCGCCAGTACTCGCCTTGCCCGGCGCCTTTGCGTCGTCCCCGCCCGCCTTGTCGCTGCTGCCGCCGCCGCAGGCACTCGCACCCACCAACGTCGCGACCGTGACGAGTGCGATCCCTATTCCGCCCCTGCGCCGTCCCACGACCTGCCCCACTCTCTCGTTCCCTTGCCCTGACGGGCCCCACGCTCTGTCAGACAGCGGCGGCACGGGCTGCAGTTGCGTACGGCACGTAAAGCGTGTCCCAAGAAGCGGTGTCCACCACCGACTTCCCTCTGCAGCCTCCGCCTCGGTGAGGCCGGTCCAGTAGTCGTGTACCGCAACCAGCCCTGCCCGAATCACACAGTCGCGGGAATCGATGTAGAGGTCGTGCAACGAGCTCCGCATCGCGCAGGCGAGAAAAGTGATCCTCGGGCCCTTGGGTCTTTCTTCAGTCCGTGCCCACGACGACCACCTCGTCCTCGGCCGTCCAGCGGCGTCGCTCGGCTTTGGGAGGGTTGATCCGCATGCCGTAGCCCGGAGGCGTCGACGAGTCGGCGTGGCTTCGGTAACCGATGGCGCATTCGCCGCGATGACGTGCCGCGGCCACGACTGTGGCGAAGGACGTCTCACGTCCCGGCAGCACGTAGTCGCCGGCCGGTCGCAGGCGGACCCCGGCGCCGTCGGCGGAGAACAGTTCCTCGAACACCGCTGCCAGATGCCGGTTCTGGGAGATCTGCGCCATGAGCAGACCGATGAGCTTGCCACTGATGATCACATCGGCTCCGGGACCGATGGGGGCCAGCGCCCGGTTGCGGTCGTCGATCAGTTCGGTGACGACCGGCAGTTCGCGCCCGCCGGCTTCCTCCAGTTGGCGCAGCAGCAGGAGGGTGACGAGCGTGCGGTTGTCGGGGTCGTCCGCCGGCGGGCCGGGGGCGGGGTCCTGGCCGAGCACGATCACGCTGTCGTAGGAATGCACGTCCAGGCGTCGCAGTGTCTCGGGCCGGGTGACGTCGCCGCGGTGCAGTGTCAAGGTGAGGCCGGTACCGGTGTGCGCGTCGGTCTCGAGCACCTGGCGGACCGTGGCCTCGTCTCCGTCGGTCACCACGTCGACGGCCGATCCGGGCCGGGCGCGGCGGCGCAACTGGTCGACTATGAGCGGGGCTCGGCGATTCCAGCCCAGCAGGAGGACCCGCTCCGGCCGCTCGGGTGTCGAGGGGCCGGACGCGATGGCCGTCTTGTCGACCAGATCCGCGCAGTCGCCCGGCCAGGCGGTGTCGTCGTCACGGGAGATGACGACGAGCAGGTCTCCGGGGACCATCGGCGTCTGTGGTGACGGGTTGAGCAGTGGAGTGCCTTCCCGCATCAACCCGACGACGCTCGACGTCGGGTAGGACAGCAGCGCGTCGCCGAACGGGCGGCCGGCCAGGGCCGGTGCGGCGATCAGATAGAACTCGTCGCCGGCGAAGTCGAGGAGTTCCTGGTGGACGAGGGAGAGCCCGGGGCGGCGGGCGGCCTGGACGATCAGCCGGGCGGTGACGGTGTCGCTCTCCAGGACGACACCGCCGGGTCCGGCGGCCAGACAGGCGGCCAGACGGTAGCGGTCGTCCCGGACGGCGGCGACGACGGCCGGACGTTCTCCCTCCCCGGCCAGAGCCGTCCTGAGCGCCAGCAGCGTCTTGACCAACTCGGCGTCGGCGTCGGGCTCGTCGCGGGGCAGGACCAGCACCACGCCGGCCGTGGCCGGGCTGGTCAGGGTGAGCACGGCCGGGTCGGTGGTGGGACCGCTGCGGCAGATCAACCGCGTGCGGCCGACGGAACCCACCTTGGTGTTCAGGGCCTCCTCCATGGCTGTCTTGTCCCGGTCGGCCAGCACGGCCACCGCCGCGCGCCGCTGGTTGGCGCCCGCGGCCACCAGTTCGCTCACCACGGTGAAGACCTGTTCCGACCACCCCAGAACCACGGCGTGCCCTTGTTCGAGCACGGTGGAGCGCCCCCGCCGCAGCGCGGTGAGCCGCTCCGTGAGCGCCGTCGTGATCAGGCCTACGAGCGTCGAGACGTACAGCAGAGCGACCAGTGCGAGCAGGACCGACAACAACACGCGCAACGGTGTGCCCGTCGTACCGCCCAGCCGCAGTGTCTCCCCGGTGAGGCGCCATACCGCCGCCAGCCGGTCGATGAGCGGCGCCGGCGCATGGGGGTCGGTCCACACCAGCACGGCGCTGGCCGGGACGACGACGGCCAGACACACCAGCGCCATCCAGCCGACGAGAGCGGGAGCACCGCGAGCCAGCGTGCTGTCGAACCAGTAACGGGCTCTGTCACCGAACAAAGTGCGCCGCTGCCCCACCCTTCCCCCCTCAACGGATGTGGATACGCATGTCGCAGCGTGGGGGATGGATCGCGACGGCATACGGAGTTCGCCCGACGTTCATCCCTTCGGGTTTCCCTTGGCCTCCACGTCGGCGGACGTGCTGTGACGTCGGGAGACGTCAGGATTCATCTGTGTCTTCGCTCCTTCGAGTCAACGCCGTGGCGAAGGGCGGACGCCCGGCCTCCGCCGCCAGTACAAAGGCCGGCATGACTGAAGATCACTCGGTGCTGCGTTCGGACGGCGGTTTCTCCCGGAGGAGTTTCGCGGCCGCGGTCGGCACGACCACGGTGGCAACGGCCCTGACCGGCGGTGTCGCCACGGCTCTGCCCGCGCCGGCCGCGCCGGCCGCGCCGGGCGACAGCCGTGGCACCGACTTCGACCGGTGCCTCGCCGTGGCTCGGGCACTCCTCGTACTGGATTCCGGCGACCGCCCACTCGTCCCGCGTTACCAGCGTGTCCTGCACGAGGGACTGCCGGCCCGGCGACGGACCCGCCCGAAGGACGTCCTGGTCGTCGGGGCCGGTCCGGCCGGGCTGGTGGCCGCCTGGCTGCTGAAGAGGGCAGGTCACCGGGTGACCGTGCTCGAGGCCAACGGCAACCGCGCGGGCGGACGCATCAAGACCTTCCGGAGCGGCGGCCACGAACACGCCCAGCAGCCCTTCGCCGATCCACGCCAGTACGCCGAAGCGGGTGCGATGCGCCTCCCCGGCAGCCATCCCCTGGTGATGGAGCTGATCGACCAGTTCGGACTGAAGAAGCGGCCTTTCCACTACGTCGACGTCGACAGCGAAGGACGTCCCGCCAACCGCACCTGGATCCACGTCAACGGCATCCGCATGCGGCGCGCCGAGTACGCCCGCGCGCCCCGGCGGATCAACCGGTCCTTCGGTGTCCCCCGGGCCCACTGGGACACCCCCGCCGCCGCCATCCTGCGCTCCGCGCTGGACCCGGTGCGCGACGAGTTCAGTCACGTCGGCGGCGACGGCAAGCGGGTCGACAAGCCGCTACCCGAGCGGCTGCGGGGCTGGGCCCGCGTCGTGCAGCGGTTCGGTGACTGGTCGATGTACCGCTTCCTCACCGAACACGCCGGTCTCGACGAGCGGACCATCGACCTCATCGGCACCCTGGAGAACCTCACCTCACGTCTCCCCCTGTCCTTCATCCACAGCTTCATCGGCTCCTCCCTGATCAGCCCCGACACGCCCTTCTACGAGCTGGAGGGCGGCACGGCCGTGCTGCCGGACGCCCTGCTGGAGCGCGTGCGCAAGGAGGTGCGGTTCGACCGCCGTGTCACGCGCATCGGGTACCACCACCCCGACCGCCCTTCGACGGACACCGCGCACGTCCGGACGAAGGGCCCGCACGTGTGGGTGGACACCGTGTCCGAGGGCCGCGACGGTCCCGTCGTCCGCGAGCAGTTCACCGCGGACGTCGCCGTGATCACCGTGCCGTTCTCCGGACTGCGCCACGTACAGATCGATCCGCCGATGTCCTACGGCAAGCGTCGCGCGGTCTGCGAACTGCACTACGACAGCGCGACCAAGGTGCTGCTGGAATTCAGCCGCCGCTGGTGGGAGTTCGACGAGGCGGACTGGAAGCGCGAGCTGCACGCCGTCGACCCCGGCCTGTACGACTCCTACCGCACCGGCCGCGCCGCCGCGGACGGCAGTCTGCTCGGCGCCCATCCGTCCGTGCCGGCCGGACACATCACGGCGGGTCAGCGCACCCACTACGCGGCCAACCGGGCGGTCGCGCGTGAGCAGCCGGAGGCGGTCGACGTCGTGGGCGGCGGCTCGGTGTCGGACAACGCCAACCGGTTCATGTTCCACCCCTCGCATCCGGTTCCGGGCAGCCCGGGGGGTGTGGTCCTGGCCTCGTACAGCTGGGCGGACGACGCGCTGCGCTGGGACTCCCTGGACGACGAGGCACGGTACCCGCACGCCCTGTGCGGCCTCCAGCAGGTCTACGGCCAGCGCATCGAGGTCTTCTACACCGGAGCGGGCCGCACCCAGAGCTGGCTCCGCGACCCCTACGCCTACGGGGAGGCGTCCGTGCTCCTGCCCGGGCAGCACACGGAGCTGCTGCCCGTGATCCCCGTCGCCGAAGGGCCGTTGCACTTCGCCGGGGACCACACGTCCGTCAAGCCGGCGTGGATCGAGGGAGCCGTGGAGTCCGCGGTGCGTGCCGCCCTGGAGATCCATACCGCATGAGTCGGGCGGTCCGCTGAGGCATGACGCGGGCGCGGACCCGGCGCACCGGCGTCGGGTCCGGGTCGGCGGTCAGTGCCGATGAATACCGGCCTCGGACGAGGCCGGTGCTCATGCCGAGCCCGTGGCCAGCGCGTGGTGCTTGTCCGCCACGAAGCGGGCGACGGTTCTTCTGTCGCTCGCCGTCAGCAGGTGCTCCTCCGCGGCCTGTTGCACGTCCCGGACGGCTTCGGACAGGCCGGTCTCGAGCTGGCAGCCGGCGTCGGCACCCGCCAGCCTGATCTCGTCTCGGCCGAGTGCGTGCAGGGTCTCCGCGTCTGCCGCGGCCTTCTGCAGCCGGGAGTCGATGGCCCTGCGCGGTGCCTGGAGGTCGGTCGCCGGGTGCCCCGCCTTGGTCATGCACGAGGACCAGTGCCGGACAGCGGCACGGTAGCCGGGATCCGCTTCGACGGAGCCGATCACACGGTTCGCCAGTCCCATGGTGACCGGGGCCACGGTGTTCCAGTCCGCCCCGTACAGCTCGGCGCGCGCCCGGGCGACACAACCGTCGGTGGAGTACTCGAGGCTGACGCCGTCGGGCAGCCGCAGGCGCACCCGGTGGGCCGGTGTACCGGTCAGGGCCTGCCTCCAGGCCGTCTTGCGGGGTTCTTCGGGCGGCGGAGGACTGGACTGCCGGTAGAGGTACTCACCGACGATCCCGTACCCGTCCTGGGCTGCTCTCTCCGGGGTCAGCAGCCCGTAGGGGTTGGTCTCCTCACTGCGGGCGGAGGCGGTCCGGGGTTGAGTCGTGTAGCTCTGGCCGCGCGAGGTCATACAGGCGGCGACGGCACGTTCCTCGCGGTCGTGGAGACGTACGGCCTGGGCATAGGTGAACGCGGTGGCCCCGGACAGGGGGCGGACGTCGAGTGCCACGGGCCCGCGGCCGGGCTCCCCGCCGAGGGAGCAGCCGGCCGCGGTCAGCGCAAGGAGCACCGTGAGGAGTGTCCGCCGCGCCGTGGATGCGCTCATACGCACCAGTCGTTCGAGGCGACGTTGTGCCACCACACGGTGTTCGCCAGGGAGCCGTTCAAGTAGCCCCGGGCAAGCACGTAGCTGGAGCCGGTGTAGTTCAGGCCCGAGTAGAGGCGGACGTTGCAGTTGTTGCCGTGGTTGTACAGGGACTCGGCGTTGTTGAACTTGTTGTACTGCAGGAGGTTCGCGTTGTCGTTGTAGACCACGCCCGGGTCGCCCGCGCCGTTGACGCCGAGGTAGGCGCACAGCGCTCCGGCGGGACAGTCCGACCACGCCGCGTTCGCGGGGGCGGCTGTGATGAGTGCACCGGTGGTGGCCAGGGCCACGCTTCCCAGGGCGATGCCTGCCTTCGCCAGGATCCGCTTCATGCTGAGTCTTCCTCCATCACTCGAGGGCCGCCCACGGGACGGGAGTCGTCCGTGGTGCGCGGTGGTGCCATGGACACGGTGGAGGAGGGAGGTGGTCGAGAAGCTTGCGCGAACCTTGCCTCGGCGGTGGCCAGGTGGTTGGGTGACGCCCGGGGGATCGGGTCGGCGCGCACAGGGTGGGGCAGGGGGCGGCGTGACGGGGTTTCAGCTGCTGGGGCCCGTCGAGTTGTGGGTGTCGGGCCGACGGGTGGATCTGGGTCCCGCCAAACGCCGTACGGTCCTGGCGGCGCTGTTGGTGGACGCGGGCCGCTGGGTGGCGGCCGAGACGCTGATCGACCGGGTCTGGGGCGAGGAACCGCCCGCCCAGGTACGCGCCACGCTGTACGCGCACATCGCCCGCATCCGGCGCATCCTCGCGGACACCGCCCCGCAGCTCTCCGGCGGCGCCGACGGGAACCTTCCTGGCGGGGCGCACACGCCTCTCCCCCGCGACGCCGACGGCCCGTCGAGCCCGTCGAGCCCGTTCAAGGAACCGCAGTTGCTGCGCGGCTCGGGAGGCTACCGGCTCGACATGCCGCGGGACCTCGTGGACGCTCACCGGTTCCGGCGCCTGGTCACATGGGCCCGTGCGGCCGACGCATCCGACGCGGGGCGGCCGGCGGTGCTGCGGGAGGCCCTGGGGCTGTGGCGGGGCGAGCCGTTGGCCGGCCTGTCCGGGCAGTGGGCGGCGCGCGTCCGCGAAGGCTGGCGGCAGCAGCGCATCGACGCGGTCCTGGACTGGGCGGACGCCGAACTCCGCGTGGGCGGTCACCGCACGGTGGTAGACACGCTGACCGTCCTGGCCGCCGAACATCCACTGACCGAGCCGCTCACCGTGGCGCTGATGCGGGCGCTGCACGCCGCCGGGCGCGCTCCGGAGGCGCTCGCCTGCTACACCGCGCTGCGACGACGGCTGGCCGCCGAACTCGGCACCGCCCCGGGCACGGAGGCGCAGCGGGAGTACCAGACGCTCCTCAGCGGCGAGCCCGCCGCACCGGCCGTCCGCCGCACACCGCCCGTCGTCGACGCGGAGCACACCAGGTCCGTTCCCGCGCAACTTCCCATGGAGGCAGCGGCGTTCATCGGCCGTGACGAGGAGTTGGCCCGGCTGGATGCGCTCCTGGCCACGGCTGCGGAGCGGCCGGCCGCGGTGCTGATCTCCGCGGTGTCGGGGACGGCGGGGGTGGGCAAGACCGCTCTGGCCGTGCACTGGGCGCACCGGGCCCGGGACCGGTTCCCGGATGGTCAGCTGTATGTGAACCTGCGTGGCTACGACCCCGACCAGCCCATGACGGCCGCGGAGACGCTGGTCCGCTTCCTGACCGCGCTCGGGGTGCCCGGGCAGGACGTTCCGCTGGAGCCGGACGACCGGGCGGCGCGCTACCGCAGCGAGGTCGCCGACCGGCGGATGCTGATCGTCCTGGACAACGCCGCCACCGTGGAGCAGGTTCGTCCCCTGCTGCCCGGCACCGGCTCCTGCGCGGTGCTGGTGACCAGCCGCGACAGCCTGGCCGGGCTGGTCGCGCGGGAGGGCGCCCACCGGCTCGACCTCGACCTGCTGCCCGCCGACGCCGCCCGTGCCCTGCTGCGGCGGCTCGTCGGTGCCCGCGCCGAGGCCGATCCCGGGGCCGTGGACGACCTTGCCGCGCAGTGCGCCCGGCTGCCGCTCGCGCTGCGGGTCGCCGCGGAACTCGCCGTCTCCCGCCCCACCACTCCCCTGGCCGAACTCGTCACCGAACTCGCCGACCAGCAGCGGCGGCTGGACCTGCTCGACGCGGACGGCGACCCGCGGGCGGCAGTCGCCGCGGTGTTCTCCTGGTCGCTTCGGCACCTGCCTGCGAACGTGGCGCGTACCTTCCGGCTGCTCGGTCTGCATCCCGGCCCCGACCTCGACGCCTACGCCGCCGCCGCGCTGTGCGACAGCGGCCTGACGGAAGCCCACCGCGCCCTCGACATCCTGGCCCGCGCCCATCTGGTCCAGCCCGTGGGCGGCGGCCGCTACGGCATGCACGACCTGCTCCGCGCCTACGCCACCCGTCTCGCCACGGTCGAGGACGCTCCTGACGTCCCCAGGGCAGCGGTCGACCGGCTGTGCGACCACTACCTGGCCACCGCTGGCGCCGCCATGGGCTGTCTCCATCCGGCCGAGGCCCATCTACGGCCCGGCATTCCCCCGGCCGCCACCCCGATGCCCGATCTGTCCGACCCGGACGCCGCCCGCGCCTGGCTGGACACCGAACGACCGTGCCTGACGGCGGTCGCCGCGCACACCGCCGCCCACGGCCGGCCCACTCATGCCATCCGGCTCTCCCTGACCCTGTACCGCTACCTCGTCACCGGGCATCACACCGACGGCCTCACGATCCACGGCCACGCCCGGGACGCCGCTCGCCAGACCGGCGACCTGGTGAGCGAAGCCCGGGCCCTGCTCGGACTCGGCACCGCCTACTGGCAGTTGGCCCAGCACCAACCGGCGACCCGGCATCTTCAGCAGGCGCTGACGCTGTTCCGGCGGGTCGGCGACCCGACCGGCCAGGCCCGCGCCCTCGTCAACCTCGGCCTCGTCGCCGAGCGGCAGGGCCGCTACCTGCCGGCCGTCGAGAACCTCGAACAGGCGCTGGTCCTGTACCGGCGGGTCGAGGACCGGCTGGGCGAAGCGATCGTCCTGAAAGACCTGGCCTCGGTCGAACGGCAGCTGGGCCGTTACGGGCCGGCCGCCGACCGTCTCCGGCAGGCCCTGACCCTGCTGCGCCGGAGCGGCAACCGGTACCTGGAGGCCCACGCGCTCAACGATCTCGGCATGGTCGAGGCGCGTCTCGGCCGGTACGGGCCGGCCGTCGACCACCAGGAGCAGGCCCTCCTCCTGCTCAGGGAGGTCGGCGACCGCTATGGCGAAGCCGGGGCGCTGAACAGCCTCGGCATCATCCGTACACGCCTCGGCCGACCCGAGGAAGCCGCCGAGTGCCACCGGCAGGCCATCGGCATCTACCGGCAGAACGGCGACCGGGACGGCGAAGCGGGCGCGCTCAACGGACTGGGTGAGGCCGCCCATGCCGCAGGGCGGCACGCCGACGCCCTCACCCACCACACCGACGCTCTGGCCATCGCCGAGGACATCGGCAATCCCGGCCAGCAGGCTCGGGCGCACGGCGGACTCGGCGATGCCCACCACGCTCTCGGCGACGCCAACCCGGCCGTTCGCTGCTACGAGCGTGCGCTCGCCCTCTACACCGAACTCGGCATGCCCGAAGCCGACGACGTCCGAGCGATCCTGGCGACGGTGAAGGGCTCCCGGCGGTAGCCCGCCGGACGCGGCGTCGGCCGTGACTACGCGCGGTGGACGGTGACGCCGCCGACCAAGCCCCAGGCGTCGATCCGGACCGTCGGGCCGCCCGGTTCGGTCGGGCCGTCGTCCTTCACCCCGCCCAGGCGCAGCCCGTGGACCTCCACCCGAACGTCGGGACGGACCTTGAGGCTGACGCCGCCGATCAGGCTCAGCTTGGTGATACGCAGTTCGGTGCCGTCCGGGATGTCGATGTCCGTCAGGTCGATGTCGGCGCCACCGATGAGGGAGGCGGTGACGGTCCGCTCGTGCAGGGTGGCTCCCCCCAGGCGGTGACCGCCGAGGAGGCTTACCTTGACATCGGTCTTCTGTGGGTTTTCCCCGTCGCTCTTCGTCATGGCAAGAACCATATGACTGGCGGGAGTTGCCCTCCCAGTGCGCGCCGTCCGGTGTCGCGCGTGACAAGTGTCATGCGGCGCGCCGTCCGGTTGGACGACGGTCGTCAATCCCGCGGCAGGACGATGCGGGACAGGGTGGCGGTGGCGAGGAGGAGGGCGGCGATGGCGAGAAGGCCGAGGCGCATACCCGGGAGGGAGAATCCGCCGTCGGGGCCGGAGAGCAGGCTGCCGAAGAGGGCGACGGCAAGCGCACCGCCGGTCTGGCGCAGGGAGTTGAGGAGCCCTGACGCGGTCCCGGCGCGTTCTCCCGGGACGGCGTCTATCAGCAGAGCGGTCAGCGCGGGTACCGCGAGCGCCCCGCCGACGCTCAGCGGCAGCAGCAGAACCAGCACCAGCCAGACCGGGGTGTGCGCGGCCAGCGGCAGCATGGTGAGCATCGCCGCGGTGAAGACCAGTTGGCCGGCCACGATCACCGGCCGCCGCCCGATGCGCTCCGCCAGGCGCGGCGAGACCAGGTTGGTCGCGGTCACCACCGCCGACACGGGGACGAACATCAGCCCGGCCTCGGTCCCCGACATCCCCCGCAACTGCTGGTAGTACAGGCCGAGAAGGAAGATCCCTCCGTAGAAGGCGGCGTTGACGGCGAAACCGACCGCCAACGGGACGGCCACCTCTCGCTTCGTCAGCAGCGGCAGAGGGACCATGGGCCGGCGGTGCCGGGACTCCACCGCGCGGAAGGCGAACCCGGAGGCGACGGCGAGCACGGCGGCGGCCAGCACGGGGAGACCGGTCCAGCCCAGGTGGCCGCCCTCGATCACCGCGAAGGCCAGCCCGGTCAGGGCCAGTACGGCGGTGAGCTGGCCGCCGGCGTCCAGCGCGGCGGGCCGGCGCGGCGAGCGCGGAACCCGGATCAGCAGTCCGAGAATCACCGCGCCCACGGGGAGGTTGAGCAGGAAGACCGCCCGCCAGCCGACCGACTCGGTGAGCACTCCGCCCAGCACGGGGCCCGCGGCCATGGCCAGCGACCCGCCGACCGTCCACAGTGCGATGGCGCGGGCGCGCTCCCGGGTGTCGTCGTAGGCCTGGCGGATCAGAGCCAGCGAGGCCGGCATCACGACCGCGGCGGCACCGCCCTGTGCGACGCGCGCGGCGACCAGCACGCCGATGCCGGGCGCGAGCGCGCAGCCGAGGGAGGCGAGGGTGAACAGGGTGACGCCCCAGGCGTAGGTGCGGCGGGCCCCCGCGCGGTCGGCGATGGCACCGGCGGAAAGCATCAAGGCCGCGAACATCAGGGTGTAGGCGTCCACCACCCACTGCAGCCCGGCCATCCCACCGCTGAGCGACTCCCGGATCGCGGGCAGCGCGATGTTCACGGCCGACACGTCGATCGTGATCACGGTGAAGCCGAGGAGCGAAGCGACCAGTGCGACGCCTGCCCGCCGCGCCCCCGCACGGGTGGGGGCGAGCGGCGTGGCTGGTCGGGATCCGTCCGGCCGTCGTGGCCGGAGCATGGCCGCCGTCGCCCCGGGGCCGCGCCCGTGGGCAGGGGCAGTGGACGGTGCGGGGGAAGGGTGGCCCGGCATGGTGACCTCCTGGAGGTAGCAGGCATGGCTGACGGTGTCGTCGTCAGGGGTGATCGGGCGGGCGGCCTCGGTCCGTCAGGGCCGCGGTCCGGTGTCGCGCACCCCCTGGGTCCCCGACGGCCGGGCCGCCCGCTCCGGGAGCAACTCTCCGCCCGCCCGCGACCGCGCGGCAGACCGCGCTGTACCCGGGGTGTGGCGTTCCAGGCAGTGACAGGGCCCCCCAAGTCCCGGGCGGGGCTGCCACAATGGGCCGAATGGCAGCAGCGACGAACCCGCGGGGCACCGAACTCGGCAAATACCTGAGGGCCCGCAGGGCACAGGTACGCCCGGAGGACGTCGGCCTCCCGGCCGGTGCGGGCCTGCGCCGCACTCCCGGACTGCGGCGGGAGGAGCTGGCCGCGCTGGCCGGGGTGAGCGTGGATTACTACATCCGGCTGGAGCGCGGCCGGGAGACGAACCCTTCCCCTGCCGTCGTGGACGCCCTGGGTCGTGCGCTGCGACTACGCGGTGACGCCTACGAACGCCTGCACGAGCTCGCGGAGCTGGCCTCCGGCCGGGTCTCCGAGCTGCCCGTCTCCTCGGACCACACCGTCCGCGACTCGGTACTGCGGATGCTGGAGGCGGTGCGCCCGCTGCCCGCCTATGTGGTGAGCCGGTACAACCGCGTACTGGCCGCCAACCCGTCGGGCCGGCGGCTGCTGCCCGGGCTCTGGGACTGGCCGGAGCACCAGCGCAACCTGACCCGTTATCTCTTCCTCCACCCGGTCGGGCTGACGCTGTACGAGCCGTGGGAGGACACGGTCGCGCTGTCGGTGGCGCATCTGCGGGCGGTCGCCGGCGCCCACCCGGACGACCCCGAGCTGACCTCGCTGGTCGGCGAACTGGTGCTGAAGTCACCTCAGTTCGCACGGCTCTGGGAGCGGTACGACGTCTGTGAGCGCGGTGGCGGGCAGAAGACCTTCCGGCATCCGAGGGTCGGACGGATGACCCTCACGTACGAGGTCATGCGGCTGGCCCGTACGGGTGACCAGCGCATGGTGGTCTACCAGGCGGCTCCCGGCACCGTGGACGAGGAAGCCATGCTCCGCCTGGAGCCCGCGGCCGCCCGGCCGGAGCCGACGCCCGCGGGCCACCCGGATCCGGCCGCCGAGCCGTGCCCCGCCCGCCGGCTGTCGCCCGTAGCCGCTCCGGCCCCCGCTCCCGCGGGCACCTCGAGGCAGTAGGCGGATGTGTACCGCCCGGTGGGGGTCCGTCCGCCTCGCCGAGCAGGCCCGTGAGCCTGTGATGACGCCGCTCGGCTTCCGCGCGGTACGCCGTTCTCCGTGCCTGATTCGACTGCGCGGCCCTGGCTTCCCCCGGCAGCACCGAGGAAGCTTGCTTATATCGGTCATACGCGGCTTTGTCGGGCTTCTCAGGGAACACTCAGCCAACTCTCATGATCTCGGCGCACTCTCTTGTCCATGACCGAGAGCTTCCGCCGCGACAGCGAGTACGACTCAGCACCAGGTCACGGGTACCGGACCGGCTACCCCCAGCAGCAGCCCGTTTCCGCCCCCGTGAACGCGAACTGGCCGCCCCCTCCGGCGCACGCCCCGGCCCCGCCGTCCGGCTCGGGAAGGCGCGCCAGGAGGCCGGTCGCGATCGTCGCCGCCGTGGCAGTCGTCGCCGCCGTGGCAGGTGGCGGCGCGGCCTACGGCCTGCAGGAGCTGACCGGGGGCAGGACCGCCGTATCCTCCGCGCCCACCGGTTCCACGGCCGTCGGCGCGGTTCCGTCCAGCGCGAAGGGTACGGTGGCGGGCGTGGTGGCCAGGGTGAACCCGAGCGTCGTGGAGATCAAGGCCACCTCCGACGCCGGCGAGTCGATCGGCTCCGGCGTGATCGTCACCGGTGGAGGCCAGGTCGTCACCAACAACCACGTCATCGCCGGCGCCTCGTCGATCAGGGTGACCACCAGCGACGGCAAGTCGTACGCAGCGCACGTCGTCGGCACCGACAGCAAGAAGGACCTGGCGCTCGTCGAGCTGCGCGGCGCCTCCGGCCTGAAGGCCGCCACGCTCGGTGACTCCGGCGACCTCCGGGTCGGCGACCAGGTCGTCGCCATCGGCTCTCCCGAGGGCCTGAGTGACACGGTCACCAGCGGTATCGTCTCGGCGCTGGGCCGCGATGTCAGCGTGCCGACCGACGAGAACCAGGGTCAGGGGCAGGGCAACGGCCTGTGGCCCTTCTGGTTCGGCGGGCAGGAGTTCAACGGGGACACGGGCTCGTCCACGACGACGTACAAGGCGATCCAGACGGACGCGTCCCTGAACCCGGGCAACTCCGGCGGCGCGCTGATCAACATGAACGGCGACGTCATCGGCATCAACTCGGCCATGTACTCGTCGAGTTCCGATCAGAGCTCGTCGAGTTCCGGCAGTGTCGGGCTGGGCTTCGCCATCCCCGTCAACACCGTGAAGGCCGACCTGGCGAAGCTGCGCGCCGGTTCGCAGAGCTGAGCGGGGGTCGGCGGTGAACGCCCTTCCGGTCCGGCGAAGAACACCCGTCGCGCCTTCGCGGAACACGGGCGGCCGCCGTCGGCTGCGCCGCCTGCTCACGCTGTGTGCCGGTGCGGGGGTGGCGACGCTGCTCATCCTCGTCGCCCACTCGTTCGGTTACACCCTCGGGTGGACGGTGGTCTGCGGTCTCTACGCCGGGCTCACGGGTGCCGCCGCGGCCGTGACCGAGGCGACCCGCCGCCGTGGCATGCCTGACCGGTTGCGGCGCTGTGTGCGAGGGGCGCTCGTCCTGACGCTGTCGGCGGCCGTGCTGTGCGCCCTGTGCGGGGGTGTACTGCTCGCGGTCACCCCGGGAGTGGGCGACGCGGAGCAGCGCGCACACGCGCTGGACGCCGAACGGGGCATCACCGACGTGACCGCTCCGACGCCGCCCAAGGTGGCCGCGGCCCTGGTCGCCACCGAGGACTCCCGCTTCTGGCGCAACCCGGGCATCGATCCGGCCGGCATCGCGCGGGCGGTCGTGGTGTGGCTGGAAGGAAGGGGCGGGGACGGGGGCGGCGCGACACTCGAGCAGCAGCTCGCGAAGATGCTGTACACCGACGGCCGGCGGACGCGCGCCGACCAGGCCGAGCAGGTCGGGCTCGGACTGAAGCTCGCGCACGACTACCCGAAACCGGCCATCCTCCAGATGTATCTCGCGGCCGCCTACTTCGGCCATGGCTACTACGGACTGCAGTCCGCCGCCCACGGCTATTTCGGCACCACGCCGGACAGGCTGACCTGGCCCCAGGCAGCCCTCCTGGCCGGTCTGGTCCAGGCACCGTCACTCTACGATCCGCTCCGCGACCCGGGCCTCGCGCGGGAGCGCCGCGCCGAGGTGCTCGGGCGCCTGGCAGCCGTCGGCGACCTGACCCCGGCCCGGGCCCGCTCCTTCGCCGCCCGCCCTCTCGGCGTCCCCTCGTGAGCCGTCGGCTTGCCGGCTCGGTGTTCCGGGGGGGCTACAGCCGACGGAGCACCGAGCTCAGCGTCTCGATCTCCTGCGCGGAGAGCTTGTCGGTGAAGTGGCGGCGTACCGCGGCGTCCAGACCCGGGCCCACGGTGGTGATGGTCCGACGTCCGTCGTCGGTGAGGGTGACGGTGACGCCTCCGGCGCGCTCCCGGGTGACGAGTCCGCGCTTGCCCATACGGGTGAGCTGGTGGGAGATGCGGGTGCGGTCCCAGCCGAGCGACGCGGCGAGCTCGCTCTGGCGCAGTGCGCCTCCCGCCTTGTCGAGGTTGACCAGGATCGTCAGATCCGGCTCCGACAGGCCTGCCGCCTCGGCGGTGTCCGCGATCACCCGGGCCCGAACGATCTCGTGCGCGCGCTTGAAGGCTGACCAGAGGTCGACGGGCTCCGGCACGACGTCGTCCATCGGCTCGTCGGCATCGGCAGCTCCACCCGATCGTGTTGACATATCAACGCGCCTCTTCCTAGTGTTGAAATGTCAACGCTAACAGCCGGCTGCGCCTTCCGCAGCCCTGTCGGCGGCGCCCGCCCGCGCCGCCCCACGGAAGGATCCATGCACACCAGACCCCTCGGACCCGACGGTCCGCCGATCGGTCCTCTCGCCCTGGGCTGCGCCGGCATGTCCGACCACACCGCCCGCGGTGACGAGGCCGATGCCATCGCCACCATCCACACGGCCCTCGCCGCCGACGTCACCCTCCTCGACACCGCCGACTTCTACGGCATGGGCCACAACGAGGACCTCATCCGCCGTGCCCTGCGCGACGGGGCTCGCGAAAAGGCACTCCTGAGCCTCAAGTTCGGTGGTCTGCGCGGCCCCGACGGAGCGTTCCTCGGCATCGAGGGCCGTCCCGCCCACGTCAAGAACGCGCTCGCCCACTCGCTGCGCCGCCTCGGCACCGACCATGTCGACATCTACCGACCCTGCCGCCTCTCCCCCGACATCCCGATCGAGGACACGATCGGCGCCATCTCCGAGATGGTGCGGGCAGGGTACGTGCGCCACATCGGGCTCTCCGAGGTGGGGCCCGAGACCATCCGCCGGGCCCACGCCGTGCATCCGGTCTGTGATGTACAGATCGAATACTCCTTGTTCAGCCGGGGCCCCGAGACCAACGGCGTCCTGGACACCTGCCGCGAGCTGGGGATCGGTGTCACCGCCTACGGCGTCCTCGCACACGGCATGCTCACCGGCACCTACCGGCAACCCGCCGGAGGCGACCCGCGCGCCCGGTGGCTGCCCCGTTTCCGCCCCGGCAACCTCGCCTCGAACCTCACCCTGGTCGACCGGCTGCGGCCGCTCGCCGACGCACGCGGCATCAGCGTCGCGCAACTCGCCATCGCCTGGGTCATCGCTCAGAGCCGCGCGCCCAGCACCGTCGTGGCCGTCGTGGGCACCCGCCGACCGCACCGCCTGGCTCAGGCCCTGACCGCGGTCGACGTCCCCCTGACCGACGCGGACCTCCGCGCGATCGACGAGGCCGTCCCGGCCGGCGCGGTGGCCGGATCCCGGTACGCCGCACCCCTCATGGCCCTGCTGGACAGCGAGCGCGGCTCCTCCCAGCCATCCGGACAAGGAACCTTGCCGCATCATGAAGACATCTGAGTCACTGCTCGCCGAGCTGGCCCGGTCCGGGAAGCCGATCGGTGTCGGGGTCATCGGCCTGGGGGCGCACGGGAGTTGGGCCGAGCGCTCGCACCTGCCGGCCCTGCGCGCCGTCCCGGGCTACGAGCTCACGGCCCTGAGCACGAGTTCGAAACAGTCGGCGGAGCGCTCCGGACAGGTGCACGGTGTCTCCCGCACCTTCGGGACGGCGGCCGAACTCGCTGCCTGCGACGAGGTGCACCTCGTGGTCGTGGCCGTGAAGGTGCCGCACCACCGGGAACTGGTGCGGACGGCGCTGAACGCCGGCAAGAGCGTGCTGTGCGAGTGGCCGCTGGGCAACGGCCTCGCGGAAGCCGAGGACATGGCGCGGCAGGCGCAGAGCAGCGCCGTGCCGACCGCCGTCGGACTCCAGGCGCGGTCGCACCCGGCCCTCGCCTATGCACGCCATCTGGTGGCCGACGGCTACGTGGGTGAGGTGCTGTCCGCGACGGTCGTCGGCTCCGGGGGTGCCTGGGGCGCCACCGTCGGTCCTCGCGACCACTACGTGCTCGACGCCGCCAACGGCGCGACATTGCTGACCATCCCCTTCGGTCACGCCCTCGACGGGCTCGCCTCCGTCCTGGGAGAGCCCGAGGAACTGCGGATCCGAACGGCGTCGCGGCGTACGTCGGCCGTGGACAGCGAGAGCGGGCGGCACGTTCCCATGACCGCCGAGGACCAGGTGGTGGCGTCGGGACGGCTGCCGGGCGGCGCGGTGGCCTGCTTCCACTACCGCGGAGGCATGTCCCGGGGCACCAACTTCCGCTGGGAGATCAACGGCACCGAGGGCGACCTCGTTCTCACCGCCCCGATCGGCCATCCCCAGCTCAGCCCGCTCGCCCTGGAAGGGGGCCGCGGAACGTCCACCGGACTGGCACCCCTGACAGTGCCGGAACACTACGTTCGCGTCCCGGAGCTGGACCCCCGGGCCGACGCGCCTGCCTACGCCGTCGCCCACGCCTACCAGCAGTTTCTGCGCGACCTGCGCGAGGGCACGTCAGCGGTACCCGATTTCGCGCATGGCGCCGCCCGCCACCGCAGCATCTCGGCCGGAGCCGACCGGCTCGCGGAGGGCGGCAGGATCGTCGGGCCGTAGCGATCCGCGGTTCACGGCCGTCCGGGGCGGTGGCCGCTACGCGCCAAGCCCGACCTGATCAGTGCGGCGTCGTCGTCCAGGTCGGCTCGGGACCGCTCCTGCCACTCGACCTCCAGACGGAACCGGTCGTCCGCGGTGCGGGGGAAGACGTGCACATGGAGGTGGAAGACCGTCTGATCGGCTGCCTCGCCATCGGCGAGGAACACGTTCACCCCCTCGCACGGCAGCCCGGAGCGCCGCAGTCCCCGCGCCAGCAGATGGACCACTTGGAACAGGTGGGCCGTCGAGGACCGGCCGATGTCCTCCAGGCCTTCCGCGTGCGCCTTGGGAATGACGAGGAGATCACCGGGAGCGGCCGGGTGGATGTCCATGAAGGCCAGGACCTGCGCGTCCTCGTACACCCGGCTGGAGCGCACCCGGCCGGAGACGATGCCGCAGAAGGTGCAGGCCGGATCCTCGGCGAACGACCTCATGGGGTCAGCATGCGGCATCGGCTCGCACCGCGCCGCCAGACCCCCTCCGCATCGTCGGCGCCGGCTGTAGCCTTCGTCTTCATGAGGCGCGCTTGGACCCTGCCGGTGCTGTTCGTACTCTGCGGTTCAGCTCTCGCGGCCGCGCTGTTCTCCAGCGGGACGCCCGGCGCCGCCGGGGCCCTGCTGCTGGTGTTCGTGCTGATCGCAGGCGTGCACTCGCCTCTGGTCTTCCCGAGGTCGGTCAGCGCGCTGGAGGCGCAACGGCGCAGCGCGGTCGACGGCCGGCCGGTCGTCTTCTGGCGGCCTGGCTGCCAGTACTGCCTGCGGCTGCGCTTCCGGCTCGGGCGTAGCGCCCGCCAGGTGCACTGGGTCGACATCTGGCGGGACCCGGCTGGAGCCGCTGCGGTGAGGGCTGCCAACGACGGCGACGAGACCGTGCCGACCGTCGTCGTGGCGGGCCGGGCGTACACCAACCCCTCTCCTGCATGGGTGCGCCGACAGCTCTCGTACCGCGCAGACGGAAGTTGAATGCCGTACTCCCCTGCCCGTGGGGGGCGCTGCCGGCCCCGGTGCCGGTGCTGTCGTCAGCCGGCTTTCCGGCCACCTGGGGCTCGCCCGTCGCGGTCCTGTTGCCGCAGCCGTATCTCTACGTGCCCGTCGACGATCCGG
The DNA here is from genome assembly GCF_042894285.1 of Streptomyces sp. NPDC001544. NCBI lineage: Bacteria > Bacillati > Actinomycetota > Actinomycetes > Kitasatosporales > Streptomycetaceae > Streptomyces > Streptomyces sp. NPDC001544. The sequence goes on along the minus strand of NZ_JBIAVN010000011.1, from coordinate 46,028 downwards.
GTGTCGAAGGCAGGCTGGGGAGCGGTGGCGGGGCCCTGTACGTTCCAGCCGTCCGAGAGCCGGAAGACGCTGCCGTGCCACGGGCACCGGACGCATCCGTCGGCGACGGTCCCCTCGGACAGGGGTCCCGCCAGATGGCTGCAGCGCTCGGCCAGCGCGTGGATCGTCCCGCCGCTTTCCCTGACGACCAGGACCGGCACGTCGTCGACCGTGCGGCGCACGGGCCGGCCGACCGGGAACTCGTCCACGGCCCCTGTCCGGTGCCAGCCCTGGGTGACGACATGCGGAACCTCTTCGGCGTGGTTGGCGCCGGACGCTTGGCGATAGGCCAGGTGGCCGCCCAGCATGCCGCCGAGTCCGACGGCTGTCAGCCCCAGGAAGCCGTAGGCCCGGGCCGCCGTCTCCCGTCCCCTGACGCGGCAGGTGAGCGAGGCGCCGTACAGGCCGACGGCCGCCGTGTTGGCGAGGGCGTGCACCAGCCCGACGCGCTGCTGCTGGGGGTGCAGTTCCGCCCAGTCGACGGCGCCGGTCACGGCCGCGGGAGTGGCGGCGGCCAGCCCGACGCCGACCAGCAGTGCCGCCTCCCGGGAGCGGCCGGGCCACAGGTCCAGGACCGCCGCGGACAGCCAGCTGCCGACCGGGACCTGCACCATCAGCGGATGCACCGGGTGCCCCAGCCACCTGCCGTGCAGCACATCCCGGCCGCGGCCCAGCGGCACGGCCCGTACTCCCCTGCGGAGCACCTCGATCAGCGGATCCGCTCCGGGCTCCCGCTCCAGGCGGTCCAGCAGCCGCAGAACCCTGCTCTGCCGCATCCGGCGGCGTGACGTCACGCTCATGCTCGGCCGGGTCCCCACCTGGACGGACGGCAAACGGACCGGCGAGCGGCAGATCATGCTGAACGGCCCGCGGTTCCCTCAGGCGGGTCTCACCCCATGCTGCCGCGGTGCGCCCGGCGCCACGTCGGTGGCGGTGCCGCCGTCGATGGAGACCGCGCCGATGCCATGTCCGGGGTCGTCACGCCGTGGAAGGTCAACCGGGTGCCGGTGAAGCCGAATTCGACCGAGTCGCCGGTGTGGTCGCTCCAACTGTTGGTGCCCTCGTACGGATTGGCCGGGGCTCCTTCGCCGCTCGCGTGGCCCCAGCCGGGGCCGTGGTAGTCGAACCGGCCCTGCCCGCTGCCCTGGAGGGAGTCGTCCACGGTGACGGTGGTGGCGGCCTCGGCCACACCGCTGCCGGTGGCCTCCGCGCGCCCTGCGCCGGACACCAGAAGAAGAAACGCGGTTAGTTCGGACACGATTCAACAGAATGGGAGATCGCTTCCATGCTCCGTGATGGGATGCGAGGCATGAGCGACTCGCTGCACGTCCGTGTCGAGCACTACTACGCCACCGTGCCCCTGCTGTTCGCCGGCTCGGAGGAGTTCGGCTCGCTACGGCTGTTCGTACGCAAGGAGGCAGGAACCCCTTACTACGGCGGCCCGAGCCACGCGCAACCCGTCGAAGGGTGTTCCGCGGCCGTCACCGCCACCGACATCGCCCGGGTGCGTGCCCGGCAGCGCGAGCTCGGTGTACCGGAAGCCTTCGAATGGCTCGCCGAGGCGGCTCCCACGCTGCGTACCCGTATCGAGGCCGCCGGCCTGCCGGTGGAGGAACGCCCTCTGATGGTCCTGGACGCGCACCGGCCCCTGCCCTCGCGGCCCCTGCTGGACGGTGTCACGCTGCGCGCGCTCACGGCCGACGACCCGGCCCTGCCCGCTGCCCTCGCCCTTCCCCGCCTGGCCTTCGCCGAGGCGGACACCGCGGTGGGCTCGACGGGCCGCACGGAACTGGCCGCGGTGGCCGAGAAGCTCGCCACGGACGGCACGGTCGAGGCGGTCCGCCCCACGATCCGTGCCGGGCACAAGACGCTCATCGCCGCCCTCGGCTCCGACGGCACCCCACTCGCCGTCGGTCACTACCACCCGGCGAACGGCACCACGGAGATCGGCGGCGTCGGCACCCTGCCCGCGGCCCGACGCCAGGGCCTGGCCGCCGCCGTCACAGGGGCCCTGGCCGACCACGCCCGCGCCCACGGGGTACACACCGTTTTCCTCGCCTACGCGGAGGACGCGGTCGCTCGTATCTATGCCCGGCTGGGCTTCCGGCCCGCGGACGTCACCCTTCTGATCGCCAACCAGCCGGCACGGTCGTAGGCGGCCGCCAGGTACGACAAGGGAGCGGCCTTGTCGGGCGCGCTCCCTTGCGTGTCTGCGACGACCGCTACCTGAGAACAATGATCACCACGGATCCGTTGTCGAAGCGGTGGGGGAAGCAGAACCCGGGGTGGTCGAAGCAGAATCCGCGGTGGCCGAAGCGGAACCCACCGTGGTCGAAGCAGCGCATGCTGTCGTGGTCGAAGCATCCGAAGTCGGTCGCTCGGGAGTGCACGTCAGGGACGGCCGCGGCAGCTGTGCCTGCTGTGGTGATCGCAGCCCCGCCGGCCATGAGAATACCGGCCGCGGAAACCGCGGCGAGGCGCCTCGCATGTGTTCGCATGATGGATCCACCCTTCCTGCCCTCGTCTCGTGCGACTCTGGGCGCACGAGGCCCTACTACCTGTACGTCGGCGGTGCCCTTTTGGATTGCACTGTTGATGAACGCCTCTATTCGCTTATGTGGCTTCCGTTGCTCTGAAATGTTGGATTCCGTACGCTCCTCGCCGTCCACACGAAGGGATCCCCCCGATGCGCAGAACCTGGTCCGCCGCTGTGGTGAGCCTCGCCGTCGCGGTCACCGCCGCACTCACCACCGGTGCCGCCGCCTCGCCGTCCCATCGCGGCCCGTGCCGGCACGGCGAGTTACTGGCAGTCGACGACTTCCGGCACGGCACCGGTCAGTGGACGACGGAGCTGGAGAACGGCGGCAGCGTCACGGCGAAGCACGGCGTGCTGGACGTCGACGTGCCCGCCGGGGCGTCCGTGTGGTTCAAGCGGCCGTTCTCGGGGCGGTACGAGATCGACCTCACTGCGACGCCGGTATCCGCGGGCGGTCCCAACGACCGGGTCAGTGACCTGAACTCCTTCTGGAACGCGCGGGATTCACGGTCTCCCGAGAACCTGTTCGCCACCGCGCACAGCGGCGCACTGGCGGACTACGACTACCTCACCACGTACTACGCGGGCCTCGGCGCGAACTACAACACCACCACCCGGCTGCGCCGTTACGTCGGTGTGGCGGGCTCCCGGCCGCTGATCTACGACTACACCTCGCCGCTGCTCGCCGCGAACGAGCCCAACCACGTCCGGCTGGTCTCCGACGGCGGGCACATCCAGTACTGGGACAACGGCGAGCTGGTCTTCGACTACACCGACGAGGACCCGTACACCAGCGGCTGGTTCGCCTTCCGCACCACCTGGAGCCACTTCCACATCACCGGCTTCCGCGTCCGGCGGCTGCGGGACGAGGACGGTCACGGCTCCTGACCTGGCCGGCAGTGCCTCCCCGTAGCGGCGGCCGCGACCGTCGTCACCCCCCTTGCGCGCACCGGGGATCCCGTCGGCGCAACAGTGCCCCTTGACACGGACGAACTGCCGCAACGTTCCTGTCGCAAACACCGTGCATGATTTACCTTCGGGCCGTGAGTCGACGAACCGTCAGGGGGCGCGCACGATGACCATCAGTCGCAGGACACTGCTCGCCGCGGGGGTGGGCGCCGGACTGCTCACCGCCTGCGGCTCGAACACCGGGCGCGGCGGTGCCGGCGGCTCGGGGCCCGCGCTGTCGCAGTGGTACCACCAGTACGGAGAGGCGGGCACCGAACAGGCGGTGAAGCGGTACGCGGCGGCCTACAAGAAGGCCGCCGTCAGCGTGCAGTGGCGGCCCGGCGACTACGACCAGCAGACCGCGGCCGCGCTGCTCACCGACTCCGGTCCGGACGTGTTCGAGGGCAGTCCCACACTCGACCAGATCCAGGGCGGCCAGGTCGTCGATCTCACCGATCTGCTCGCGGGTGTCAAGGACGACTTCAACCCGGCCGTGCTCATCCCGAAGACGTACGACGGCAAGGTCTGGGGCATCCCGCAGGTCATCGACATGCAGTTGCTCTACTACCGCAAGAGCCTGCTGCAGGACGCGGGTGTGGAGCCGCCGGCCACCCTCGACGCGCTGGTCGACGCCGCCGGGAAACTGACCACGAAGAAGACCAAGGGGCTCTTCCTCGGCAACGACGGCGGCGCCGGTGTCCTCGGCGGAACCCCGCTGTACGCGGCCGGACTTCAACTCGTCACGGACGACGGCAAGGTCGGGTTCGACGACCCGGCCGCCGCGCGCGCCCTCGCCAAGGTCCACCAGTTGTACGCCGACAAGTCCCTGCTCCTCGGCGCCCCGGCCGACTGGTCGGACCCGTCCGCCTTCCTCCAGGGCCTGACCGCCATGCAGTGGTCCGGTCTGTGGGCCCTGCCCCAGGTGCAGAAGGAACTCGGCGACGATTTCGGTGTGCTGCCGTTCCCCGCGGACGGATCCGGCAGTCCGTCCGTCCCCGTCGGTGCGTACGGGGCCGCTGTCAGCGCGCGCAGCAGGCACCGGGAGGCCGCCAAGGACTTCGTGAAGTGGCTGTGGGTCGAACGCACCGACTATCAGGAGGACTTCGCGCTCTCCTACGGTTTCCACATCCCCGCACGCGTCTCTCTCGCCAAGAAGGCCGACAGGCTCAAGGCGGGCGCGGCCGCCGAGGCCGTCCGCCTCACCACCGAACACGGCTACGCGCAGCCGCTGCTGTGGACCCCTGCCAGCCAGACCGCCTACCAGGACGCGCTGAGCCGGATCATCAGGAGTGGGGCCGATCCGGAGAACGAACTGAAGACCGTCGTGCGGAAGGTGTCGGCCGAACTCGCCCGGGTGAAGAGGAAGTCGTGACGGCCGCCCGCAGAGTACGCAACCGCACTCTCTGGTTCTGGGTCTTCGTCGGACCGTTCGTTCTCGGCCTCGGGCTGTTCACGTACCTGCCGTTGCTGTGGAGCGTCGGTCTGAGTGTGTTCGAGGCCCGCAACACCGTCACCCCCACTCACTTCGTCGGCCTCGACAACTACACGGCCATGCTGTCGGACGACGCCTTCGTCGACAGCCTGCGCACCTTCCTCGTCTTCACCGCGTTCATCGTGCCCGCCACATACGCCCTCTCGCTCGCCCTCGCTCTGATGGTGAACCGGGTGCGACGTGCGCAGGCGTTCTTCCGGTCGGTGTTCTTCCTTCCAGCCGCGTGCAGTTACGTCGTCGCCGCCCTCATCTGGAAGATGTCCGTGTTCAACGGTGTGCGGTTCGGGCTCGCCAACACCGTGCTCGGCCGGTTCGGCGGCGACCCGGTCGCCTGGCTGTCGACCACCGACCCGCCCTGGTACTGGCTGGTCATCGTGACGGTGCGGTTGTGGCTCCAGGCGGGCTTCTACATGATCCTCTTCCTGGCCGGGCTGCAGCGGATCGATCCCGGTCTGTACGAGGCCGCCGAGGTCGACGGAGCCCGGCCCGGCTGGCAGGTGCTGCGGCACATCACGCTGCCGCAACTTCGCGCCACGTCGATCGCGGTCGCCCTGCTCCTCGTCATCAACGCCTTCCAGGCCTTCGACGAGTTCTACAACCTCCTGTCCGACGCCCGCGGGTACCCGCCCTACGCCCGTCCGCCGCTGGTGTACCTCTACTACATCGCGCTCGGGCAGGGACAGAACCTCGGGCTCGGCAGTGCGGGCGCGGTCATCCTCGCTCTGGTCATCGCGGTGGTGACGGTGGGTCAGGCGCGCTGGTTCGGTCTCGGCAGGAAAGAGGAGTGACCATGGAGGACGCGGTGGTACGGGTCGGGCGGGCCCTGCGGCTCGTCCTGCTGATCGCGCTGGCTCTGCTCTTCCTCATCCCCTTCTATCTCCTTCTGCGCAACGCGCTGTCGAGCGAGCAGGACATCACCTCTCCGCAATGGACCTTCTTTCCCTCGGAGTTGCAGTGGGGGAACGTACGTGAGCTCTTCGACGACACCTCCGTCCCCTTCGCCCGCTCCCTGCTCAACTCCGCGCTGATCGCGGTCACGACGACACTCGGCACGCTGCTGCTCGCCTCACTCGCCGGGTACGGTCTGGCCCGCATCCCCTACCGGCACGCGGACAAGGTCTTCTACGCCGTCCTCGGCACCCTGATGGTCCCGGCCGCCGTCACCTTCGTGCCGAGCTTCGTGCTCGTGTCGTCGCTGGGCTGGATCTCGACCTACCGGGGCATGATCGTCCCGACGCTGTTCTCGGCCTTCGCCTGCTTCGTCTTCCGGCAGTACTTCCTCGGGTTCCCGGCGGAGCTGGAGGACGCGGCGCAGGTCGACGGGCTCGGTCACTGGCGGACGTACTGGCTGATCGTCGTACCGAACGCCAGGCCGGTCTTCGCAGCCGTCGGGACGATCGTGTTCATCGGCGCGTGGAACTCCTTCCTGTGGCCGCTGGTGATCGGGCAGGACCAGAGCGCCTGGACGGTGCAGGTGGCGTTGTCGTCCTTCACCACGTCGCAGGTCGTCAGGCTGCACGAGCTGTTCGTCGCGGCGGCCGTGTCGATCCTTCCGCTGTTGGTCGTGTTCCTGTGCTTCCAGCGGTGGATCGTGGCAGGGGTGGAGCGGTCCGGGATCGACTGACGGCCGTACGCGTGCGTGATCCTGTGGGGGTCAGTCCCACTGCTCGTCCGCCAGGGAGGTGACCGGCTGCGGCTTGCCGATGACGGCCAGGGCTATGTAGAAGCTGATCTGGCCGATCGCGATGGTGAGGGTGGCCAGCGCCTTCTCGTCGTAGTGCTTCGCCACCTCGGCGTACAGTTCGTCGCAAACGCGCTCCCTGCCGTGCGGGGCGGGCTGGAGGGTGGCCTCCACCAGGGCCAGGGCGGCACGCTCGGCGTCGCTGAAGTACGGGGCGTCCTGCCAGGAGGAGACGGCGGTGATGCGCTCCTCCGGCTCGCCGGCCTTGCGCAGGAAGCCGGTGTTCAGAACCGTCAGGTAGGTGTTCCCCACTATCTGTCCGGCTCGCAGATGGACGAGGCTCATCGTGGTACGCGGCACCGAGCGGTTGCCGGTGGCCCTGAAGAGCGCGGCGCTGATGTCGTTCAGCTCGGGCACGAACTCGGCCGGGTTCGGCATCCGGGAGATCGAGGGGTTCGTCATGGCTGCACTCCTTGGTCGGCCAGGTCGGCGTCTTCACTGCACTGACGGACCGGCTCGCAGGAATGTGACAGGGATCCGGACGTCTTTTTCTTCAGGGCGGCGAGTCGCCGCACACGGTCCGGTTCTTGCCCTGCTCCCCTGCGTGGACTTCCCCGGCCGGCAGCCACCGGCCGTCCCGGAGGCCGCAACCGCGTGGTGCCGGGTTCTCGCCATGGGCGGGCGGCCTGCTGACCACACACTGCCGTCGGTGAACCGCGAGGGAACTCTTGGTCATGGATTGCCCTGGACGGCCGGCCGGACGGATGCCGCTGCCTAGCATGAGGCGATCACGAACGGTACGACCTGCGGGAGGCCCGGAATGCCCCTGTCCGGCCCGGGGCGGCGGTGGCGACCCCCGTGGGCGGTGGCGGGTCTCGTCGCCGTGGTGGCCGTCCTGGCCGTACTGGGATCGGTGGCGCTGACGCACGGATCATCCCCGGCACGAGCCGACGCGGACGGGCTGCCGCACACGACCGTCGAGGTGTCGCCCGGCGCCTGCGGCCGGGGGTGGGGCAGGCCGGTGGCAGGTGTGCAGGTCTTCGACCTGCACAACACCTCCGACGGGGCCGCCGAGGTGTACCTGGAGGACCCGGGGAGCCGGGTGGTGTACGGCGAGGTGGAGGGCATCGCCCCGGGCACCACCCGTGAGTTGACCGTCCGCCTGGGCAGGGGCTCGTACGCCTTCAGGTGCGTGCCGGACGACGCCGACGCGGTCTCCGGTCCCACCGTTCACATCACCGCGGGGCGGTCGGGGCCGGCGGAGGCCCCGGTCACCGAGCACGATCTGATCCCCCCGGCGCTCGGGTACCAGAAGTGGGTCGACCACGGCCTGGACGAGGTCGTACGGCTGACCGGCCGGCTACGCGACGCGATCGACCGCGGGGACCTCGCCGGGGCACGCGCGGCATGGCTGCCGGCGCACCTGGAGTACGAGCGGCTCGGCGCGGCCTACGACGCCTTCGGCGACGCCGACGCACGGATCGACGGTACCGACGCGGGGCTGCCCGGCGGCGTGCACGACAAGGGCTTCACCGGCTTCCACCGCGTGGAGTACGGGTTGTGGCACAAGGAGTCCGCCGGTGGGTTGCGTGGCCCGGCGGCGGCGCTGGCCATGGCGGTGACCGGGTTGCGGGACACCTGGTCGCAGACCCGTATGGACCCGGCGCAACTCGGCCTGCGCGCGCACGAGATCCTGGAGAACACCGTGCAGTTCGAGCTGACCGGGCGCACCGACTACGGCAGTGGCAGCACCCTCGCCACGGCCCGCGCCAACATCGACGGCACCCGCCAGGTGCTGTCCCGGCTGAGGCCCCTGCTCGCCACCCGGTACACCGGCCTGTCGGCACTGGAGAAGGAGTTGGACGACGGCCGGCGCACCCTCGACAGGTTCCACCACGGCGGCTCCTGGACTCCCTTGAACCGTCTCACCCGCGGGCAGCGGGAGGACGTGAACGCGGTCCTGGGCGATCTGGTGGAGCGGCTGGCGTCGGTGGCGACCCTGTGCGATCCACGGAGGACAGTGTGAGCCCGGTCGACGACAACACGGGTGGCGTGGGCCGGCGCCGCTTCCTGCGGGGCGCGGCCCTCGCGGGTGCCGGGCTCGCCGCGGGCGGTGCCGCCACCCCCACCGGGGCGTCTGCCGACAGGCCGACCATCGCCCCCTTCCACGGCACTCACCAGCAGTCGGCCATCGCGGCCCCGCGCCGCGTCACGGTGTTCACCGCCCTCGACGTGACCGCCGGGAACCGCTCGGAACTCGCCGATCTCATGCGCGTTCTCACCGAGCGGGCCCGCTTCCTGACCTCCGGCGGGACGCCGTCCCCGGTGGGCATCACCGGACCGCCCGCCGACTCGGGCATCCTCGGCGACCGGCTGCCGTCCGGGGAGCTGGCCGTGACGGTCGGCGCCGGCGCCTCGCTCTTCGACGAGCGGTTCGGCCTCGGCGCGCACAGGCCGCGCCGGCTGACCGCCATGCCCTCCTTCCCGGACGACGATCTGCGGTCCGACTGGTGCCACGGCGACCTCAGTCTCCAACTGCACGCCGACGACAGCGACACCGTGCTGCACGCACTGCGCGACATCGCCCGGCACACCCGGGGCGGCATGCAGGTCCGCTGGCGACTGGACGGCTTCACCAACCCGCCGCGCCCGTCCGGCACCCCGCGCAACCTGATGGGCTTCAAGGACGGCACGGCCAACCCGGACGCGGGCGACGCCCGTGAGATGGCGCGCCTGGTGTGGGTGGGCAAGGGGACGGGCGAGCCGGACTGGGCGGTCGGCGGCAGCTACCAGGTGGTCCGGCTGATCCGGATGCTCGTCGAGTTCTGGGACCGGGTCTCACTCAGCGAGCAGGAGCGGATGTTCGGCCGCGCCCGGGTGTCCGGCGCACCGCTGGACGGGAACACCGAGCACGACGTCCCGCACTACGCCGAGGACCCCAAGGGCGACGTCATCCCGCTGGACTCCCACATTCGGCGCGCCAACCCGCGCACGGCGGCCACCGCCGACCAGCGGATCCTGCGCTGCGGCTACAACTACGACCGCGGCATGGACGCCAACGGCAACCTCGACATGGGACTGCTGTTCTGCTGCTACCAGCAGGACCTGGCCCGGCAGTTCGAGACCGTGCAGAAGCGTCTGACGGGCGAGCCACTCACCGACTACATCAAGCCGTTCGGGGGCGGTTATTTCTTCGCCCTGCCCGGCGTGCGGGACAAGACCGACTGGTACGGCCGGGCTTTGCTCGCCTGAACCGGTTGGACGTTCCCTTCACCCGCCCGGTCAACACGCAGTCAAGATTCGCCCTTGCATCCCTGACCGGGTGTTCACTCCCAGGCCATCATGTCTCCGCCGGCGCGCCGGGCACCTCGCGGAACATCCCTGGCTGTAATGGCTGAATAGCATCTGTTTGTCGAAGGGGAAGAACATGGCCAGCAGGGGAAGACGAGCGGCTGTGCGGAGCGCGGGGGCGCTGGCCGGTGCCGCCGCACTGACGGTTCTCGGTGGGGCCGCGCCCACCTGGGCCGCACCGGCGGGACAGCACGGTCACTCGACCACGGCGACTCCGATCAAGCACGTCGTCGTCCTGTTCGACGAGAACATCTCCTTCGACCACTACTTCGCCACCTACCCGAAGGCGGCGAACACGGACGGCACGAAGTTCACCGCGTCGAAGAAGACGCCGAAGAACATCGACACCCTCGCGCACGCCGGACTGCTGACGAAGAACCCGAACCAGTACGCGCCGAAGCGGCTCACCCCGGCGCAGGCGATGACCTGCGACCAGAACCACAACTACAGCGCCGAGCAGTACGCCGCGAACGGCGGCAAGGCCGACCAGTACGTGCAGAACACCGAGGTCGACAAGTGCAGCGGCGGACTGTTCGGCGAGCCCGGCCTGGTGATGGACTACTACGACGGCAACACCGTCACCGGCCTGTGGAACTACGCCCAGCAGTACGCCATGAACGACCGCTCCTACAGCTCGGTCTACGGCCCCTCCACTCCCGGCGCCCTGAACCTGGTCTCGGGCCAGACGCACGGTGTCATCTCCGTCGACCCGACCACGGGCACGGAGAACCCGAAGCAGACCTCGACACCCGACGCGTACACGGTGAAGTCCCCCGACGCCAAGGGCGTGGGCACGGTCATCAACGACCCCGACCCGGCCTACGACGACTGCTCCGGCAAGGACCACACCAGCACCAGCGCGCTGGCCGCGATGCAGGGCAGGAACATCGGTGACGTCCTCAACTCCCAGCACGTCACCTGGGGCTGGTTCCAGGGCGGCTTCCGGCCCACGACCGCGTGGGACGGCAAGCAGGGTGACTACGCCAAGTGCGACGCCACGCACACCAACCTGGGCGGCGCCTCGGTCGTCGACTACAGCCCGCACCACTCGCCGTTCGAGTACTACAAGTCCACGTCCAACCCGCACCACCTGCCGCCGAAGAGCGTCGCCGAGGTCGGCCACGGCGGGCAGGCCAACCACAACTACGACCTGACCGACTTCGACGCGGCCCTGAAGGCCGGCAAGCTGCCGGCCGTCAGCTTCCTCAAGGCGGCCGAGTACCAGGACGGCCACGCCGCCTACTCCGATCCGATCGACGAACAGCACTTCCTCGTCCACGAGATCAACGCCGTGCAGAGCTCGCCGCAGTGGAAGTCCACCGCGGTCGTCATCGCCTACGACGACTCCGACGGCTGGTACGACCACGCCTACGCCAAGCCCCGCAACGGCTCCACGGACACCTCCCTGGGCTCCAACGGCAAGGCGACCGACGGCCCGGCCTGCCAGTCCGGACCGGCCGCGTCCGGCGGCTACGCCGACCGCTGCGGTCCCGGGACCCGTCAGCCACTGCTGGTGATCTCGCCGTACAGCAAGGTCAACAAGGTCGACCACACCCCGACGGACCAGGCCTCGATCATCCGCTTCATCGAGGACAACTGGCACACCGGCCGCGTCGGCGACCACTCGTTCGACGCCACGGCCGGTTCGCTGGCGGGCATGTTCGACTTCCGGCACCCGAACGACAAGCAGGTGCTGCTGAACGCGGACGGCTCCGTCAAGTCCGTGGGCCCGATCAAGCACGTCGCCCCGGTCAGCACCGGCATCACTCCCGGTCCAGCGATGGAGAACACCGCCGCCGCCACCGGCACCTCCGCCTTCCCCACCCTCCCGGTGAGCCTCGGTGCGGGCGCCCTGCTGGCGGCCGGCGCCACCGGTACCTACCTCAGCCTGCGCCGTAAGCAGCGCGGAACCGCCTGACATCACAAGCGTGACCGGCTCGGCGTGGGCGTCCCCGTACCGCGCCGAGCCGAGGCATGAGCGTCACCCTGGGTGGCCTCGTCGTTCGCTTCAGCATCGGTTCCGGTCAGCTCAACCAAAAAGGGGCATAACAACTCAAATCCTACGAATAAGGTAGGCCGGTCGGGGGACTCCGGTTCACGACCCCTCACAGAACGGAGACCCATCGAATGATCATCAAGCAGATGCACGAAATGGGCGTCCGCAGCGAGCACGCCTACCTCGCGGGCATGGCCTCCATCGGCTTCAGCGTGGCCGCCTGGCTGGGCAGCCTGAAGATGGAACCCGGTACGGGTCTGGACCGCGCCGACCGCTGGGGCATCTTCGTCGGCGAGTGGGCCCCCACCTTCTTCGGTCTCGGCCTCGCCCTCTCCCACTACGAGCAGAACGACGGCACGCTGAACGTCGCCAACGTCCACGAACTGCGCGAGCGGCAGAAGGCCGGCTGAACCTCCTACGACGGCGCGGCAGCCGGAGCACGGTCAGCGCATCTAGTTCCTGAGAGCCACCGACTCCTCCGGCGACCGCGTCGTCGGCCCGCCCTGGCCGCGCCCGGTGAAACGCATGGCGAGGCACGCACCCAGGTACAGCGCCGCGACGAGCAGCAGCAGCGCCTGGTAGCCCGTCACCAGGGCCAGGTACTCGAGCGTGCCACCGGTGAGCGCGCCCAGCAGGTTCGCGCCGAACGCGGATGTCGGGTCGGGGGCGGACGCGAGGCGGTCGGAGAAGATCAGGTTGGCGCAGAAGATCGGGGCGAAGGCCAGGGCGATGGCGGCGGCCAGCCGTCCGGCGAAGGGCAACGAGAGCACGGCGTCCGCCGGGACGATCCAGGCCACCGCCAGCGTGCCGAAGAGCAGCAGCTGCAGCAGCGGCTGGTTGACCCTCAGCATCCTGCGCCGGACCTCGACCGCCGCGAGGACGGCGAGCAGGACACCGATGAAGACCAGCGCGTTGACCAGCCAGGTCGTACCGAAGTACAGGGCGAAACCGATCACGTTCTTGGTCTCGAGCAACATGAAGGCCGCGCCCAGCAGGAACATGTCGGCGTAGCGGAGGGTTCGCCGGATCCGCACACCGGTCAGGCGTACCGAGAAGATCGTCACCAGCAGGATCGCGCCCAGCGCGCCCAGATACAGCGTGGGGATGTCCCGGTGGAGCAGATACGGGAAGGGGTGGTCGTCGGTGGCGGCCGCCGGAACCGCACCGCTGGGCTGCCAGACGCGCTCACAGGACTGGTCGGCGGTCGTCATCCCGGCCACCAGCACGGCCGCGTTCTTGTTGAACGTCGTCATGCAGGGGGCGTGGCCGTAGACGTCGTCGAGGGTGCCCGCGAAGCGGTCGATCAGCCAGCTCTTGCGGTAGTAGTTGTACATGGCGAACGCACCGTGCGGCGTCAGGTGTTCACGGGCGGCCTCGAACGCCTGCCGGGTGAAGAGATAGCTCTCCAGACGCAGATTGCTCGCGCCGGACACCAGCGTCAGTGAGTCCGGCAGCGCCAGGACGACGAGGTCGTACTTGGCGTTCGTCCGCTCCAGGAAGGCCCGTCCGTCGTCGATGTGGACGTGCACCCTGGGGTCCGCGTACGGTTTGGCGGGGTGCAGTTGGGCGCCGATCTGCTGGAGCCGGGGATCGATCTCCACCGCGTCCACGCGCGCCGCTCCGCGGGTCAGCGCGACCGCGACGTCGTTGCCGTTGCCGGCCCCGATGACCAGCACGCGCTTGTGCGGGTTGTGCGGTGTCCGGTCGTACGCCTGCCGGTAGGGCGAGTTCTGCTGCAGCAGCGCCGGGAGCGGCATGATGCTCTGGTGCGGGACGCCGTTGGCGGAGATGCCGTAGGCCCGGGTGGCGGACCGCGAGGCCTTGAGCTGGATCTTGTAGTAGGGCGACCAGGAGATGCCGTTCGTCGTCTCCATGAACAGCGCGACGACCATCGCCGTGAGCGGGATGCCGTACAACAGGGTGTTGCGCCGTCCGCCGAGGATCAGCAGGGCCGCGGCGGCCAGTACACCCCATACGACCGATGGGGCGCGGAGCCAGGACAGCAGCGCGAAGGACGCGGAGCCGATGATGCTGCCGAGCAGGTCGTAGCGGTAGGCGTCGAGCGAGGGCAGTCGGCGGAAGAGGTCAGCGGTGATCTTGCCGATGCCGGCCATGATGACCGCGGTCAGCAGGAAGATGGCCGGCAGGGTCACCCATTCGGGGAACCCTGTGGTCTTCACGGCGGTGAAGTAGATGACCTGTTCGCTGCTCTGGCGCACCTGGACCGGGTAGGCGCGCACCAGGACGACGAGCAGCGCGAGCGGGGCCGGTGTCCAGCGTTTGAGCCACTGTCCACGCTCGGCGGGGATCAGGAAGCCGATGCCGATGCCGAGGAACGATCCCAGCAGGATGAAGTTCGAGAAGTAGCTGAGGTGGACGACGTTGGCGCCCGTCCATCTGATCAACGCCAGCTCGACGAACAGCATCGTCGTGCTGGCCAGCATCAGCCTCCATCGCACCGAGCTGTCGGCCAGTCCCGTTTCGCTCCGCTTCCTGCGCATGTACGGTGCCACCTCAAGCCCGGTCGGGTAGTCAGCTCGTCTTGTCCATCACCTTGCGGACCGCGTCGCGTGCCCGGTCGATCACAGCCGCCACAGGTCCGGCGGCCAGGTTCTCCGCCACTGTCTCCACGCCCGGATGCGGCCGGGTGGGGGCCACGGCCTCGGCGGCCCGGACGGCTGCGGCCATCACCGTGAGCTGCGCGGCTCCGGCCTTCTCGCGCAACCGGGGAAACTCGTACTGCTCCTCCGAGGCCGCGTGCTGCAGCACCTCCGCGCGCAGCTCACGAAAGAGCGGCATGAACTGCGGGTCGTCTGTGCCCAGGTCGTCGAGCCGGCTCAGTTTCTCCTTCGCGGATCTCTCTTCCGCCAGACGGTCGTCGACCACCTTCCTCTCGTCCTCGAAGGCGCGGCGGGCCATGGGATGGACCACCTCCTCCTCGGCCGTCTCATGGACCGCCAGGAGACGGACGAGTCTGCGGAAGGCCTCGGCACGGTCACCGGCCGCGGCGTTCTCCACCTCGGCGAAGAGGTCACGGATGTGGTTGTGCTGCAGCATCAGCAAGGTGACGACGTCACCGTCGCCGACATCGTCGGCGTGGGGCATCGCGCCGGTCATGGGTCCTCCCGAATGAGTGCAGCGCCGACCGTCCCGGCGCACGGCGCCGGTCGCCCGACGGCTGTCTTCAGGCTGTCCCAGGCACCGGACGGCCGCGACCGCACAGGGCCGATCGGAGGCGCCCGACGGTCATGCCAGCGCGTTCACCACTGCCGCGAAGAGGCCCGGCAGGCGTTCGGCCGCGGGTGTGATGCGTGTGGCGAGGGCGGGCCGTCGGCGGGCCCTGACCAGGATGTCGGTCAGCAGCCGGTGGCGGCGGGTGGCACGGCACCAGTCGGTCTCGTAGCGGTTCGGTGTGCCCCGCAGCACGTTGGCGACCAGGGCTTCGGCGCCGGTGAGGGCGAGACACACGCCCTCACCGGTCAGCGCGTCGACGTATCCCGCGGCGTCGCCGACGAGGAGCACCCGCCCGTGGACGCGGGCGCGGGCCGTCTGGCGCAGCGGGCCGGCGCCGCGCACCGCGGTGACGGCCGTGTGCGGGGGCAGACGGGCCGCCAGTTCCGGAAAGCCCTGCAGTTGGGCGGCGAAGGGCGCCCGCCGGGCCGTGAGCAGGGCGACGCCGACGAGTGTGGGGCCGAGCGGGGTGACGTACGCCTCCGCGTGCGCTCCCCAGTGCACCTCCACGAAAGGCGACCAAGGGGGCACCGCGTAGTGCCGGCGCAGCCCGTACCGGGGGGCTGCCGCCCCGTGGGGCCTCACGTCCAGGCCCAGACGTCGGCGCACGGGTGAGTGCAGGCCGTCGGCCGCGACCAGCCACCGGGCACGCAGTCCCGTGCCCGGGACGGTCACCCCCGTGTCGTCCTGCCGGACGTCCTGGACGGCCAGGGGAAGGACAGGCACCCCTGCGTCCACAACGGCCCCGTGCAGAACACCGTGCAGGTCGGTGCGGCGCGCACCGAGGCCCGGTCCGCGCCGGAACGCGGCCTGGGCCCGGCGGGCGCCCTGGACGTAGCGAATGCCCGCGATCGGGTGGCCGGGGATCTCCAGGCCGAGGCGGGCGAGGGCGCGAACCGCGCCGGGCATCAGGCCCTCACCGCACGCCTTGTCGACGGGCGCCCCGCGTGGCTCGGCGACGACGGTGTCCAGACCGGCGCGCGCGGCGTGCAGGGCGGCGGCGAGGCCGGCGGGTCCGCCTCCGGCGATCAGCAGGTCGTGGCCACCGCTCATGCGGGCACCGCCTGGGCGAGGGCCGCGTTCTCGCAGCGGACACGGACCGTGAGGAGCACCGCGTTGGCGGCGGTGAACACCGTGGCGGTCAGCCATGCGGAGTGCACCAGGGGCAGGGCGGCGACCTCCACGACGACCGCCACGTAGTTGGGGTGGCGCAGGAGACGGTAGGGACCGGCGCCGACCGGTCGGGCTCCGGGAACGACGATGACCCGGGTGTTCCAGTAGGGGCCGAGTGCGGTGATGCACCACCAGCGCAGGGCCTGGGCCAGGAGTGCGAGCGCCAGCATGGACCACCCCAGGGCGGGCAGGAACGGCCGGTCGGCGAGGACGGGTTCGAGCAGGCAGCACGCGAGCAGACCCGTGTGCAGGGCGACCATGACGGGGTAGTGGCCACGGCCGTGCTCCACGCCGGCGCGGGTCAGGGTCCAGGCCGCGTTGCGCCGGGCGACGAGGAGTTCGGCGACGCGTTCCGCGGCGACGGCGAGGACGACGAGCGCGTACCACGGCATGGGCCGCTCACCACCGCAGGAGGACGAGTTCGGAACAGAATCCCGGCCCCAGCGCCAGGAGGAGCCCCCAGGTTCCGGGCTCGGGCCGGTGCGCTTCCCACGTGCTCTGCAGGATGTGCAGCACGGAGACGGAGGACATGTTTCCCACCGTGGCGAGGGAGCGCCGTGCGCCGTTCAGCGCTTCGTCGGGCAGGCCGAGGGTGTCGCTCACCGCGGAGAGGACCCTCGGGCCTCCCGGATGACACACCCAGGTCCCGATGTCGTCGGCGGTGAGGCCGTGTTCGGCCAGGAACGCGCGCACGTGCCGGCCGAGATGGTCGCGTACGACGCCCGGAACACCGGCGTCGATGACGACGCGGAATCCGCGGGCGCCGATGTCCCATCCGAGGAGCTGCTCGGTGCCCGGGTACAGGTGGCTGCGGGTGGCGACCACCGAGGGCCCGGCCGCCCCGGCACCGGCGCTGCCGCCGGCGCTGCCGCGCGCGACGAGCGCACCGGCGCCGTCGCCGAAGAGGGCGCCGGCGACGAGATTGGCGCGGGAGTCGTCATGGCGCTGGAGCGTCAGCGAGCACAGTTCGACGGTGAGCAGCACCGCGGTGTCTTCGGGGTGGCCGCGCAGGTAGTCGTGCACCCGGGCCAGGCCGGCGGCGCCCGCCACGCAGCCCAGGCCGAAGACCGGAAGCCTCTTGACGTCGGGCCGCAGGCCGAGGCGTCCGGCCAGCCGGGCGTCGAGCGAAGGGGCGGCGACTCCCGTGATGGAGGCGCACACCAGCAGGTCCACATCGGCCGGCCGGAGCCCCGCCCGGGCCAGGGCGACGGTGAGGGCCTGAGCGCCCAGCTCCAGGCCCGACGCCAGCCATGCGTCGTTGCTCTGCCCGAAGTCACCGAGACCGGCGTACTGCTCGATCGGCAGGGCGAGATGACGGGTGCGCACTCCTGCGGACGCGTGCAGGCGGCGCAGCAGGGAACGGTCCGCTCCCGGGGGCAGACACAGGTCGCCGATGAGTTCGGTGAGGTCCTCCTGGGTGTAGCGGTGGGGCGGCAGCGCGGTGTGGACGGCGGCGATCGCGGTCGCCGTGGCGGGCGCGGTCGTGCGGCGCGGCGCGGCGGGCAGGGACGGGACATGCTCGACGATCACGGGGACACGCATGTCGCTCATGCCTTCCGCGCGTGGGGCACCCGATTACCTTGCGTACGTGTCTCTCCACCCGTCTGGGGCTCTCCGGCACCAGGCACACCTCGTACCGGCGCTGCTGCGCGCCTGCCATCCGGAGCCGGCGGTCGCCGTGACGGTGTTCGTGACCGCCCTCGCCGTGGCGGCGGGCCGCGGGGCGGCGGGGTCGGCGGCGGTGGCTCTGGCCGTGCTGGCCGGTCAGCTCTCGGTGGGCTGGTGCAACGACGCGGCCGACGCGCACCGCGACACGGTCTGTGCGCGCGGCGACAAGCCGGTGGCCCGCGGGGAACTCCCGCCCCGGGCAGCGGCCGTCGCTGCCGGGACGGCCCTCGTACTGTGCGTGCCGCTGTCTCTGCTGAGCGGTGCCGCCGCGGGGTGGGCCCACCTGGGCGGAGTGGCCTCCGGCTGGGCCTACGACCTGCGCCTGAAGCACACGGTGCTCTCGCCGCTTCCGTATGCCACGGGCTTCGGTTCACTGCCGGTGTTCGTCTCGCTGGGTCTGCCGACCCCGTCGTGGCCCGCCTGGTGGGCTGTCACCGCAGGGGCGCTCCTGGGCGTCGGGGCACACCTGGTGAACGTCCTTCCCGACATCGAGGACGATCTCGCGACCGGCGTGCGCGGACTGCCCCAGCGGCTGGGCCGTCCCGCCTGCCGGTGGCTGGCCCCGCTCGTCATGCTGACGGCGCTCGGTGTGGTCGTCGCCGGCCCGCCCGGGGCGATGGGGGTCTCGGACTGGGCACTGGCGGGGACGGCCGGGATCGTCGCCGTCGCGGGTACGGCCGTGCCGTCGGGGGCCGGAAACCGGTGGCCGTTCCGTGCGGCCATCGTGGTGGCCGGCACGGCCGTGGCGGAGTTGCTGCTGCGCGGCTCGGACATGGCCTGACCCCGTCCTGGTGGCGAACCGGTGCCGGGCGGCGTTTCCGGTGGAGGCCGAAGGGCGCCCGCGGGGCCACCTGACGCCGTTCGGGTGCCCGGCCGTTCCGGTGCCCGGGCAAAACCGCCGGTCAGGTGCCCGCCGGGCCTCGGCCCAGCCGACGCCCGGCCGTCACGGCCGCTCCGGCCAGCGTGGCGGCGACGGCGGTCCTGCGCAGGGCGGTGCGTCGCCGCCCGTGCCAGCCGCCGTGCACCGCGCCCGGCCCGGAAGCCGGTACGTGCAGCGCTCCGTGGGTGGCCGGAGCCTTCTCGTCGTGGTCGAGATGGCTCTTGTCCGTCTGCCGGGCCATGGCCCGCTCCACGAGCCCGGGCGCCAGCCGGGACTCGCGTACAAGGGCGCGGCCGGCGGGTCCGACCACCACCTCGCGGCGAGGACGGCGGACGAGGTCCACGACCGCCCGGGCCACCCGCTCCGGGGTGTACACCGGGGGCATGGCGACCACCTTCCGCCCGGTGAAGTTCGCCGCCTGCTGGAAGTGCGGGGTGTCGATGGTCGCGGGCATGACGGTGCACACATGGACATCCCTCACCCCCTCCACCGTGAGTTGCTGCCGCAGACTCGAACCGAGCCCCTGGACGGCGTGCTTCGACATGCTGTACGGATGGCTGTACGGCTGGGACACCGCGCCCGCGATGGACGAGATGTTGATCAGCGTCCCCGAGCCCTGCCCCCGCATCACCCGCAGCGCCGCCCGGGCCCCGTGCACGTAGCCCATCACGTTGACGTCCAGGACCTTGCGGAAGTCCTCCAGCGGCACGTCCTCGAGGCGGCCGAAGGCGTTGACGGCCGCGTTGTTCACCCAGACGTCGATCCGGCCGAACCGAGCCACCGCCCGCCGCGCGAGGTCCTCGACCGCCCCGGCGTCCGTCGTGTCCGTCGGTACGACCAGGGTCCGTGCGCCGCGGTGCTTCTCGCACTCCCGGGCCGCCGCCTCGAGCGCCTCCTCACGACGCGCGGCCAGTACCACCGCACAGCCCTTGCGGGCGAAGGCCTCGGCCGTGGCCCGTCCGATACCGCTGGACGCTCCGGTGACCACCACCACGTGATCGCGCAGTCCCATGCGCGTCAGCGCTCCATCCGGGTGGGACGGCCGCGGCGGCTGCTGTCGGTCTTGTTCGCCGCGGCACTGGCCGCGAGTGCGAGCAGCAGGGCGATGACGCCGACGATGACGTTGTTGACCACGGTGCGCGTCGTGTCCACGTTCCCTGCCACCACCCACGGCGAGATGATGGTCCAGACTCCCAGCAGTGCGGCAGCCCACGCCCGGGCGTGTGTGCGCTCGTAGGCGTGGCCGATGCCGCTCAGCATCAGCGCGTACGCGATACCGGTGATCAGGTTGTTCACCGC
Organism: Streptomyces sp. NPDC001544; assembly: GCF_042894285.1. NCBI lineage: Bacteria > Bacillati > Actinomycetota > Actinomycetes > Kitasatosporales > Streptomycetaceae > Streptomyces > Streptomyces sp. NPDC001544. Next base: position 25,734 of record NZ_JBIAVN010000011.1, on the reverse strand, counting down.
CAGGGTGGTGAGCCCGTTGAAGCCCGCGATCCACGGCGATGCCGCCAGGTACAGGCCGGTGAGGAGGGCCAGCGTCTCGAGCGCTTGTCCCTGCTGCGTCGTCGCCGCCCTCTCGGCCCTCACATGACGCTCCCGCATCTCCAGGATGTCCGGGTGCGACTCCATACTGGTGTGGGCTTGGTCGGTCATGGCCGCCTCCTGCGTCAGGGGTTCGGTTCCTTAATCCTCCCGGCGGAGTCGGGTACCCATCAGATGGGGCAAAACCACACATGACTAATAAAACGGGACGTTCCATCATGGACCTCATGGCCCGCTCCGGGGGCGGGGCGGGTGATGGTGCGGTGGCGGCTCGGGGCGTCGTTCGCCGCTGGGCATGGCGGGGTGCCGTCCGAGAACGAAGACTCCGGTGACCGCCGCGACCACTCCCGCCGCCTGCCAGGCCAGTGCGCCGGGCTCGGTGCGCAACTCGTCGTGGAGGAAGCCGATCCCGCACGCGATCCCGCTCATGGGCTCGGTGGCGCTCAGCGCGGGCAGCGACAGCCGCAGCGGCCCGGCCTCGAACGCGCTCTGCACCAGCAGCAGCCCCACCACCGCCAGGGCCACGACGCCCCATGGCTGCCAGGAGACGAGCAGCCCGGTGACTCCCCGGTCCCCGAGGATGCCGCCGCAGACGCGGGTCAGCGCGTCCTGGAGGCCGTAGAGGGTGCCGGCCGCGGCGGCCAGGAACGGCGGCCGGTGCAGCAGCCGCAGGCGCTGGGCGAGGACGACGAGGATCCCGGCCAGCCCGAGTACGCAGCCGATCACGAGCCACTGCCGCAGCCCGCCGACCGGCCCCTGGCCGCTGTGCGGGCGCCCCGCCAGGACGAAGGCCGTCACCCCGCCGCTGAGGGCGAGCACACCGAGCCACCCCGAACGGCCGAGCGGCTGGTCGCCCATCCATCGGGCGAGGGCCATGGCGAAGATCAGGTTCGTGGTGAGCAGCGGCTCCACCTGGGCCAGGCTGCCGTGCGTCAGCGCGAGTGCACCGAGGACCTGGCCGACGACCATGCAGCCGATGCCCGCCAGCCACAGTGGCACCCGCACCAGGTCCAGGAGCAGCCGGAAGGACAGCATCAGAGACAGCGGTTCACGTTCGGCCGCGTGCTGCTGCAGCACGAAGCCGAAGCCCAGCAGACAGGCGGCGGGAAGGCTGTAGAGGTACACCACGGCCTGTCATCCTCCTGTCCGGCCGGTGTGATGGCTCCCGACGGTCTGGGCGCGGCCGGGGACCGTTTCACAATGTCACCCGGTCGGCTCATCGCTTCGCCTTCGTGCGCCACCCCGGAGTTTGAAAGCCGTGAGCTCGGGCTACCCCTCCGTGGTCGGTGGAATCGTCGTACGCGGATGCGCGGGACCGGCGGGGCAGGGATCGTGCCCCTCGCTCAAGGAGGTCAGCTTGGGACGCGCCACGACGGATTCGTACCCGGTCCCGTACTCCCTGCTGCCGAACGCCACGGCGGGCGTGGCGCTGGTGACGGGTGCCTCCTCCGGAATCGGGGCGGCTGTCGCGCGCGCGCTGGCGAGGGAGCGGTGGGCGCTGCTGCTCTCCGGACGTGACCGTGTCCGGCTGGACAAGGTGGCCCACGAGACGTCCGGTGTCGCCATTCCCTGCGACCTGGCCGACGCCGACGGCGCCCGGCGGTTGGCCGACCGGGCTCTTCGGCAGGGCCCCGACGTCGACCTGCTGGTCGCCGCGGCCGGGTGCGGCTGGGCCGGGCCGTTCGCGTCGATGCCCAGTGGTGAGCTGGACCGGGTGCTCACCGTGGACCTGGCGGCGGTGGTGCGTCTGGCCCGGCACATCGTGCCCCACATGGTGGCGCGGCGCCGCGGCCGGCTGGTGCTCATCGGCTCCGTGGCCGGCTGTGTCGGGGTGCGGGAGGAAGCGGTGTACTCCGCGGCGAAAGCAGGCCTCGGCGCCTTCGCCGACGCGCTGCGGTACGAGCTGCACGGCACGGGTGTGCACGTGACCCACGTCGTGCCGGGCGTGGTGGCGACTCCCTTCTTCGCCCGCAGAGGGGTGCCCTACTCGCGCAGCCGCCCCCGTCCGATCTCGTCCGAACGGGTGGCCGCGGCGGTCGTCGCGGCGGTGCGCCGGGAACGCGACGAGGTGTTCGTGCCCGGCTGGCTGCGGGTGCCGGTCGCGGTCCGCGGCCTCTCCCCCACGTTGTACCGGCGCCTGGCGGCTCGGTTCGGGTGAACCGGGCGACAGCGAGCCGTACGGGAGCCGTGGACGTGCGGGACTTGAGGAGTGGTGTCGACCGGGGCCGGTTGCTCACCGCGGCCGTCGCCGCCGTACCGGCGCTGGTCGCCGCGGCCCATGTCGTGCCTGCCGGGACCTGGCTCTCCGGCCCACGACGGGCTTGGCTGCCGGCGCTGGCGGGCGTCGGCGCCCCGGACCACGTGGCGCTCACCTTCGACGACGGGCCCGACCCCCGCTCCACCCCTGCCTTCCTCGCCGCGCTGGACGAGCTGGCGGTCCGTGCCACGTTCTTCGTGCTGGGCGAGCAGGTGCTGCGTCACCGGCGACTGAGCCACGACATCGTCCGGCGGGGTCATGAACTCGCCGTACACGGCTGGACGCACCACCGCCCGTGGCGGCCCGCGCCGGTCAGGGAGGCCGGACAGCTGGCTCGGGCCGCCCACGCGGTGGCGGAGGTGTCCGGTGTCCTCCCCACCTGGTACCGGCCCCCGTACGGCATCCTGACCGGTGACCGGCTGCTGGCCGCGCGCCGCACCGGGCTGCGCCCGGTCCTGTGGACGGCGTGGGGCCGTGACTGGACCGCACAGGCCACCGCCGACTCCGTGGCCGCGACCGTCCTGCCGGACCTGCGGGGCGGCGGCACGGTGCTGTTGCACGACACCGACCGCCACGCCGCACCGGGATGCTGGCGGGCCGCGCTGGGTGCGCTGCCCGCCCTGGTCGGCGCCTGCCGGGCGGCGGGCCTGAGAGTCGGCACGCTCGACGAGCACGACATCGCGAGGCCCGCTCGTGCTGTCCGCGCCCGCACCCGGTGATCGTCAGATCGTTGCCGGGGCCAAGAGCTCTTCCAGTGGGCGAACGGCGTCCCCCCGCAAGAGCCGGCCGTCGCCTGGGGCGCGGCGGTCCGCTGCCGGACCGTCCGAGGTAAGGCGGTCCAGGGCCTGCACCAGTTGCCAGGAGTCGGCGGCGTACTCGGTCAGCCCGAGCTGCGCCATCCCGCGCACCCCCTCCGCGCCGTGCCCGGGGATCGGACGGTAGCCGACGACCGGGGTACCGACGGCGAGTGCTTCGAGTGCGGTCTGCCCCGCGGCGTTGTCCACCAGTGCCACGCTTGCCGCCATCAGGCCCGGCATGTCGTCCACCCAGCCCATGGCGAGCGTCCCCGGGGCCTTCGACAGCCGGCGGCGCAGTCCGTCGTTGCGCCCGCACAGGACGACTGGCAGGTAGCCCGCGCCGGTCAGCAGCCGGGCCGTCGTGTCGAGCCGGCTCCCCACCCCCCAGGCACCCGAGGACAGCAGCACGGGTGGGCGACCGTCGTCGGCCGTGAGGCGCTGCCGCCAGGACGCCTCGCCGGGCGGGTGCGGGTGGAAGCGGTCCGGCAGCAGCGGGCCGCAGGCGACGGCGGGGCGCCCCAGTCGCTGCCGTACGTCCTCGGCGATCCGCGGGGTGAGGCACAGATGGAGGTCGTTGCCCGGGTGCAGCCATTGCCGGTGGACGGCGAAGTCGGTGACGACCACCGCGCTGGGCACCGCAAGCCGCCCCAGAGCCCGCATCCGGCCGGTCAGCTGGGCGGCGAGGTGGAAGACCCCGACGACGGCGTCGGCACGCTCGTTCGCCACCTCGGCCCGCAACCGTTCCTCGGCCAGCGCCGCGAGCGGAGCGCTGCCCGGCCGCGGACCGGCGCCGGCGCGGAAGAAGGCGGCGTAGATGCCCGCGTAGAGCAGGGGGGCGTGCCGGACCGTCGCGTGGTAGAAGCTTCGCAGTCCCGCCCCGGTGCGGGCGGGGAGCATCTCCAGCACGTCCGTGTGCGCCGTCTCGTGCCCGGCCGCGCGCAGGCGCCGGGCCAGCTCGTCGGCCACCGCGTCGTGCCCTGCCCCCATGCTCGCGCCGATCAGGAGCAGCCGGCTCACGGCAGGCACCCCAGGGGTGGGCGAGGAGCCTGGAGGTACGGGCACCGGAAGGGGTACATGTGCGGCATGGTCACCTCGTACGGGTCAGTGAGCAACAGGTATCCGCGACACCGGGTGCCTAACACGCGCCGACCGGTATCCACCCGTCGCGCGTAGCCGGTGTGGGTAGGTTTGTCACCGTGCTCACCGTCGTCATGGCCCTGCTCTCGGCGCTGTCCAACGCGGCGGCGGCCGTCCTGCAGCGCAGGGCCGCCGTGGAGCCGGACGAAGTCACCGGCCGCGGTGCCCGAGCGGCGGCGGCCCGGCTCGCAGGGCTCCTGAGCCGTCCGTACTGGTGGGCCGGTGCGACGGCCATGATGCTGTCGGCGGTCTTCCAGGTGATCGCCCTGGACGCCGGGGAGCTTTCGGTGGTGCAGCCGCTGCTGGCCACCGAGCTGTTGTTCACCCTGCTCGTGGGTGCGGTGGTGTTCCGCCATCGCCCCGGCGCCGGGACATGGCGTTCCTTCGTGATGCTGGCGGGCGGACTGGCCCTCTTCCTGCTCAGCGCGTCCCCGTCCCCCGGCAGCGACCGGGCCGCCGACTTGCGCTGGCTCGCCGTGGGAGGCGGGCTGGCGTGCTGTGTCGCCGTCCTGCTGGGAGTTGCACTCCGTGTACGCGGCCCCCTGCAGGCCGCCACGCTCGGCGCCGCGACCGCCGCGTGCTTCGCGGTCACCGCCGCGCTCATCAAGGAGGTGACCGGGCGGTTCCCGGAGGGCCCCACCGCGGTCCTCACCACCTGGCACACCTACGCCGGTGCCGCCACCGGGCTGCTGAGCGTACTGCTGCTCCAGTGGACGCTGCGGGCCGGCACCCTGGCCGCCTCCCAGCCCGCCCTGACCCTGGGAGACGCCCTCATCAGCGTCACACTCGGCGGCCTGCTGTTCGGGGAGAGCATCGCTCTGGGCTGGAACCTGCTGCCCGAGGCCGCGGGCGTCGGTCTCATGGCGACGGGCATCGTCGGTCTGACCAGATCGCCCGTGGTGGCCTCCGGCCGAAGCTGGGACGAGACGGAACCCGAAGAATCCACCGGAGCCCGCCATGACACCTGAACCCGCTCGACGGGTGTGCCGCCCGCGGTCCCGGCCGCCGACGACGGGTGCCGCGGGCCGGACGGCTCCTTGGGCGGGCCGTCCGCGCACCGGCCGGCCGACCCGCGCTTCACCCTGCCGGTCAGTCGCCCTCCTGGACGAGGAACACGTCGTCGGCGAGCAGGCCGTGCGCCTCCTCGTGCACAGCGGTGGCGGCCTGCGCCGACGGCGCCTCGATGAGGCAGAAAACCTTTCCCTGCGGCTCGTTGACCCAGTACCGCAGGTAGCGGACCCCGAACCTGCCCTGTGCCTGCAGGTCCGCCTGGTGGGCCTTCGCCGCGTCCTGAGCGGTCACGCCCCCACTGATCGTGTGGACGTCGAGATACAGCGCCATGATCTTTCCCTTCGTGTGCCCGGCACTCCTTGCGGTGCCACACTTGATACTCGTGACGCTCGGCAGGAAGAGCCATGACCGCACGACCGGGGCTCCTAGCCGTAACCCCGCTCACGGTCCCGGCGGGGTGGTCACTCGGCCCGCGGCGACATGGGGCGCGCTCGATTCGGCCCTGCAGGGCCTGCGGCTGGACGGAGCGATCTTCTTCCGCGCAGAGTTCACCGAAGGGTGGGCGTACCGGTCACCGACGCCCGACCAATTGGTCCGGGCCCTCCGGCCGGACGCGCGACGTCTGATCGTTTTCCACATCGTCGCCCGCGGGGAGTGCTGGGCCCGGGCCCGAGGTGGCGAGCGCCTGTGGGCCCGTGAGGGCGATGTCGTCGTCGTGCCCTACGGCGAGCAGCACGCGATGGGCGGTTGCGACGCGGCGGAGGAGGTTCCCATCCTCGATCTGCTCAGCCCGCCTCCCTGGCAGGCCCTGCCGGTGCTTCGGCACGGCGCCGGCGGGGGACGCACCGACATCGTGTGCGGCTATCTGCACTGCGACCATCCGCTGTTCGACCCCGCCCTCCAGGCACTGCCGTCCGCCTTCGTGGTGCGCCCGCCGGAGGGGCCGGCGGCGGCCTGGATCCGGTCCAGCATCGACTACGCCCTGGCGCTCGGTTCCACTGCGCCGGGCACCGGCCGGACGGCGACGAGGCTCCCCGAGCTGGTGTTGCTGGAGACCCTCCGACTGCATCTGGCCAGCGGGGCGCCGATCGACACGCGGTGGATGGCCGCGCTCGCGGACCCGGTCCTCGCCCCGGCGCTGGCCCGCCTGCACGCCGCGCCGGATCACCACTGGACGGTCCGGCAACTCGCCGAGACGGTGGCGGTCTCCCGCTCCGCACTGGACGAGCGTTTCCGTCAGGTGCTCGGGCGCTCGCCGATCCGCTACCTCGCCGACTGGCGGATGCACCTCGCGGAGAATCTGCTCGCCACGACCGGGCACTCGGTCGCCGCCGTCGCCCATCATGTCGGGTACGACTCCGAGGAGGCGTTCAGCCGGGCGTTCAAACGGGTCCACGCCATGGCGCCCGGCACGTGGCGCCGTCGACAGCCGGGCGAGGCCCGTCCCCGCGACCCGTCCCTCCGGTCCTGAGCCAGGTCCAGGCCGGTCACTCGGAGCGGGCGGCGAGTTCGGCGGCAGTGGGCCGCTCCCCGCTCCCCCGTGGCGAAGCGGCGTCCGGCGGTGGCCGCCGGCGCCGGGCGGGAGGCGCCGGGGCGGTGAGGACGGCGAGGCAGGCGACCACGAGCGCGATACCGAGCCAGCCGGCGACGGGCAGGCGCTCGCCGATGACCAGCACGGCGAGCACCGCCGCTACGGCCGGCTCGAGCAGGGAGAGCGTGGTCGCCGTGCTGGCCGGCACATGCGCCAGCCCCCATCCGAAGAGGACGTACCCGGCGAACATCGGTACCAGCGCCATGTAGGCGCCGACCGCCAAGTTGGACCAGGAGTCGAGGAGCGGGGCGCCGGTGGCCAGCAGGACGGGCAGGAGGAGCAGTCCGCCCAGCCCGAAGACCGACCCCATGGCGGCGCGGGAGGCTATCCGCCGGGTGATCAGCCGGTGTGCCGCCCAGGAGTAGAGCGCGTAGGTGGTGGCGGCGACGAGGCCCAGCGCGACGCCGAGTACCGTCGCTCCCGCCGAGGCCTGTTCCGAGCCGACGGGGGTGCTCATGGCCTCGGCCGCGCACAGCATGACGGTGCCCAGGAGCCCTGGGGCGGCTCCGAGTTTCCAGCGGCCCGTCAGGCGCCTGCGGTCCAGGACATGTTCGATCAGCGCCGAGGCCAGTGGGGCGGTGCCGATCGACACCACGGTTCCGACGGCCACTCCGGCCAGACGCATCGAGCTGTAGAAGGCCAGGGGGTAGGCGGCCACCGCGACCGCGCCGAGCACGACGGTGCCGAGCCGCTCACGCAACTGTGCCCTCTGGCGCGCGATCCGAGGGGCCGCCACCAGTGCTTGGAGCAGTCCGCCCAGCCCCATGGCGACGGCGCCGATGGCGAGCGGTCCGACTGCGGGAGCGAAGGTGGCGGCTGTGCCCGTAGTGCCCCACAGCAAGGACGCGGCGAGCACGCACAAGGAACCGGCGGCCGTCGAGGGGCCGTGCACGGCGGGTCGCGTCACAGCCGCTCCAGCAGATCCGCCGCCATCGCGCGGGCGTGCCGCAGGCGGGTACCGTCCCCCTCCAGACCTGCGCGCGCCATCGCGCCCTCCAGCAGGAACGACAGGTGTTCGGACGCAGCGCGCGCGTCACCGGGCCGTTCGGGCAGGAGATCCTGGAGATGACCTGCGATCAGTCGTTCGACCTCCTCCTTGTGGCGGCGTACGACCGCCCTCCCCTCGTCCCCCGCGGGCAGCTCGGCGGCCGCGTTGAGCAGACCGCATCCGCGAAAGCCGCGCTCGTAGGCGAACTCCGCGTGGTCGGCGTAGGCGTCGAAGACCGCCAGGACACCGTCGCGCGGGTTGTCGGCCCGCTCGGCCCGGGCTCGGTACAGGGCGAGCCACTCCTCGTGCCGGGCATCCAGGTAGGCCATGACGAGCTCGGCCTTGCTGGAGAAGTTGTTGTACAGGCTCATCTTCGCCACGCCGGCCTCAGCGGTGATCGTGTCGACCCCGGTCGCGGTGACACCGTCGGCGTAGAAACGGCGTGCCGCGGCCGCCAGCAGACGCTCCCGGGCCGGTCGCCGCCTGGTCTCACTCATCATTCGCCCCCGGAGAAGAAGGTCGCCCAACAGGCAGACTAGGTAGGTCGGTCTATCTACCATAACGTAGCGGCGCACGGCCGGGAAACACGCGCGGCCCCCGCACAGCACAGGTGCGGGGGCCGCGGATACCGGGGGCGGGTGATCAGTCGGCGGGCCAGGCCCCGCCGAGCTGGCTGAGTCTGGCGGCCGCCGTGATGGTGGCGTAGATGTAGTGCTGGGGGGCTTCCGGCATGACGTCCATGGGCTTGAGCAGCAGGACCGCCCCCCAGATCGCGCCGTCCCAGATGACGGGGGCGGCGATGGAGTTCCACTTCGCCATGCACTCCTGGCGCCCCAGGGCGTACCCCTGGTCACGGATCTCGGCGAGGGAGGCGAGCAGCTCGTCGCCGTCGCGGATGACCCCGGGGCCGGCTTCCTCCGGGACCGGATCGTCGGCCACCCGCCGCTGGATCTGCTCGGGCAGGTAGGCGAGGATCGTCCGGCCCGAGGCGCCGGTACGCAGCGACCGCGTGACCGACAGGACGTCGCGGGGCGTCATTCCGAGCTCGACCAGATCGGAGTCCCCCACCGCCATGTCCAGGCACTGTCTGCCCGCTATGCCGAACGGGGCCCGCATGTACAGGAAGACCAGGCCGCTGTCGGTCGCCCTGCGCAGACCCTGGAGGACGTGGGTGGCCTCACTGCCGGAGAGGTTGTCCTCGGACAGTGCGTGGAGCCCCAGGTCGGCGACCGTGCTGCCGAGCTGGTACAGACCTCGGTCGATACGGACGAAGGTGCTGTTGTAGGTTCCGGCGGTGAGCATGCGGCCGGTGGTGGAGTCGTCGAGATCGGCTGCTTTGGCGATCTCGGACAGCCGGTGGGCACCGGGCCCCAGCGTGATGAACGCCTGCTGCACCCTCATGAAACGGTCGGCGTAACCGGTCCCGGTTCCGCGCCGTCCACTCATCAGCCGTACCCCCTTCATCCGGCCCGCGCCCCGCTGCCCGGAGCACGGTGGTACACGGCCCCGAAGCCACCGCATACGGTAGGGCACAAGATTATTACTCGGTGACGGCGAGACTGAACTTACCCGTCCCCGTACGGCTGTTGAGTACGTGGTGCGCCTTGGCCGCGTCGGCGAGCGGGTAGGTCCCGCCGCTCACGGTCCTGAGCGAGCCGTTGCCGACGGCGTCGAAGAGCTGCCTCATGGACGCCGCCAACGGGAGTGTCCGGTCCGTGTAGAGGTGCGGGAGCCAGAAACCGGCGACAGTGACGGACTTCTGCAGCAGTGTGTGCACCGGGACCTGGGCGAGCTGCCCGCCGGCGAAGCCGTACACGACGAGCCTGCCGCGCGGGGCGACCACTTCCAGGGTCTGCAGCAGTGTCCTGCCGCCGGTCATCTCCAACGCGGCGTGCACGGGCCCTCCTGCCGCGTCGAGGATCTGCTCCGCGAGGCCCTCCTCGTCGCAGGAGTCGACGACTTCCGTGGCCCCGAGCTCCAGGGCGAGCTGACGCTTTTCGTCCGTACCGGCGAGCGCGACGACCCGGGCACCTGCCTGGTGCGCCAGCTGCACGGCCAGCGAACCGACGCCGCCGGCGGCGGCGGGAATGACGACCGTCTGCCCCTTGACGACCTGGGCGACGGTGAAGAGGAGGTGGTACGCGCTGTTCCCCTGCAGAGCCAGCGACACCGCCTGTTCGTCCGTGACCTCGTCGGGGATCTCCCACTGCAGTCTGCGGTGGGCGGCCACCTTCTCCGCGTAGCCGCCGCCCTGGGTCAGCGCCACGACCCGCCTGCCGTCGCCGGTGGTGCCGACGACCTCGTTGCCCGGGATGTACGGCAGTTCGACCGGCGCGAGGTACGTATTCCCACGAACATGGACATCCGCGTAGTTGACACCCGCCAGCCTCACATCCAGCAGGGTTTGCCCGGGCGAGGGTTCGGGGTCCGGAACGTGTTCCAGCCGCAAGACCTCAGGGCCGCCGAATTCCCTCATGACAATGGCACGCACGGCACTCCTATGGACGCGAAGCGGGATGTGTACCACGACAGGCTAGGGCATCCGTACAGCGAGGCCCACCTGGGCATCTTGCCGCCTACATCTTTCTCACCGGGTGAGAAGAAGGCATTCGTTTCTCACCCGGCGAGAAAATTCAACGTCGAACTTCTCGGGAGGTGAGAAGAGGAATCCGAAGATTGCATTCGCCCATTCGGAGAGACATAGTGATGCCTCCCGCTCGAGCGTTCCAGGAGGACCAGCGCAGGAGGCTGCTGTGCCCCTTTCCCTTTCCTCTCGCCGTGGCCGTTCCGGAAGCCGGACCCCGGGTGTCCCGACGGCCGTGCCGGGACTCATCGGCGATGCGGCAGGCACGCCGCCGTCCGCGACCATGCCGGCCAGGAGGCCATGTGACCGGTCGGCGACGCCCGAGGCCAACGGGCAGGGCGCCGCACGTATCTGGTCCTCGTAGGGAGTCCGCTCACATGACCATGGCCTCCGCCGCCCCTGTCGTCGCGCCCCGGTCCGGGGCCGGCGCCGGTACCGTGGCGATCGTCGCCCCCGGTGGCAGCTCTTCCCACGCGGAGTCCTTCACGCAGCGCGGTTGGCGAAGCGTGACCGTCGAGCTGGACACCCGGTGCCGGACGTCGGCGCTCGCACCTGTGCAGGGGGCGGGCGGCCGCGCGGAGTCCGTCGAGCATCGCGGGTCCCTGCGGCAAACGGTCAAAGCGCTGCGAGGGCTGGGAGTGTCGGCCGTCGTCGCCGGGAGTGCGGCGGGTGTCGGGTTGGCGGAGCGGATCGCCTGGCATCTGGGCCTGCCGCTGGGTGACCCGGAGACATCGGCGTTGCGCCACGACCGCGGTGCACAGGCGGCCGCCCTGGCGCGGGCCGGTGTACCGGCCCCCCGCGGCATCCGCAGCGCGAGCCTGGCCGAGGTCCTGGCCTGGGCCGAGACCTGTCGCCTGCCCGGCTACCTGCTGGCCCCCGCCGCGGCCGGCGTACCGGTCGAGCCGGTGCCCTGCGACGGAAAGCAGCAGATCAGCACCTTCTGGCCCGCCATGAAGCGCGCGGCCGCCCTGCACTCCGACGACGCCTGCCTGGTCCTCACCGAGCGGCTGCCCGACCGGCAGTTCGTGGTCAACAGTGTCAGCCGCCCCGGTACGGACGGGCGGGCTGAGCATGCCATCACCGACGTCTGGGCCGAGACCCGCTCCCGCGACCGATCCCTGGACCGCGTCGACCTGTTGTTCCCCGACGAGCCGCTGACGCGAGTGCTTTCGGCGTACGTACTGCGCGTGCTCGACGTCCTTGGTGTGATGCGCGGTCCGGTCACCGCGCGCGTCGCCTACGCGGAGGACCGGGGCCCGCTCCTCGTCTCCGCGTTGGCGGTGCCCGGCGTCTCGCCGGCCGACGAGGCGTTGCGCAGGGCAACCGGCTACGACCGCTTGACGGACGCACTGGACACCCCTGTGCTGCCTCTGTCCGTTCCGTTCGTTCCCGGCCCGGCCGGTCAGCGGGTCGTCCGGGTGTGCGTACGCCGAGACGACGGCGCGGCCGTCGACCCACGGCTGGGGCGTTTCCTGCGCCGGCTGCCGACAGCGGTCGTGGTCAGCGCGGACCTCCTGGGGCACGCCCCGGTCCGCCCGGCGGCCCGGGGCGCCGAGGTCGTTCTCAGCAGCGACGAGCCGGACGCCGTCGAGGCGGACTACCACGTCATCAGGGCCGTCGAGGGCTACTTGAGGCCGCTGAGCATGACGCCGCGAATGTAGTACTTCTGCAGCAGAAGAAAGAGGATCAGGACCGGCAGGATGCTCAGGACGAGGCCGGCCATGACGATGGGCATCGTGCGGGCCGGGTCGACGTGGTCCTGCAGGAGCTGGATACCGACGGGCAGCGTCATCACGTCCGGGTCCGCGGTCGAGACGAGCAACGCCCAGATGTACTCGTTCCAGGCGTCGACGAAGGTCAGCAGTCCGAGCGTCACCACGACCGGCTTGGTCTGCGGCATCACGATCCGCCACCACACGCAGAACTCACCGGCCCCGTCGATACGGGCCGCCTCGAGGACCTCGTCCGGGATCGAGACCATGAACTGGCGCATCAGGAAGATCCCGAAGCCGTTGACGAGGAACGGCATGGCGAGCGCCACGATGCTGACGGTCAGTCCCGCGCCGCCGCGTCCGAGCAGGTCGTTGCCGCCCGCCAGCGGCCAGTGCACCAGGATCAGGAAGTGGGGGACGAAGAAGAGGAACGGGGGGAACATCATCGTCGACAGCACGAGGCGGAAGATGAAGTCCCGGCCGGGAAAGCGGAGTTTGGCGAGCGCATAGCCGGCGAGTGACGACGTGAGCAGCACGGACACGGTGATCACGGTGGTGGCGACGACGCTGTTGCGGAAGAGCACCGGCAGATCGAGCTGGTCGATCGCCGCACGGTAGTTGGACAGGTCGAAGGCCTTGGGCAGGAACCGGTACGGCAGCGTGCCGGTCTCGCCGGGCCCCTTGAAGGACGTCATCACCATGTCGAGGAACGGCACCACCGTGACCACGGCACCGGCCCCCACCAGCAGACACGAAAACCACGGGAAACGGCGGCGGATCACGCGTCCTCCCCCCTGCGACGGAAGACCCACAACTGCACCAGGGTGACGGCGAGTACCACCACGAACAGCACGAAGGCGGCGGCGCTCGCGGTCCCCCAGTCGCCGTGGGCGAAGGCCTGCCGGTACATCTCCAGCGCGGCCACCTCGGTCGCGTCACCCGGGCCGCCCTGGGTCATCACGATGATCAGCGCGAACGACTGCAGGCCGGTGAGGAACTGGGTGATGCACACGAACAGCAGGGACGGCCGCAGCAGCGGCAGTGTGATCTTCCAGAAGACGGTGACGGGCCCGGCACCGTCGAGCGCGGCGGCCTCGTAGTAGGACCCGGGGATGGACTTCAGCCCGGCGGTCAGGACGAGGATCGCCGTACCGACCGAGGCCCAGGCCTGTACGACCACGACCGAGGGCAGCGCGGTGTCCGGGTTCTGGAGGAACGCCACCGAGCCGAAACCGAGGGCGTTGAGACCTCCGTTGACGAGGCCGCCCGGCTCGTACATGAACTTCCAGACGTTGCCGACGGCGACGACGGTGGTGACGATCGGCAGGAAGTACAGGGTGCGCCACAGCCCCTGGAACCGCAGCTTGTCGATGCAGGTGGCGACGAGCACAGAGCCCGCGAGCGCGAGAGCCACGGTGCCGAGGGCGAACAGCAGCGTGTTGGTGAGGACCGGCACCAGGAACGTCGATCCGTCCGCGAAGAGGCCGGTGAAGTTGTCCAGGCCCACCGGGTCGATGTCCCCCAGGTCGAACCCGGTCCAGTGGGACATCGACAACAGCAGCGCGAAGCCGAGCGGCAGGAACAGGAAGACCGCGAAGAACAGCAGCGTCGGCGCCAGGAAGAGATAGGCGACGACGGCCTGGCGGTGCCGGTGCCCGATCCGGCCGCGGCCGACGGCGGCGGGCACGGCGGACCGCCGGCTGTGCGCCGCCCGTCCGGTCGGCTCCGGCGCCAGGGCGTTCACCATGAGCGCGACACCTCCTGGTCGACCTGACGGCGGGTGGTGCGCAGCGCCTCGTCGACCGACTGCCGGCCGGTCCACAACGCCTCGATGTTCTTGCGCAGCAGCGACTTGGCCTGCTGCGCGCCCGGCATGTTCGGTTCCGGCACCGCGTACGCCAGCGCGTCCAGGAACGGGCGCAGGTTCGGGTCGCCGCCCTGGCCCAGGAGCGTGCGCATGTCGTCGGCGCGGCCGGTCAGGGAGCCGACCGACACCTGCAGGGAGCTCATCCGGGTCGCTGTCGCGTCCTTCCCGGCGCTCTTCACGGGGACCTTCTCGGAATTGAGCCAGCGCAGGAACTCCCAGGCCTCACGCGGGTGTTCACTGGCGGTGTTGACGCCCAGCATGAAGCCGGTGGAGAGCGTGGCGCGCTCGTCGTCCAGTTCGGGGACCGGTAGGGGCGCGACGCCGACTTCGCGGTAGTCCCTGCCCATGAGTCCCTTCAGGCTGGCGGTCCACCAGCCGGCGCTGACCACCATGGCCACCTGCCCGGACGGGAACGCCTGGTAGACGTTGACTCCGGGGTCGCTCGCCCCTTTCGCGATGAGGCGGTGCTCCAGATCGAGCACCGCCCGGCCGGCCGGCGAGTCGATCGCGGTGTGCCTGCCGTCGGCGGAGACGAAGGTTCCGCCGGCGGCACTGAGCAGGGCGAGGGTCTGGCCGACGGTGGTGGAGTCGTCGTAGGTCGACAGCCCGAATCCCTGGACCAGTGTGTTGCCGTACCGGTCGCGTCTGGCGGTGCGGCAGGCGGTCTCCTCCAGTTCCCGCCAGGTGCGCGGAGGGCCACCGATGCCTGCCTCGTGCAGCAGCCGCTTGTTGTAGTAGAGGGCGTAGGTCTGCACCTCGGTGGGGTAGCCGTAGACCTTGCCCCCGACCGAGGAGGAGGCGACCGCGGCCGCGCCGTAGCCGCGCGTGATCTCCTCGGCGGGCTCCTGCGGAGCGGGCCGCAGGACACCCGCCTGGACGAGCTGGCCGTTCCACAGGCAGTACGGGTGGAGGATGTCGGCGCCCTGGCCGGCGGCCTGCCGGACCATGAAGGTGGTCAGCAGGTCCGTGAACTCGACGGCTGTCGTGCGCACCTTCACCCGTTCGTGGGTCGCGTTCCACTCGTCGACCGGCCCCTGCAGTGCCTCCTTGAGCGTTCCGCTCGCGTAGTGGGAGAGCAGGGTGAGGACGATCGGGTCCCCGGGCCGCCCGGTGCCCCGGTGCGGCGCGGCACATGCGGAGGTGAGCAGCGCGGAGGGCAGCGCGAGGGCGAAGTGACGGCGGCTCAGACCGCCGACGCGGTGTGCCCGCGTCATCGGGGAGCCTCCCGGCGCATCACGTGGAACACCCTGGTCGTGGTGAAACCGGCCTTGCGGTACAGATGGCCCGCCGGGGACTGCTCACCGGTCCACAGGAACCACGCGGAGTGCGCGCCGCGCGCCCGCATGCGGTCCAGGACCAGGTGGAGCAGGACCGTGCCCAGTCCGGTGCCGCGCATGTCCTCGAGGACCCCGAACGGGCCGAAGCGTTCGTCCATCGACTCGTACGCGCCGTGCATCGCCCAGCCGGCCAGGCGGCCGGACGGGTCGCGGACGACGACGACGCGGTCGAGCGGCGTGCCCGCGGCCAGGCATACGCGGATCGCGCGTGCCCAGTCCGGGTTGAAGTGGTTCCCGGCGAGCGCGACGAGTTCCACCAGGTCGTCGTCGGACGGGGTGGCGAACCGGTGCCCCCGCGCCGTCAGTTCGGTCAGGCGCTGCGCGACACCCTCGGGGAGGCGGTAGCCGACGAGGCCGCGGTCCATGGCCGCCGCCTCGTACAGGGTCCGGAACCCCAGCGAGCGAAGGAGTCCCGCCGCTTCCGGGTAGGCCGCGGTGTCCAGGCCGGGGAGGAAGTAGTTCGGGGTGTACGGGGAGAAGTCCACCCGGGTGCGGTCATGGCTGCCCAGCCAGGCGAGGGCATCGCAGAGCAGCCGCCGGCCGAGGCCGCGCCCGCGGGCGGCCGGGTCGACGAAGAAGAACGGGATCCATCCCTGCTCCGGCTCCAGGTCGGTGCCGGTCATCGGCGTCAGACGGCGCACCGCGTAGGCCGCGCCGACGACACGATGACCCTCGACGGCGACCCGGAGCCCCTCCGGGTCGAAGTTGCCGTCCAGCAGGACCAGCGAGCGGAACCGGTCCGGTGTGATGGGGTCGGCCGGTGCGCTGCGGCGCCACGCCTCCACCACCTGCGGTCCGTCGCCCGTGCGGAAGCCGCGGATCCCGGCCCGGGATGTCGTCGTGCGATCGGTCATCGACGGGGCTGTCCCTCCACACGCAGGTCGCGTACGGGCGGCAACGGCTCGGCCGAAGACCGCGGTGTGTCCGGTCACGGGCCACGGCCGCGGATCGCTGCTGCCCACGCACACCCAACGAGCGGACCGGCCGGCGGTCACAGGACGGGGGGGAACCGCCCGGCATGATCCGCGGCATTCGTGGCACCTCTGATGAACATGAGCACCACCGAAGTCCGGCGGGGCGAGCCGGTCACCACGGTTCTGACCTGGGAAGTGCGCCCCGGCCGGGAGCAGGAGTTCGAGGACTGGACGCACGGGATCACCCGCTGCGCCAGACAGTTCCCCGGCAACGAGGGCGTCTCGTGGCTGCGCCCCGAGGAGGGCCACCGCTTCCACGCGGTGCTGCGCTGGTCCGATGCGCACCGGCTCACCGCGTGGCTGGAGTCGGACGAGCGGGCGGCATGGCATGCCCGGATCAAGGGTGTCGCCACGGAGATCGGCAGCGAGCGGCAGTCGACGTCCGGGATGGAGACCTGGTTCAGCCTGCCCGGCACCACCGTGCAGGCTCCGCCCCGCTGGAAGATGGTGCTCACCACGTTCCTCGGCGCCTATCCGTTCACGCTGCTGATCCAGTGGCTGGCGACGCCGCGCACGGGTGCCTGGCCCCTGCCGCTGCGGGCCGCCGTCTTCCCGGTGGTGCTGCTGCCGACGCTGACGTACCTGGTGATGCCGCGACTGAGCCGTCTGCTGCGGCGGTGGCTGTACCCCCCGCCGGACCGCTGATCATCCGGACGCCCGGGACCGGGGCCTGCCCGTCCGGCGGTGGGGCAGGCCGCCGGCGTACGGCGGTGCCGGGTTACAGCGCGCGTTCCAGGCGGTCCGCCATCAGTTTGACGAACCGGGCCGGCTCCTTGGGCTGACCGCCTTCGGCGAGCACCGCGAGGCCGTGCAGCAGCTCGGCCGTCTCCGCGAGTTCCGTGCGGTCCTCGAGCTCCTTGTACGACTGGTTGAGGCTCTTCACCAGCTGGTGGTCCGCGTTGAGCTCCAGGATCCGCTTGGCGCGGGGCACCTCCTGGCCCATCGCGCGGTACATGTTCTCCAGGGCCGGGGTCAGGTCGTGCGCGTCGGAGACGACGCAGGCCGGGGAGACGGTGAGGCGCGAGGACAGGCGCACCTCCTTGACGTCCTCGCCCAGTTGCTCCTTCATCCAGCCGAGCAGCCCGGCGTACTCCTCGGTCTGCTTCTCCCGCTCTTCGTCGGTGGCGTCCTCGTCCTTCGCGTCGAGGTCGATGCGGCCCTTGGCGACGGACCGCAGCTTCTTGCCCTCGTACTCGCCGACGGCGTCGGCCCACACCTCGTCGACGGGGTCGGTGAGCAGCAGCACCTCGATGCCCCGGTCGCGGAACGCCTCCATGTGCGGGGAGTTCTCGATGCTCTGCCGGGACTCGCCGGTCAGGTAGTAGATGTCCTCCTGTCCGTCGTTCATCCGCTCCACGTAGTTCCTGAGCGTGGTCGGCTCGGTGTCGTGGTGCGTGCTCGCGAACGACGCGAGGGCGAGGATGGTGTCGCGGTTCTCCGAGTCGGTGACCAGGCCCTCCTTCAGGACGGTGCCGAACTCCCGCCAGAACGTGGCGTAGCGGTCCTGGTCCTTGGTCATCATCTCCTTGACCGTGGAGAGGACCTTCTTCGTCAGCCGTCGCCGCATCATCTCGATGTGGCGGTCCTGCTGCAGGATCTCCCGGGACACGTTGAGCGAGAGGTCCGCCGCGTCGACGACGCCCTTGACGAAGCGGAGGTACGGCGGCAGCAGCGCCTCGCAGTCGTCCATGATGAACACGCGTTTGACGTACAGCTGGACGCCGCGCTGGAAGTCGCGCGTGAACAGGTCGTGGGGGGCGTGGGCGGGGAGGAACAGCAGTGCCTGGTACTCGAAGGTGCCCTCGGCCTGGAGCCGGATGGTCTCCAGCGGGTCGCGCCAGTCGTGGCCGATGTGCTTGTACAGCTCGTGGTACTCGTCGTCGGACACCTCGTCGCGCGGCCGCGCCCACAGTGCCTTCATGGAGTTGAGCGTCTCGGGTCCGGGTGTCTCGTCGCTCTCCTCGGCCGCGGTGGAACGCTCGGGCACCATCCGGATGGGCCAGGTGATGAAGTCCGAGTAGCGCTTGACGATCTCCCTGATCTTCCACGGGGAGGTGTAGTCGTGGAGCTGGTTCTCCGGGTCGGCCGGCTTGAGGTGGAGCGTGACCGAGGTGCCCTGCGGCGCGTCGTCGACCGTCTCCAGTGTGTAGGTGCCCTCGCCGCGCGAAGTCCAGCGGGTGCCCTGGCTCTCGCCGGCGCGCCGGGTCACCAGGGTGACCTCGTCCGCCACCATGAAGCCGGAGTAGAACCCGACGCCGAACTGGCCGATGAGCCCGTCCACCCCGGCCGCGTCCTTGGCCTCCTGCAGCTCTTGGAGGAACTTCGCCGTGCCCGAGTTGGCGATCGTGCCGATGAGCCGGCCGACCTCCTCGTACGACATCCCGATCCCGTTGTCCCGCACGGTGAGGGTGCGGGCGTCGTGGTCGATGTCGATCTCGATGTGCAGATCGGACACATCGGCGTCGAGCGAGTCGTCCCACAGCTTCTCGAGCCGAAGCTTGTCCAGGGCGTCGGATGCGTTGGAGACGAGCTCCCGCAAGAACACATCCTTGTTCGAGTAGACCGAGTGGATCATCAGCTGCAGCAGCTGACGGGCCTCCACCTGAAACTCAAACGTCTCGGTCGGCATGTTCGCGAATACCTCACAGGTCCTGTCGCCGGAACTGGTGGAAGCCACTTTAGATGTTTCGCCGCCGGTGCGTCGGCCCGCGCGGGGAGCGGCCCCGGCCCTACTCGGCCGCCGCCACCCCGATGCCGATGACGATGAACAAGCAGCCGGTGACGCGTTCCCAGCGACGGCGCCACGCCGGACGGGCCAGTACCGCTCGCAGGCGTGCCGCGACGGCCACGAGGGCGAACCAGTAGACGACGCCGCCGAGGATGTCGAGCGTGCCGAGCAGGAAGACCTGTCCGGTGACCGACGTGCCGCCCCGGTCGACGAACTGGGGCAGGATGCTGAGGAAGAAGAGCGCCGCCTTGGGGTTGCACACATTGCTGAGAAGCCCTTGCAGGAAACTGTCCCGCAGGCCCGGTGCGCCGAGCGCCTTCTCCTCACGCTCGGCCGGCCGGCCCGGGGCGGCGGCGCCCCCGCGGGCGTCGAGCAGAGCCCTCACGCCCAGACACACCAGGTACGCGGCTCCGGCCAGCCTGATCACGGTGAACGCGTAGGCCGACCGGGCGGCGATCGCCGACAGCCCCAGCGCCGCGGCGCACATGTGTACGCACAGCCCGCTCTGAGCCCCGAGGGCGGCCGCCCGGCCCAGCGAGGCCCGGTGCGCGGCGGCCCGTACGACGACCAGGAAGTCGGGGCCGGGCACCAGGTAGGCCAGCAGCACCACTGCGAGGAACCCTGCGAGATCGATCGACACCGCCCTGCTCCGTTCCGCGCCCGGCCGCCGGGCGTGCTCCACCGGGTGGGTTCCACCGATGCCGCCCCTCATGCGGCAGGGCCGGCTGTCGGGTGCGCCGCGGGGGAATGTTCGGGTGGGCAGAGGGCAACCGAACGGTCAGTCAAAGGTGAAGCGCGCGCGGCCAGTTGGTGTCGCGGCGCCAATCGACCACACGGGAGTGTGCCCCATGACAAGCTACGGCAGTTCTCCTGCCACGACCTCGCGCACCAACGGGATGGCCGTCGCCGGCCTCGTCTGCGGCATCGTCGGAATCTTCGTCCTGAACGTCGTCCTCGGCCCGTTGGCCATCATCTTCGGCGCCCTGGGCCTGCGGCAGGCGGGGGCCAGGAACGGTGCGGGCATGGCCAAGGCAGGCATCATCCTGGGCATCGTCGACTTGGTCCTCTTCTTCGTGCTGCTCGCCGTGGCCGCGTCGAACGGCGGCTTCTCCTGGTACGTGGGCGGCTGATCACGTCACGCGCCGGTACCCGCTCGGAGCGGCCACTCGGGTGGCCGCTCACTGCCGTTCGACGACAGGTTTCCGGGCGCTCGTCCTTCAGGTGTGGGCGCCTTGGTGCGGGATGCGCAGGGCGAGGAGGGCGACGTCGTCGTCGTTGCGTGCCGGGCGGACCCGGCGCAGCAGTTGGTCGGTGAAGGCCGCGAGGGGACGGTGGGCGAGAGCGGCGGCATGCTGGCGCAGGCGGTTCAGGCCGTCGTCCAGGGAGTGACCGGCTTCTTCGATGAGGCCGTCGGTGTACAGCACCAGCGTGGACCCGGGCGGCAGCAGGGCCGTGGCGTCGGGGCGGGGGGCGCGCGCCCCGGTTCCCAGGAGAATGCCGTGGCCCTCGGTCAGGTATTCGGTCAGTCCGTCGCGGGTGACCAGCAGCGGCGGGGGATGCCCGGCGTTCGTCCACGACAGCTCCCACCGCCCGTCCTGCATCGCTTCCAGCCGGGCGAAGACCAGGGTGGCCATGGGCACGTCGGTGATGGGCACGATGGCTTCGTCGAGCCGTTCGACGATCCGGCTGGGTGGATCCTGCTGGGACCAGGCGTAGGCGCGGAGCATGTTGCGCAGCTGCGCCATGCCCGCCGCGGCCTCCAGGTCGTGTCCGACGACGTCCCCGACGGCCAGGGCGGTGACGCCTTCGGGCAGTGTGAAGGCGTCGTACCAGTCGCCGCCGACCTGTGAGGCGTCGGGCGCGGGCAGGTAGCGGACGGTCATCTGCAGGCCCGGAACGTGCGGCATCTGGGGCAGCAGGTGGTTCTGCATGGTCTCGGCGACCTTGCGCTGACGCTGGTAGAGGCGGGCGTTGTCCAGGGCGAGCCCGGCGCGGCGGGCGATGTCCTCCAGCAGGGGAAGGTCGGCGGAGGTGAAGTTCCCCGGCTTCTCCGCGCGGCCCACGGTCAGGGCTCCCAGTACTTCGCGTGTGCTGCGGATGGGCGTGATGGCCGCGGAGTGGATGCCGGTGGTCTCGAACAGACGGCGCTGTTCCACCGCGATGCCGGAATCCGGTTCCCGCCGGTAGGTCTCGGGTCCGGCCAGGTTGGACGCGACCCCGCGCAGGGCCCTGGAGAGCGGCATCGGCGATTCATCCGGTACCGGCGGCATCGGGCCCTGCAGGTCCTCGTGGTGCACCAGCGTGTCGCCGTCGGCGTGGACCACGGCCGCGCGCCACACCTCGTCCCGTTCGGTGATCAGATCGATGACGACCCAGTCCCCGAGCCGGGGCACGACCAGGTTCACCAGTCGCTGCAGCGCCTCGTCGACGTCGAGAGTGGAGGTGAGGCTGCCGGTGGTCTCGGCCAGCAGGGCCAGCCGTTCCAGTTCGGTCAGCGGCTCGGCCGCGGGATCCGGCTGCCGGACGGTGGCCTGCGGCCGGACGGGCGTGTGGAAGAGGACGAGCGCCCCGGCTCGCTGGTCACCGATGTCGTAGGGGGTGATCAGCCAGGAGACGGGCAGTACGGAACCGTCGCCCCGCGCGAAGTGCTCCGCATCGGCCTGTGCGGTGCGTCCGGCGTGGAAGGCCTGCCGCATCACACACTGGGTCCGGGAAAGCGGCTGGCCGTGCGGGTCGCGGTGCAGCAGGTCGTGCGCGTCGTTTCCCAGGAGGTCCTGGGCGGGCCGGGCCAGCAGCTTCTCGGCGCGGGTGTTGACCGCGATGATGCAGCCCTGCTCGTCCACCACATAGGCCCCGGTGCCGAGGGCGTCCAGTGTCTCGGGCAGCACGGCGGCCGAGGGCGGCAGGGCTCCGACGTCGACGACATCCTCGTGGTCCGGCCCCGCCATGTCCTCGCCTCCGTTTCGTCCGATGTTCTGTCCCGGGTTCCCTGCGTGTACCCGCGAAAAATGGAGAGTCCGGCAATGTGGACACGATTCTGCTGACTTTCGGCCACAGCACGGCCGATCGTGCTCGGATCACCGAGCTGCTGAGCTCCGCCGGGGTCACGGCAGTCGTGGACGTGCGTACCGCCCCGGGCAGCCGGCGCGATCCCGACCTGTCCCGGCAGCGGCTCGCCGAGTGGATGCCGGCCAGTGGGATCGCCTACCGCTGGGAGCCCGCCCTCGGTGGTTTCCGCAGACCGTCTCCGGACAGCCCGGACGTCGTCTGGCGCAACGCCTCCTTCCGCGGTTACGCCGCGCACACCCGCTCCCCCGAGTTCGTCACCGCCATGGGCCGGGTGCTGCGCGATGCCGCTCTCGCCCGCACGGCCGTGATGTGCAGCGAGGCGGTCTGGTGGCGCTGTCACCGCCGGCTGATCGCCGACTTCTCGGTACTCGCCCGCGGCGTACCGGCCCACCACCTCATGCACGACGGACGCGTCGGCGTGCACACACCGACGGCGGGTGTGCGACTGCGCGACGACGGGCTTCTCGTGTACGACAGGCTCGAGGGTACGGGCGACGGGGGCGAGCGGGCGGCACCGTGATCGTGCCCGGACCGTGGATCCCGGCGTCCCGCCCGGCCACCGGGGCGCTGCCGGTGCCCGGGCTGGCACGGTACGTCGCCGGGCAGGGCGCTCGGTGCCGGCTCAGCCGCCGTTGCCCATGGCCTTGCGTACGGCGTCCCTGGTGGGGTCCTTGAGGGCGGCGATCGGCCCGACGGCCACGTTGGCCGTTGCGGACTCGACTCCGGGGTGCGGCAGGGTGGGCGCCATGGTCTCGGCGGCCTTGACCGCCTTGGCCATGGCGGCGAGGCCGGTGACGTCCGTGCTGCGGCGCAGGTGCGAGAACTCGTAGCGCTCCTCCGCCCGGGCGTGTGCCTGGACGTCCGTCTGAGCGGGGTCGGTGTGCCGGTTCCGGCCACCGCTGGTGACCGGGGAAGCAGGTTTCCCCCGGTCGGATCAGTCGGGATGCGGGCCCGTCCGGCATATGACATGAACGGATTGACGCGCTCGTGCGGCGCCGGCCGCCCGGAACGCCTCACCGCGCCGGCGGGACGCGCGCCCGGTTGCTGCTAGCGTCCCGCCACATGAACGACAGCGTGTACGTGGGCAACGCGGGCAAGGACGCGGCACTGGACCGGGGCTGGCTCCTCGGGCACTTCAAGGACGTCGGCGATCCACGTCACAGCGAGGCCGTCGAGATCAAGTGGGGTGTGCACCCCCGTGGCGACGAGCGAGCCCAGTGGGTGGAGGGCGAGGTACGCACCGCCCTGCTGGTCCTCATCAGTGGCCGCTTCCGCGTCGAACTTCCCGGCCGCAGCGTTGTGCTGGAGCAGCAGGGCGATTACGTCGTATGGGGGCACGGGGTCGACCACTCGTGGTTCGCGGAGGAGGAATCGGTGGTGCTGACCGTCCGATGGCCGTCCGTGCCCGGTTACGCGGTGGCACAGCAGGACGCGTCGCAGGTCGGCTCCGCGTCGTAACCGAAGGATCTACACAGGGTGCCTTATAGTCATTTGACATGATTTCAACCCACGATGGTGGCGTGTACGAAGGCAGCAGGCCGAAGCAGGGCCGCCGCCTGGTGCTGGGACTGTTCCCGCTGGTCGCGACCGTGCTCACGTTCGTGGCACCGTCCGCTCATGCCACGGAGGCCACAGGTCTCGGCACCGACTGGGATGCCATCGCACGATGCGAATCAAGCGGCAACTGGCGCGCGAACACCGGCAACGGCCATTACGGGGGTCTTCAGTTCAAGCAGTCGAGCTGGATCGCCGCGGGCGGCCGCAAGTACGCGCCCCGAGCCGACCTGGCGACGCGAAGGGAACAGATCGCCGTGGCCCGCCGTCTCGCCGCCCTTCAGGGCATGAGTGCCTGGGCATGCGCGTGAGGGCTCGGCCGGACCGGGGGGCCGGTGTCGCTTCAGCGCCGCTGCCCCCAGGCCATCAGCATGCCCGGCCCGAGTTCGGCGAGCTCGGGTGAGGACAGGTACGCCTGTGCCTCGTCGATGACGGTGTCGTCCACCCGGCCGGTCTCCGCCAACGCGGACCGCATCCGGCTCCAGGTCTCGGACCAGAACCGGGCCAGCGGGCTGCCCGCGGCCAGTGGCGGGCAGTACAGCTCCGCGGCGACGCTCCGCAGCCCCTCCTCTCTGAGGTAGTGCGGATACGCCGGGACGGACGAGGTGTCGGTGCCGATCGTCGACCTCAGCGCCTGCCACATGGCGTCCATGGTCCGCCGGTAGGCGGACGAGGTGTCCAGCGCGTCCGGAACTTCCACGGCGTCGCCGAGCACCAGCCAGCCTCCGGGGTTCAGCCACTGCGCGAGCCGTGCGACGAGGCGGCGGCGCTCGGGCAGGTGCATGAGGACGAACCTGGCATGGATCAGGTCGAAGCCGCCGGGCCGCAGGCTCTCGTCCAAGAGGTCGGCGGTGACCACTCGCAGCCGTGGGCCCGCGAGCGCCGACAGGGCGCTGGTGTCCCGGTCCAGGGCGACCACCTGGTCCACTCGCGCCTCTTCGAGCAGCCAGCGCGCCACCGTTCCGGTCCCCGCGCCCACTTCCAGGCAGCGACTGCCCGGCCCTGCGCCCAGCGCCCGCAGGCGGCGGGTGGTGACCGGGTCGTAGACCAGCGCGGCCGCGTCGATCCGCTCGGCTTCCTGCGGGTGCTCCGGCTCGAACAGGTCCTCACCGTAACGGCCGTCGCCAAAGGACGCCGGTCCGGAGGGCGGCGATCCGGTCATGGCAGGACCTCCTGTCTCAGCGCCACGCGGCTCTCCCCGTCGTCGGGGATCAGCCGCTGACCACGATGACAGGCTGCGGCGGCGATCGACCGGCGGCACAAGCGCGGACGCCGCACGTCCACCCTCCCGTGGCCGTAGCGCACTCCCCGTCCGGACCCATCACGGAGGCGACGTGGTGGATCACGCGACCTTCGGACGGCTGCTGATGGGCGGTGTAGACGGTTCCCAGCCCCTGGTCGTACGCCGACCGGTACGGCGGTGGCCTCAGCATCGCCGACACCCGACCGCGCGGATGGTGCTCAGGCGCTGCTGGGTGCGGGAGAACAGCTCCTGTTCGGCCGACAGGTCACCGCACCCACAGGCCGAGCCACCTCCAGGCGGTGTGCGGCGAGCCTCCGGCCGGTCACGGCCCTCCGGGCAGTCCCGGCGCCGGCCCTCCTGTCGCCCCGGGCGTCAGCACCGCTTCCAGACGAGCCGGTAGGAGGCGCCCGGGACGTCCGTCGAACCCATGGTGACCATGCCGGCGCGGCCACCCGAGCCGGCGCTCACCTGCAGGGACGTGTTGACGTTGAGGTAACGCTGCGAGCCGCATGGTGCCCAGACCAGCCGGTTGTCCGGCACGCTGTCGGACACGGCCCAGTCGTCCTGGTACGGCCCCGTCAACGGGTGGGACTGGAAGACGTCGTCCGTCTGCCCCTGGAAGTAGTAGTCGGACTCGATGGTGGCGGTCGCGCCCGCGGGCAGCGAGGCATGGCCGCGGTGGTCCAGCCCGAAAAGGGCGTAGGTGAAAGACGCCGGGGCCTTGACGTCCAGGACGAGCTGGCAGTTCTTCCGCGCGTCGGCCGGTCCGGCACTGCCACCGGCCTGGGCGGTGTAGGCGCCGTACTG